>NZ_JBFBDP010000045.1:0-65146 GCF_040701585.1 Streptomyces sp. NPDC093801 | reverse complement strand
CCTAACACCTGCCCCGCCCCCGGCCGTGACGGCCCGCCCGGAGAGTCCCGGGCGGGCCGTCGGCGCTGCCGGACCTTCCGCCCGGCCGCGGCCCCCGCCCCGGGGACGGCGCGCGCGCCGTACGGCGGGCCCGCCGTCCCCCGAAAGGGGTCCGGGGGGCCGTCCCGCGGAGCGCCTGCGCGCCGCGGGCGGTCCCGTCCCGTTGCATGGAGGGCCCGTCCCCCCACCGGAACAGGCGGCTCCATGACCTCCGACCCGTCCGCCCGGCTGTCCCGCCGCAGCCTGGTCCTCGCCGCGCTGACGCTCGGGTCCGCCGGCCTCCTGTCCTCCCCCGCCTCCGCGGCCGGCGCCGCCGCAGGGGGGTCCGGGCGTCGGGACGGCGCCGCCGCGCCCCGGATCACCGACTGCGACGGCTGGGGTGCCCGCGAGGCGTCCGAGGAGGTGGTGGTCCTCGGCACGCGCCCCGAGCGGATCATCGTGCACCACACGGCCACGGCCAACGTGACCGACTACTCGCAGCAGCGGGCCCACGCGCTGGCCCGGGCGATCCAGACGTACCACATGGACATGCAGGGCTGGATCGACACCGGCCAGCACTTCACCGTCAGCCGGGGTGCCTTCGTCCTGGAGGGCCGCCACGACAGCCTGGCCGCACTGGTCGCCGGTGACCGGCTGGTGCGGGGCGCCCACTGCGTGGGGCAGAACAGCGTGGCCATCGGCATCGAGAACGAGGGCACCTACATGACGGAGGAGCCCCCCGCCGCGCAGTTCTCCGCCCTCGCCGACCTGTGCGCCCACGTCTGCCGCCAGTACGGGGTGCCCGCCTCCGAGATCTACGGGCACCGGGACTTCAACAGCACCTCCTGCCCCGGCGACATGCTCTACGCGATGCTGCCGAAGCTGCGCCAGGACGTGGCCCGGCGGCTCGGCGGCGACCAGACCGCGTCCCTGCCGCGACGGCCCCTGCGGCGGCCGCCGCACTGGGCCGCGGACCCGGCGGCCCTCGCCGAGTACCTTCCCGCGGGTCTCCTCGACCCGCTACGGACCCGCTGACGCCCGGACGGGAGCCTGCAGGCCCTCCGGGGCCCGGAGTTGACAACGTTTCAGTTGCGGTACCAAGCCAATCTGGCGAGAAAGCTTCCGGAGCGATGCGACATGTGCAATTTTACATGTCACATGTCAACAGCCGTGTCCTGAACGCGCGGCACCACGGCCCCGGAGGCCCCCACAGATGCATCCCTTCCGGATATCGAAGACCGGCGCGCGCCGGCTTCCCGCACTCGGCGCAGCCGTCTTCATCGCGCTCGGCCTGTTCTCGCCACCGAGCCAGGCCGCCCCCGCCGCCGCCTCCCCGGCCGGCGCCCACGCGCGGGGCGGCCCGGCCCCGGCGCCGCGGTCGATCCCGGTGCCCAGGTCCCCCGACGCGATGAAGAACGGCTCGCGCCTGCGGATCTCCTCGCAGGACAGCACCGAGGAGTCCCGCCCGGCCCCCGCCCCGGCCGTCCGGCCGGCCAAGGCCCCGAAGGACGGCCGGCAGTCCTCGGCCGCCGCGTCCGACGACTGCTCCGACCTCTCCGGCGTGATCAACGCCACGGGCGGCGCGCTGGTCCGGCAGCTCACGGCCCTTCCCCGGATCACCTGCACCTACCCGCTGTTCGGCCTCACCGGCGAGGACGCCCGCAAGACCTTCCGCGAAGCCCAGATGGTGACCGTCGCCAACGCCCTGCGCGACGCCTCCGCCGGCTACGCGGGCGACAACCGGGCCGCCATCGGACAGCTGGTGCTGTTCCTGCGCGCCGGCTACTACGTGCAGGACAACCACGCCGACGTCGTCGGCGACTACGGCACGGCACTGGACGGCGCGGCGCTCGGCGCGCTGGACGCCTTCTTCGCCTCCCCGCACAGCAAGGACGTCACCGACGCCAACGGCGAGATCCTCAACGAGGTCGTCACGCTCATCGACAGCACCCACGCGGCCGGCCGCTACGCCGGCGTCGTCAAGTGGCTGCTCGGCAGCTACGACGGCACCTGGCCCGGCCAGATGGACCTCGCCATGCAGCACGTCGAGTGGGTCGTCGACAACGGCTTCAAGGCCAAGGACGACGGCCGCGGCTGGCGGGCCGCGCTCAAGGCCGACCCCTCCATCCTCGACACCTGGGCCGGCTTCATCACGCGCAACGGCGCCCAGCTCAACCGCCTGGACGTCGTCAGCAACGTCGGCCGGCACCTCGGCCACGCGCTCGACGTACCCGAGCTCAAGGACCGGCTCCGGCCGCTGCTGAAGGACCTGGTCAACCGCTACCCGAACGTCGGCCCCACGGCCCCGATCACCATGAACCTGGGCTGGTACACGCGCCAGTACGACCGGAACAACTGCGCCGCGTACGCCATCTGCGACCTGGGCGCGCGGGTGCTCCCGTCCGTGCTGCCGATCCAGCACACCTGTACCCCGGGCCTGAAGATCCGTGCCCAGGACATGTCCCCCGACCAGCTGGCCGGCACCTGTACCAGCCTGGTCAACCAGGACGCCTACTTCCACCGGATCATCGGTGACAAGGGCGCGATACCCGGCGACCAGAACACCGACCTCGAGGTCGTCGTCTTCGACGACTACACCCAGTACGCGCTGTACGCCTGGGCCATCTACGACATCGACGTCGACAACGGCGGGATGTACGAGGAGGGCAACCCGGCCGCCGCCGGCAACCAGGCCCGCTTCATCGCCCACGAGGCCAGCTGGCTGCGCCCGCAGTTCCAGATCTGGAACCTCAACCACGAGTACACCCACTACCTCGACGGCCGCTACGACATGGCGGGCGACTTCGAGGCCGGCATGACCACGCCGACCATCTGGTGGGTCGAGGGCATCGCCGAGAACATCTCCTACGGCTACCGGGGCGAGCGCAACGCCGACGCCGTCGCCGAGGCCGGCAAGAACACCTACCGGCTCAGCGAGCTGTTCGACACCGTCTACGACCAGAACGCGGACCCCGCGGTCAACTCCACCCGGGTCTACCGCTGGGGCTTCCTCGCGGTCCGCTACATGCTCCAGGCGCACCGCCCCGACGTCGAGACCGTGCTCGCCAAGTACCGCGCCGGCGACTGGAACGGCGCCCGCGCCTTCCTGAAGCAGACCATCGGCACCGGCTACGACGCCGGCTTCGCCGCCTGGCTGACCAGCACCTGCGCGACCGACGGCTGCGGGCCGCTGCCGGACGCCCCGTCCACCCCGCTCTGCACCCTCGCCGACCCCCGCCAGTTCGACGGCAACTGCCGCCGGGACGGCCTCGCGGCCTCCGCGGGCAACTACAGCTACCACTTCGTGTACCTGCCGGCCGGGGTCAAGCGGCTGACCGTCACCAGCAGCGGCGGCACCGGCAACGCCGACCTGTACTACGGCGGCGGCAGCTGGGCCACCACCGGCAGCTACCGGGCGAAGTCCGCCAGCGCCGGCAACGGCGAGAGCCTGACCGTCGACAACCCGCCGTCCGGCTGGGTCTACTTCAGCCTCGCCGCCGCACAGGACTTCAGCGGGGTGAGCGTCTCCACGCACACCGAGTGACCCCGCGCGCCGGGGCCGGCCGGGAGCCGGCACCGCCTCCCGCGGCCCCGGCCGCGTCAGCGGGAACGGGCGCGCCCGGGCGGCGGATCGTCGGCCGGGCACAGCCCGAGCATGTCGAGCAGCATCCTCAGGTCCTCGCTGTCGGCCGCCCGGGCGGCGACGGCCCGGCGGGCCGCGGCACGGTCCGCGGTACCCGTGCGGGCGAGCAGGGACGGCTCCTCGCAGGCGAAGGGATCCTTCATCCCACCGATGCCACCAGCCCTCCGGCGGTTCCGCAGCCGGGGCGCCTCCATCTGGCCCGCACCGGCGCCCGTCCCCCTCCCCCGGCCGGCCCCGCGGCGGCGGGGTCAGGCGGCGGGCGGGGCGGCGGGCGGTCCTACGCGCGGGCCGGGTCGGGCTCGGCCTCGTTGAGCTCGGCGATCAGGGCGTTGCGGCCCACCAACATCTCCGTGAGGATCCGGCGCGCGGCGCGAAGGAGTTCGGCGACGTCGCCGCCGGCGAGGGCGTAGGTGACGGTCGATCCCTCACGGGTGGAGACGACGATGCCCGAGCGGCGCAGGACGCCGAGCTGCTGCGAGAGGTTGGACGCCTCGACGTCGATCTCGGCCAGCAGGTCCCGTACGGGCATCGGGCCGTCCTGGAGGAGCTCCAGTACCCGGATGCGGACCGGGTGGCCGAGCATCCGGAAGAACTCGGCCTTGGCCTGGTACAGCGGGACCTGCATGCGCACGACACTCCTGTTCTTCCTCGAACCGGCTCCGGCTCGGACGGAGACCACCACTTCACCCATCGTCGCGTCCTGTCGGCCCACGCGGAACCGATGTTGACCTGTTTCACATGTTCCGAGTTGAAGACTTCTTCAACTCATGGGCATGCGTGGGCCCGACGGACGCCGCGGTCAGACCTCCAGATCGGATTCGATGCGGCTGAGCTGGTGGCGGGCCATCGCCAGGTTCGACTTGTTGCGGTCCAGGACCAGGTAGAGGAACAGACCGCCGCCGGCGCGGCCGCGCCGGATCCGGATCAGGTGGTACTGGCCGCCGAGGGTGATCAGCAGGTCCTCGATCTCGTCCTGGATGCCGAGCATCTCCATCGTCCGCAGCTTGGCCCGGATGACGTCGGTGTTGCCGGCGGCCGCCACCATCAGGTCCAGGTCCTTGCCGCCGCCGAGCGTGCCCAGGGCCATCCCGCTGGCGTAGTCCACCAGTGCCACTCCCAGGGCCCCTTCGATCGAGGTCATCGCTTCCTTCAGCGACACTTCCACATTCGCCATGGCTGTCCTCCGTCGGTGTCACGTGCCGGGCGCGGCACGGGTCTTGCGTTCTTCCGTACCGGGACGCTACCGATCGCGCCGCCGCGTACGGCGCGATCTCCGGAATTGGCGCGATCCCGCCCCTGTCACGCTGCGTAGGCGGCCGGCTCGCGCAGCTGCGCGGCGGCGGTGCGCCAGGCGTCGGTGACGGCGTCGTGCGCCTGGCGGGTGCGGGCGTCGGCGTCGCCGGTCAGTTCCAGCGGGCGCCCGACGTGGACGTGCAGCCGCGGGCGCCTCAGCGGGGCGGTGACCAGGCCGGCCAGCTGTTTGGCGGCGCTCCCGGAGGTGACCCGCCGCGCCCCGGCCTGGCCCACGGGGACGACGGGCGCGCCGGTGCGCGCGACCAGCCGGGCGAGCCCGCTGCGGAAGGCCAGCGGCGCGGCTTCGGCGGCGTCGCGGCGGGAGGGGATGCCGCCTTCGGCGTACAGGAGCACCGAGCGGCCCGCGGCCAGTGCCGACGCGGCGTGGTCGAGGGCTTCGGCGGCCCGCCGGTGCCCCCGGTGCACGGGGATGTGGCCCTCGCGGACGAGCAGGCGTCCGAGGACCGGGGCGCGCCACAGGCCGGCGGCGGCCATGACGACGGGTTCGACACCGCAGCGGCGCAGGGCGGCGAGGACCACGGCGGGATCGGCGAGGGAGGTGTGGTTGGCGACGATGACGCTGCCGGGCGGGACCCCGACCTCGGGCGCGGTGGTGACGCGGACCCGGCCCAGGACGGGGACCAGGAGCTGGGCGAGACGGCTGAGCATGGCGTTCTTCCCCGTTCGTGACGACGGCTGCGGCGGCTCCCCCAGCCTCGCCGACGCCGTCCCCGGGCCGCCTGAGTCCTCGTACTCACCCCGGCTGGTCGCGCTACCCAGACGTCCCCGCATCCGCCCGGGCCGGACCGCCCGTCCCGCGCGGTGCGGTGCGCGGGACGGGCGGGGCCGCGGTCGCTGACCGGGTCAGGAGACGCGCTTGAGGGTCCAGGCGTTGTTGTTGAAGCCGGAGTTCGGGAAGGCGACGCAGGAGCTCGAGTAGTACGAGCTGGTCTGGACCCAGCCGGCGGGGTAGTAGGCGGAGCCGCAGGCCTGGACGACGGTGCCTATGGGCAGGCCGGTGAGCTGCTTGATCTGCTTGATGTTCGGGGCGAAGTTCTGGCCGCCGCAGGTGTTGCTGTAGCCCCAGCTGACGTCGACGTAGCCCACCGGGGTGGCGGTGCTCGCGCAGGTGGTGGTCACGTCGCCGGGGGCCGCCTGGGCGGGAGCGGCGGTGAGGGCGAACATGGCGGCGGCACCGGCGGCGGCCATGGCGGTGGTGCGCAAACGGGTCATGAGGGGCTCCTTGGCGGCGAAATGGGCCAACGGGAAACGGCAGCACATTCCTACGGCCTCTCCGCGCACCGTGACAGCCGGTTTCCGGCCTGAAAGATCACGCCAGTCCGGCGGTCCGGCCGGCTCAGGCCGTCTCCCCGCCGGCGTCCTGGAGGCCCCGGGCCCTCCTGGCGACGACCGCGGCCGCCCCGGCCGCGCTCGCGGTGAACGCCAGCAGGAGCATCCACCGCTGGTCGAAGGTGTGGCCGGTGGCGTGGTCCAGGGAGTAGCGGCCCGCGCCCGCGAGGCCGATGGCGGCCGCGGTGAAGCCGAGGAACGCCGGGTACTCGAATCCGCCCTCCTGGGCGAAGAACCCGGCCGGGGCGTGGACGGACACCGCGCCCGCCATGGCGCCCGCCGCCGCGGCGCCGGCCGCCGGGGTGGCCAGACCCAGGACCAGCAGGGCCCCGCCGCCCGTCTCGCCGAGTCCCGCGGCCAGGGCGCTGCGCCGGCCGGGGGTGAAGCCCATGTGCTCCATCGCGGCCGCCGTCCGGTCCAGGCCACCGCCGCCGAACCAGCCGAACAGCTTCTGCGTGCCGTGGGCCATGAGCACGGCCCCGGTTCCGGCACGGAGGGCCAGCAGCGCGAGGTCACGTCGGTTGATGCAGGTCATCGAGTCTCCCGGGGACGAGGGGGGTACCGGGAACATCCGTATCCCGTCCGGGCGGCGGCGCCCCGCGCCGCCGCATACGTCCGCCGGACGGGCGAGCCCCCGCCGGCGGAGCGGAGCGGCGGCCGACTCTTCGTGATCATGTCACCGATTGGTGACAGCGTTGTACTGGAACGGCGACGCCGCACGCCCTTCGGCGCCCAACTCCCGCACAGTGGTGGGGTAAGCGCCGAGGAACCGAACAGGATTCGGCCTCGACCACAGACCACCAAGGGGCTCGTCCATGTCGTCCGGCAACCACCGCAAGGCCTTCCTCGTCTCCGCCGCCCTCCTCGGCGGCGCCATGCTGTTGACGGGGTGCCAGGACTCCGACGCGGCCACGGACACCGGCGCCGCGCCGGCCCCCTCCGCCAGCGCTCCGTCCGGCCGGGCCTCCGCGCCGTCCGGCGCGCCCGCGGCCGGCGCCAAGCAGGGCGGGAAGGGAACCGCGGACGGCTCCGGCGCCGACACCGGCAACGGGGTGCGCAAGCCCGTCGGGCAGACCTGCGGCGCCAACGACATCGCCTGGAGCGCCAAGTCCGAGAGCCAGGCCGGCGGATACGTCCTGATCACCGCGAAGGCCAAGCCCGGGATCACCTGCTACCTGCCCGCCGCGCTGCCGACCGTGGCGTTCGGCTCCGACGGCACCCAGGCCGGTCCCGCCGAGCACGCCGCGGCCCAGCAGGTCCAGCTGAGCGGGAGCACCGCCGCCTACGCCGGGGTGAACCCGAAGACCACCAAGGAGAACGGCGGCAAGGAGCTGGAGAGCATCATCGTCGCCGTCGGCGACTCCGACCCCGACCCGGTCTCGCTGCCGGTCGGCACCATCACGGTCGACCACCCGGTCGTCACCAACTGGCACACCTCCCCGAAGGACGCCGTCCCCGTCAAGTGACCGGCCCCGCCCCGTCCGCCGTGCCGGGTGCCGGGGCGTCCGGCGCCCGCAGGGCCGAGCGGTGCCGTGCCCAGGCCGAGCGGATGTGCGCGGCGAGGCGCTCCTCCAGCAGGAGGGTCGCCGCGCAGCCGAAGGCGATGTCGGGCTCCAGGTCGGGCTCGTCGGCGAGCAGTCCGCCGATGACCTCGTGGCGCACGACCTGCTCGTGGACGGCGTCGGCCTCCACGTGCTCGGCGTAGAAGCGCTCGGCCGCCTCCCCCGCGCCGCACCGGCGCACGGCCCGGGCGAGGCGCCGGGAGCCGGGCGAGGAGGTGACCTCCACGCACGCGAAGTGTCCGACCAGGGCTCCCCGCAGGGAGCGGTGGAGGCCCAGCAGGGACATCAGGTTGACGGTGGCGAGCAACGGCGCGGGGGCCCGGTCCAGGTAGTGGCCGTAGGCGGTCTCCAGGCCGAGGTCCTCCATGAGGTCGGCGAAGAGGCGGGCGTGGATGCGGTCGGCGTGGCCGGCGCCGAACTCGTCGTACTCGATGGCGACCATGGCGGCCTTGGCGCGGCCGCGCAGCCGGGGGATCACCCAGGCGTGCGGGTCGGCCTCCTTCAGGTGGTACAGGGAGCGCAGGGCCGCGTACTCGCGCAGCTGCCACGGCTCGCCCTCGGTCTCCAGGTGGCGGCTGAGGCTCCCGGCCGGGTCCACCGGTTCGACGAGGAGGGGGGCGAAGGCCTCCGCCACCGTGTCCGGGGCGTCGTGCGTCGCCGTGCGCAGGGCGCGCAGGAAGCGGTCCTCCAGGGTCGCGCGCAGCCGCAGCAGGTGCGGATCCCATTCGAGGGCGTCGTCCACCCCGGCGAAGCCGCGGTAGTGCAGTTCGTAGAGCAGGTAGAGGGCGAGGTGCAGGTCCTCACCCCACGGATCGGCCCCGGGGGCCGCCCCGGCGTCCACGTCCGGCGTCCGGCCGCCGCGCAGGGCGGCGACGACGGCACGGGACAACGGCCCGCGGCCCTCGACCAGTACGGGGGCGGACGCGGCTCCCGCCGGCGCGTCGCGTCGGGCGCGGGGGTGGGCGGGTGCGGTCATCGCTCGCTCCTGTCTTCGCTGTCTCCCCCGTCTTCGCTGTCCTCCCCGTCTTCGGGCCCTGCGGGTCCACCGGGTTGCGCGGGTGGCGGGGCGGAGCGCTTGCGGGCGCGGTGGCTGGTGTCGCACCAGGGGTGGGTCCGGGTGCGGCGGCATGTGCACACGGCGACCACGAACCGGTCCGACCGGGCGACGGTCCCGTCGTCCAGGACGATCTCGACCGGCCCCTCGACCAGGACCGGGCCGCCCCGCTCCACGGCCACCCGCCGGGGGCGGGGTGCCCGCCCGGCCAGCGCCGGGGTGCGGTCGGGTTCAGGCGTACCGGGCACGGACCACCACCAGCTCCTCCAGCTCGTCGCCTTCCCGCGCCAGGCCGCTCGCGCGCAGCCACGCGCCGCGGGAGCGCAGCACCGGCCCCCACGGGACGCGGGTGCGTTCCGCGATGCGGGCGGTCATCCCCTGCCGGGCCAGGAGGGCGAGGGTCTCCTGCGCCCCGCACATCCCCGAATGGACCATCAGGAGGACGCCTCCGGGGCGCAGCAGGGCGGGGGCGGCCGCACAGATCCGGTCGATCACGGCACGGCCGTCCCGGCCGCCCTCCCAGGCCCGCCGGGCTCCGCCGGCGGGCAGCCGTGCCCGGGGGCCGGGGACGTAGGGCGGGTTGGCCAGCACGAGGTCGAAGCGCCGCCCACGGGTCCGGGCCGCGAAGTCGCCGTGCAGGACGCGCAGCCTCAGGCGCCGGCGCCACCCGTTGAGCCGGGCGGCGAGGACCGCGGGCCAGGCCACGTCGACGGCGGTGACCTCGGCCCCCCGGGCCGCCGCGCGGAGGGCGAGCGCTCCGGTGCCCGTCCCGATCTCGACGACCTGGGCACCGGGCTGCAGGGGCTCGCGGGCGAGGGCGTCGGCGAGCAGCAGGGTGTCGGCCTGGGGGCGGTAGACGCCCGGCAGCGCGATCAGGCGCGGCGCGGGGTCACGGTACGTCAGTGCGGTGCTGGGCACGGGGACCTCCTGGTCGGCCGCCGCCCACCGGCCGCGGCGCGGGGACTCGCTCCGGCCGCGGGGGACGTCGGGGGGACGGGGGCGGTCACGGGCCGCGCCTACCCGTGATCGGGCGCTTTGCACATCGGCGCCGGACTTCCGGGGATCCGACGCGCCGGCCCGCCCCGCCCCGCCCCGCTCAGGTCCGGTCACGGGTCTCGTCGACCACCGGGAGGGCGGCCGTGCGGCGGCGGCGCAGGACGCTGCTGTAGACGGCGAGTCCGAGGAGCCCCGCGACCATCATGATCAGGCCCGCCACGTCGAGATCGATCCCGTCCATGTGCCAGTCGCTCGCGAAGGTGAGGATCGCCCCCACCACGATCAGGGTGATGCAACCGCCTATGCCTGCCATGGATGCCGCCTCCTCGTCGGTGACCGTGCTCGGTGACGGCGCGGTTACCCGGGCTCCCGGGGTCGAAACGGCCGCCCGGGACCGGCCGGGCCCGCGGCGGAACCGTGCGGCCCGGCCCGGTGCATGGCGGGCGGCGCAGCGGGCAGGGGCGCTGCGGACACCTTCACGGGAGGCGGAACATGGCAGCACCGTCCGTCGGCGGGACACGGGCGCGCGAGACGCGCGCGGCGGTGACCGCGGCCGCCCGGTGCGGGCTGGCCACGCGCGGGGTGCTGTACGCGCTGGTGGGCCTGCTGGCCCTGCGGATCGCGTTCGGGCGCGCCGGGAAGGCGGCCGACCGTACGGGGGCGCTCGCCGAGATCGCCGGCCATCCGTTCGGGCGGCTGCTCGTGTGGGCGGTCGGGGCGGGTCTGGTGGCGATGGCGGCGTGGCGGCTCTCGGAGGCCGTCTTCGGGGCCGCCGGACCCGAGGGGCGCAAGCCGACCCGACGCGTCGCCTCCGCCGCCCGTGCCGGCTTCTACGTGGTGGCGGCCTTCTCCGCCCTGTCCTTCGCCGCGGGCCGGGGCGGTGGGCGCTCCGGCGACGAGCAGTCACGGGACGTGACGGCCGCGGCGCTGGCCGTCCCGGCCGGCCAGTGGCTCGTGGGGGCGGTGGGCCTCGCCGTCGCCGTGGGCGGGGTGGTCATCGCCGTGAACGCGGCCCGGCTGTCCTTCCGCGAGGAGATGGACACCGGCCGCCTTCCCCGGGCGGCCCGCCGGGGCGTGGACGTGCTGGGCGTGGCAGGCGGCGTCGCGCGCGGCGCCGTGTTCGCCGCGGCGGGGGCGTGGCTCGTCCACGCCGCCGTCTCCTACGACCCGCGGAAGGCCAAGGGGGTCGACGACACCCTCCGCTCGTTCGCCCAGACCCCCGCGGGCCCGTGGCTGCTGGTCGCCGTCGCGACGGGGCTGCTGCTGTTCGGCGCGTTCTCCTGGGC
Organism: Streptomyces sp. NPDC093801; assembly: GCF_040701585.1. Taxonomy (NCBI): domain Bacteria; kingdom Bacillati; phylum Actinomycetota; class Actinomycetes; order Kitasatosporales; family Streptomycetaceae; genus Streptomyces; species Streptomyces sp. NPDC093801. The sequence continues at coordinate 53,944 of NZ_JBFBDP010000045.1, read as the reverse complement.
CATGGCCGTCTGGCGCCGCGTGTAGGGGTCGGCTTCCCTTTTCCCGGAAAAAGACAAGCGGAATGCTGATCCGGCTGCGCGGAAGGGAATGTCCCCGTGCGCCGCCTTGGAAAATCGGACCGTCGTACACGGCGTCGCCATGCGTGTTCTCGTGGCTCTGGGGCCTCCGGTGCGCGACCATTACGGACGCCGAGACGGCTCGAACACCGGCGCCGGGCGCGAGGACGGGCGGCCGACGTCGCGGGCGGGCAGCAGCCAGTAGACGGAAAGACCGAGACAGGAAGAAGGACGGACGTGTCCGGTAGCGAAAGCGAGAACCCGGTAATCCCCTCCCCGGCCCCCGCCGCGGCTCCTCCCAGGACGAACCGGGACTGGTGGCCGAACCAGCTGGACCTCCAGGTTCTCCATCAGAATTCGCCCCTGGCCGATCCGATGGGCGAGGACTTCGACTACGCGCGGGAGTTCGCCACCCTCGACGTCGACGCGCTGAAGCGGGACGTGTTCGAGGTGATGACCACGTCGCAGGAGTGGTGGCCCGCCGACTACGGCCATTACGGGCCGCTGTTCATCCGGATGAGCTGGCACGCCGCGGGCACCTACCGGATCGCCGACGGCCGCGGTGGCGGCGGCGCGGGCATGCAGCGTTTCGCGCCGTTGAACAGCTGGCCGGACAACGCGAGCCTCGACAAGGCGCGGCGGCTCCTGTGGCCGGTCAAGCAGAAGTACGGCCGGAAGATCTCCTGGGCAGACCTGCTCGTTTTCGCCGGTAACTGTGCGCTGGAATCCATGGGGTTCAAGACGTTCGGATTCGGATTCGGACGGGAGGACGTCTGGGAGCCCGGGGAAATCTTCTGGGGGCCGGAGGACACCTGGCTGGGAGACGAACGCTACCGCGGCGACCGGGAGCTCACCGGTCCTTTCGGAGCGGTCCAGATGGGCCTGATCTACGTCAATCCGGAAGGGCCCAACGGAAATCCGGACCCCGTGGCCGCCGCCCGGGACATCCGCGAGACCTTCGGGCGCATGGCGATGGACGACGTGGAGACGGTCGCACTGATCGTCGGCGGTCACACCTTCGGCAAGTGCCACGGCGCCGTCGACTCCGAGTACATCGGTCCGGAGCCGGAGGCCGCGCCCCTGGACCAGCAGGGCCTGGGCTGGCGCAACGCGTACGACACCGGCAGCGGTCCGCACACCGTCACCAGCGGACTCGAGGGCGCGTGGACCACCGAGCCGACGCGGTGGGACAACGGCTACCTGGACAACCTGTTCCGCTACGAGTGGGAGCTGACGACGAGCCCGGCCGGCGCGCAGCAGTGGACGCCGAAGGACCCCTCCGCCCAGGGCACCGTGCCCGACGCCCACGATCCGTCGAAGCGCCACGCCCCCATGATGCTGACGACCGACCTCGCGCTGAGGCTGGATCCGGTGTACGAACCGATCGCGCGCCGCTTCCGGGAGAATCCCGGCGAGCTGGCCGACGCCTTCGCCAGGGCCTGGTACAAGCTCCTGCACCGCGACATGGGGCCCGTCACCCGCTATCTCGGCCCGTGGGTCCCCGCACCCCAGCTGTGGCAGGACCCGGTCCCCGCGGTCGACCACGGCCTGGTGACGGAGGAGGACGTGGCCGCGCTCAAGAGCACGATCCTCGCTTCGGGCCTGTCCGTCCCCCAGCTGGTCGCCACCGCGTGGGCGTCGGCGGCGAGCTTCCGCGGCACCGACAAGCGCGGCGGGGCCAACGGCGCCCGGATCCGGCTCGCGCCGCAGCGGGGCTGGGAGGTGAACGACACCCCCGAACTGTCCGAGGTGCTGGAGACCCTGGAGCGCGTCCGGCAGGAGTTCGACGGCTCGCGGTCCGACGGTACCCGGGTCTCGCTCGCCGACCTGATCGTCCTGGGCGGGTGCGCGGCCGTGGAGCGGGCCGCGGCGGACGCCGGCCACGAGGTCACGGTCCCGTTCACCCCCGGGCGCACGGACGCCTCCCAGGAGCAGACCGACACGGAGTCGTTCGCGGTGCTGGAACCGGCCGCGGACGGCTTCCGCAACTACCTCCGGGGAGGCGAGAAGCCGTCGGCGGAGACCCTGCTCCTGGACCGGGCCAGTCTGCTGACGCTGACGGCTCCGGAGATGACGGTACTCCTGGGCGGCATGCGCGCCCTGGACGCCAACTTCGGGCGGTCCCGGCACGGCGTGCTCACCGACCGGCCGGGGACGCTCACCCCCGACTTCTTCGTGAACCTGCTCGACATGGGGACGGAGTGGAAGGCGTCCGCCGAGGTCGAGGGCGAGTTCGAGGGACGGGACCGGTCCACGGGCGAGGTCAAGTGGACGGCCAGCGCCGTCGACCTGGTCTTCGGCTCCCACTCCCAGCTGCGGGCCCTGTCCGAGGTCTACGCCTGCGCGGACGCGCGCGGGAAGTTCGTGCGGGACTTCGTGGCCGCGTGGGACAAGGTCATGAACCTCGACCGGTTCGACCTCCGCTGAGCCGCCCGGGGCCGGCCCGGCGGACTCAGGGCCGCCGGGCCGGGTCCCAGTCCTGGGCGAGGAGCCCGAGCAGCACCTCGTCCAGGACCTCGCCCAGCACCCAGGCCGAGGAGCGCAGCACGCCCTCGCGGACGAAGCCGTTGCGCTCGGCGGAGCGCAGCATCGCGGCGTTGTCGGCCAGCGTCTCGATCTGGAGCCGCCGCAGGCCGCGGACGACGAAGCCGTAGTGGCACAGCACGGCGACCACGTCGGTGCCGTGGCCCTTGCCGCGGAATCCGGGGCGCAGCCCCAGTCCGAGGTGCGCGACCCGGTTGTGGGTGTCGATGCCCCAGAGCGCCGCGGTGCCGACGAGCGTGCCGCCGTCCAGCTCCACCACGGAGAACTGGACGCTCCGCTCCTTGTCGTCCACGGCGAGCCGCGGGTCCTTCGACCCGGGTCCGACCGGCCGCCACGGCCCGGACTCCGCCCGCGAGGAGTAGACCACGTCGTCGTAGAGCTCGGTCCGCAGAACGGGTACGTCGTCCTCGTGCCGGGCCCTGAGCCCGATGGTGCGCCCTCTCAGCATGCGCTCTTCCTATCCGGCCGGACCGGCCGGGGGCAACGAAATATCCGGCTGCCGCGCCGGCCGGGGCGGCGGTACGAGGCCGCGGAGGAAGGTCCGGACGGCCGCGGCGAACCCCTCGGGGTCGGTCTCGTGGACGGTGTGGCCTGCGGGGAGCTCGACGAGCCGCGTGCCCGGGCGCCGGGCCGCCATGGCCCGGGCGTGTTCGGCCCGCAGGACGCTGCTGCGGCTGCCGCGCACCAGCAGGGCCGGGCAGCGGCTGCCGAGCCAGGCCAGCCAGTGGCTGCCGTTCAGTTCGCGCTGGGACGCCGCCATGGCGTCGGGGCGGAAGGCGAGGCCCCATCCGTCCCCGTATTCGCGGACCGCGTCCGTCAGGTGGGCGGCCGACGTGCCGAGGGCCTCCAGCAGGGCGGACCGCGTGGGGGCCCGGTGCGGCCATTCGAGGCAGAACGAGACGTCCCCGTCCACGTCCGCGCCGATGTCCTCGATGACCATGGCACGGATCAGCCGGGGGTGGCGGAAGGCGAGCTGGTAGGCGTTGACACCGCCCATGGAGTGGCCGAGGACGACCACCGGGCCCAGGCCCAGGTGGCGCAGTACGGCCGCCGCGTCCTCGACGTAGCCGTTGCGGGAGAAGTCCGAGGGCTGGTCGGAGTACCCGTGGCCGCGCTGGTCGAGGGCCACGACCCGCCAGTCCGGCGCCAGCCGGCGGGCCAGCCGCGCGAACGTCCGGGCCTCGCCGAAATGCCCGTGCAGGGCGAAGAGGGCCGGGCCGGGGCCGCCGAAGTCCAGGTAGGAAAGGCGTCGCCCCGAGATCGACACGGAGGCACGGACGGGCTCACACGGGATGGTTGCCGGCACGCAGGCAATCCTGCCATGGGCATGCCCGGGCCGGGGTGGGTCCCGGTCCACTTGACCGCGGATCTGATTAGGCGCCATATTATTGCCGTGAACCAGAACGCCGCGGCCGGACCGGCCGCACCCACGCTCGACCAGGCGCGCCGCCAGGTGGCCCGCTACGGCCTGTCGGCGGATCCGCAGGCGGTGCTCGTCGCGGCACGGCTGATGGCGGCCGGCGCCCGGATCGGACAGGCGGGCGAGGTGCACTTCGGCCGGTTCGGCCTCTCCACGGGCCGGTACCGGCTGCTGGCCGATCTGGAGGACCACGGTGGCGAGAAGTCGCCCTCCCAGCTCGCCGCGAGCCTCGGCGTCTCCCGCGCCACCGTGACGGGGCTGGTCGACGGCCTGGAGCGGGAGGGGCTGGTGGCCCGCCGGCCGTCCGTCGAGGACGGGCGCGGCAACGTGGTGATCCTCACCGCCCGCGGCGCCGACCGGCTCCGCGACCTGGCGCCCGAGCACTTCCGCCGGATGGAGGCGCTCGTCGGCGGGCTCACGCCCGAGGAGCGCGCCACCTTCCTGGACCTGCTGGCGCGGGTGGTCGCGGGCATCGACGCCCTGACCGAGGACTGACCGACCCCGTTCCACGGGCCGCCCCTCGGGGCGGCCCCGCTCCTGCCGTAATAGTTAGTCTCCTAATCACTCCTAATCACCCATGTCCGGCTGAGGAAGCCGGACGAGAGGACGATCCATGACGAAGAGGAAGGCCCCCGGCGCACCCCCGCCCTTCCCCGCCCTGTGGGGCGAGGTGCTGGCCGCCTACGCGATGCCCGCCGTGACGGCCGGCGCCGGCGGCGCCCTCACCGGGCAGCCGGCGCTGACGGCGGCGGCGTTCACCACCATCGGCGGCACCTCCGCCCTGGTGGCCGCCGCCGTCGGCGGCGGGCTGCGGCGCCGGTCCGCCCGCACGCGGCCCGCACGCACCCCGCGCGCCCTCACCGCCGCCGTCGCGGGCCTGGCCGCTGCGGCGCTCGCCCTGGCCGTCGGCCTCGCCGCGGCCCACTGGCTCGCGCGGGTCCCGGGCCTCGCCGACAGCCCCTGGCCGGGCCGGCTGCCGGTCGACCTGCCGGTCTCCGCGGCCATCGCGGCCACCCTCACCACCTGGCGCCTGCGCGGCGGCCGCCCGGCCGGGACACGTGAACCCCGGATCGACCCCACCCCCCGAACCGAAGGACGTACGTCGTGATCGTCGTCATGGGCGCCGCGGGCGCCACCGGCGGTGCGACCCTGCGCAGCCTCGCCGCCCTCGGCGTGCCCACCCGCGCCCTCAGCCGCAACCCCGCCCGCCTGGCCTCCGCGCTCGACGGGCCCACGCGCGCCCGTACCGCCGTCACGGCGGCCGACGCCGCCGATCCGGCGTCCCTGCGGGCGGCCTTCCACGGCGCGGACCGGCTCCTGCTGACCATGGCGAACGGCCCGCACCAGGTCCGGTACGAACTCAACGCGGTCGAGGCGGCCGTCGACTGCGGCGTGCGGCACATCGTCAAGGTCTCCGCGCCCGCCGCCGAGCCGGACTCCCCCGTCGCCGTCTCCCGCGGCCACCACCTCGTCGAGGAGCGGCTGCGGACCTGCGGGGTCACCACCAGCGTCCTGCGGCCGTACGCCTTCATGCAGAGGCTGCTGCTCCTGGCGCCCGGTATCGCCGCCGCCGGAGTGGTGCACGGCGCGACGGGCCGGGCGCGGTGCAACTACGTGGACGTCCGCGACATCGGCGACGCCGCGGCCGAGGTCCTCACCCACCCGGCCCCGACGGACGGCACGTACCCGCTCACGGGCGGACGGGCCTACAGCCACCAGGAGCTCACCGCGCTGCTGGGCGGCATGCTGGGCCGGCCGGTCCGCTACGTCGACCTCGCCCCGGCCGAACTCCACGCCCACCTGGTCGGCCGGGGCGGGATGCCGGACTGGCTGGCCACCCACGTGGTGGAGATCCAGCAGCTCGCGGTGGACCGCGAGGAGGAGCCGGACGACACCTTCCGCCGGCTCACCGGGCGCGCCCCGCGCACCCTGGAGGCCTTCCTGGGCGAGAACCTCCACCGGTTCCGCTGACCGCGCCGGCGGGCGGCTCCCGCGGGCCGCCCGCCGGCTGATGTTGACCTTCAGGTGGGTCGAAGCCCAAGGATGGAGGGGTGCCGAATTCCGAACTGATGCCCATCGGGGCCTTCGCCCGCCGCTGCGGCCTGACCCCCAGCGCCCTGCGTTTCTACGCGGACTCCGGGCTGCTCCCCCCTGCCGAGGTCGACCCGCTCACCGGCTACCGCTCCTACGGCGCCGGCCAGGTGGCGCGGGCGACCGCGCTGCGGCGGCTCCGCGAGATCGCCATGCCCCTGCCCGCCGTCGAGGCGGTCCTCGCCGCCGGGCCCGAGGAGGCGTCCCGGCTGCTCGACGCGCACGTGGCGAAGGTCGTCGGCGGGGCGGCGGCGGCCGTACGGGGGGCCGCCGTCGTCCGGGCCTCGCTCGGGGGCGCGCCCGGTGTGCCGATCGCGGCGCTGAAGGGGCCCGTCCTGGCCGACGCGGTCGAGCAGGTCCTGAGCGCGTCCGCGGGGGACCCGGAAACGCCGGTGCTCGCCGGGCTGCGCATCGAGGCGGACGGGGAGGAGGTCTCCCTGACCGCGACCGACCGGTACCGCCTCTGCACCCGCACCCTGGTCCCGGCCGGGGCCCCCGGGCGGGCGTGGGCCGGCACGGTCGACGGCGGCGACCTGCGCGCGGCGGCCCCCGCGATCCGCCGCAGCCCGCTGGTGCGGCTGGAGGCGGCGCCGCACGGGATCCGGATCCGGGCGGCGGGGCGGGAGGACCGGTACTGCCGGCTGCTGGCCGGGGAGTTCCCCGACCACCGGCCGGTGCTCGCCTCGCTGGGCGAGGTCACCGGCCGCGCGACGGTCGCGAAGGAGCCGCTGCTGCGCGCCCTGGAGGAACTGCCCGGCGACCGCGTCGCCCTGCACATCGCCGACGGAGCGGTGGACGTCCGCCCGGCGGACGGCGGCCGCCCCGGCACTCCCCTCCCGGCCACCACGACGGGCGGTGCCCTGCGGATCCGGTTCGAGCTGACGACGCTCCATCCGGCCGTGAGCGGCGCGATCGGCCCCGACGTGATGCTCGACCTGAGGGGACACGACGGGCCGGTCACGATCCGCTCCGCCGACCGCGGCGACCTCACCACCCTCGCCATGCCCGTCCCCGCGCCCTGACGCCCGAACGGCGTGCCTCGGCGCCCGGGGGCGTGGGTGAGGCCGGGCGGGGTTCAGGCGGGGAGGGTGAGGAGGAGCTCGTCGATCTCCTCGCCGCGCGCGTTCGCGAAGCCCCGCTCGGTGCGGGACACCGCGAAGCCGCACCGGTGCAGGACGCGGAGGGAGCCGGCGTTGTCGGCGGCCGCACGGGCGTGGAGGGGGCGGTCCGGAACGGCGGCGATCAGGGCGCGCAGCGCGGCGGTCGCCGCTCCGCGGCCCCAGTACGCGCGGCCGATCCAGTACGTGACCTCGCGCTCCCCTGGCGGGCCGAAGACCGCGGCGTGGCCGACGACCTCCCCGCTCCCGCCGACGACCGTGCGGGCGACGACCGCCGGATCGCGGCGGATCCGCGCCCAGTGGGCGTCGAACCGGGCCCGGTCCGCCGGGTCCTCGGGGGTGAACGCCGCCATGCGGACCGCCTCGGGATCGTTCGTCTGCGCGTAGAAGACCGCCAGGTCGCCGTCCTGCACGGTGCGGAGCGCGACGTCCATCTGTACCTCCGGTGCGGATCGGGAGAGGGGGTGACCGCGCCCCGACGGGCGCCGGCCGTCAGGCGGCCGGCGGCTGCGGGGCGGGGGCGCGGACCTCGACCAGCCGGGCCACCGCGTCCACCACCGCCGCGCGGTGGGCGGCGCGGTGCGCTTCGGCCTCGCCGGCCGCGTCGCCGCCCGCCGTGGTGTACCAGGCCTGGGCCAGGCCGAGGACCAGGGTGAGCAGGTCGGCCGGGGCGTGCGCCGGGTCGACGTGGCCGTCGCGCTGGGCGGCGGCCAGCGCGGCGGTCTTGCGCGCGTACGACTGCGCCTCCAGTGCGGTGGCCTCCGGGCGCTCCAGCCGCTTCCACATCAGCAGCCTCATGAGCCGCGGGTCGGCCGTCAGGTGGTCGAAGATGGCACCGGCGTAGCGGGGCAGGCCCTCGGCGTCGAACGGGACGGATTCCGCGCCCTGTTCGACGGCCTGGAGGATCACCTGGTCGAACAGCTGCTCCTTGTTGCCGTAGTAGACGTAGATCATCCGCTTGTTCGCCCCGGCCGTGTCGGCGATGCGGTCGACCCGGGCGCCGGCGATACCGTACGCGGCGAACTCGTCGAAGGCCGCCGCGAGGATGCGGGCCTTCGTTGCGCTGGAATCACGTGCCATGGCCCTCAGGCTAGCAAGTAACTATCCGGTTATTGACATGTCGGCCGAGGCTCGTGCACTGTGTAGGTAACCAGTTAGTTATTTCTCTTCCTCCAGGAGAACACCATGGAACTGCGCGCACTCGGCTCCCAGGGCCTCCACGTCGGCGCCGAAGGCCTCGGCTGCATGGGCATGAGCGCCTTCTACGGCGCCACCGACGAGGCCGAATCGCTGGCCACCATCGACCGGGCCCTGGAACTGGGCGTCACCCTGCTCGACACCGCCGAGGGCTACGGCCCCTTCCTCAACGAGCAGCTGGTCGGCAAGGCCGTCGCCGGCCGCCGCGACCGGGTGGTCATCGCCACCAAGACCGGCATCGAGATCGACGACGACGGCGGCGTCCACGGCCACAACGGCCGCCGCGAGTACATCCACCGCGCCGCCGAACGCTCGCTGCGCCACCTGGGCACCGACCACATCGACCTGTACTACCTCCACCGCATCGACCCGGACGTCCCGGTCGAGGAGAGCATCGGCGCCATGGCGGAACTGGTCACCGCGGGCAAGGTCCGCTACCTCGGCATCAGCGAGGCCGCCGCGGCCACCATCCGCCGGGCGCACGCCGTCCACCCCCTGACGGCCGTGCAGACCGAGTACTCCCTCTTCGAGCGGGGCCTGGAGGACAACGGGGTGCAGGCCGCCCTCGACGAACTCGGCATCGGCCTCGTCGCCTACTCCCCGCTGGGACGCGGCTTCCTGTCCGGCGCCATCACCAGCCCCGACGACTTCGCCGAGGACGACTTCCGCCGGACCGACCCCCGCTTCCAGGGGGAGAACTTCTCCCGCAACCTCGCCGTCGTCGGCGCCGTCCGGCGCCTGGCGGAGGCCAAGTCGGTCACCCCCTCCCAGCTGGCCCTCGCCTGGGTGCTGCGCCGGGGCGCGGTGCCGATCCCGGGCACCAAGCGGCGCACCTACCTGGAGGAGAACATCGCCGCCACCGGTGTCACGATCACCGACGAGGACATCGCCGCGATCGAGGCCGTGGCCCCGCGCGGCGTCGCCTCCGGCGACCGCTACGCCCCGGAGTTCATGCGCAACCTGAACGGCTGACGGCCCCCGGACGCACCCCGGTCCGGCCCGCGCACCCCGGTCCGCGCGCGCCGGACCGGGCCGGGGTGCGTCCGCGCCGCCGCGGCCCGTCCCCGCGGGCGGCGCTGTCGGCGGCGGGTGGCAGCATGTCGCCATGACTCGCGACGATCTTGACACTCTGTTCTCCTCCCCCGCCGGCCTGCTCGCCGCCGGCCCCCTGGCCCTCGGCGACCTGCCCGCCACGGGAGGCGGAGCGGGCCGCGAGGCCTACGCCCAGGCCGTCGCGATCCTCGACGGGGCCGAGGTGCCGCGGGCCGAGTTCGCCTCCTGGCTGCACTTCGGCGCGAAGGTGCTCGGCCACGACGCCTACGCCGACCGGGTCGCCGCGGCCGAGCCGGGCATGCCGTGGCGGACGGTGTGGGCCTGGTGGCGGCCGGTCGGCGCCTACCGGGCCCGGCCGAACCTGAGCGGGGACGGCGGCGTCGAGGTCCACGAGGCCGCGGACGGGCGCCTCCTGCTGAAGCTGCGTTCGCAGTCGACCGAGGAGCTCTGGCTCGATCCGGCCACCGGCGCACGGGTACCGGCCCCCGCCGACGGCGAGTTCGCCGAGCGGCCGTACGACGCCCCCGCCGAGGGACCCGTCCTCTTCGACCCCGAGGACGAGGACCACGGCCTCCACCAGCCCGAAGCCTGGGAGGAGCCCGCACCCCTGCCGGGCGGCCGCGTGATGTTCTCCGACCCGCGCGGCGTCGTCGTCCTGGAGCACAACCCCGGTGCGGCCGGCGGGTCCGAGGAGCACGAGGCCGTCTCCTGGGGCGAGGAGCGTCCGTGGTTCGCCGGGCCGGCGCCCGCCGAGGCGCCCCTGGACGCCGCCCGCCTGGAGGAGGCCTTCGACGCGGACGGGATGGTGGTGCTGACCCGGGAACAGCTGCCCGCCGCACTGACGCACGCACCCACCCGGGAGCTGGCCGTGACGGCGGGGCTGCCGACGTGGTTCGCCGCCGGCGTCGCCACCTTCACCCTGGCCTGGGCCGACGGGAAGGCGTACGGGCTGGAGCCCGACGGGAACGGCCTGCTGCACCTGGGCACCTTCGACCTGAGGTACGCCGACACCGGCAAGGTGTTCGTCCACCCCGGCACGGGCGAGGTGTCGATGCTCCGCAACAGCGGGGAGCCGTTCCCCCTCGCCCGGGACACCGAGACGTTCGTGCGGCTGCTGGAGGCGGTGTACCGGTTCAAGGGCGCCTGCTGGGACCCGTACCCGGGCGAGACCGGCCACCGGGACTTCCTCCGCGAGGTCGCCGCCCTCGAACCGCTCGCGCTGGACGAGGAGTCCCCGGCGGAGGACGTGTGGGGACACCTGTTCGCGGCCATCACCGAACTCAGCCCCTGGGGCTTCTGACACCGGACGGCCCGCCGGGTGCACCGGCGGGCCGGGGACCGGACGGGGTCAGTGGGTGAGGGCGTAGGCGGCCCGGTCGCTCGCGTAGGGGGCGAAGCCCGTGTTGTCCTTGCAGCCGAGCTGCTCCCAGGTCTTGTCGTTGGTGACCGGGTCCGTGCCCGTCAGGCGGTACTTGCACGCGCCCTTGATGAAGTTGCCCTGCACCCCGCCGGGGAAGTCGATCTCCTTGTTCCACAGGTACGGGGACTGGTAGTCGTTCACGCGGGCCGTCGCGTTCACGTCGATGCCGCCGGGCGCGTAGATCTCGTACACCCATCCGGTCTTCTCGGTGCCGTACGTCGCGAACCGCTTGGCCACCGACTGGTCGCAGCTGGTGCTGAGGTGCGCGCTGAGCTGGCCGCCGCCCTTGACGATGTACTCCGCGAGGGGGGTGAGCTGGTCGCCGCGCGGGGTGAAGCCGGTCCGGAAGATCTCCTCGACGTTCTCCCTGGTGTCGCCGCGCCACAGGGTGTTGACGTCGTTGCGCCACTGCCAGCGCTCGCTCGACGCGGTGGACGCGACCGTGGGGGCGATCCCCGGGTTCGTGGTGGTGCGCCACCAGTCCCAGGCCCGGTACTCGACGACCGGCCCGCAGGGCGCGGTGGAGTCGTCGGCCGCCCCCGGGACCGCCGCGGCGGCGTGCGGCGTCAGGGCGGCGGCGGAGAGGACGAAGGTGGCGGCGAGCACCCGCAGAGCGGCGTTCAGCATGGTGTGACGACCCATCGGAGGAGGCATCGGGGTGGAGGACACCCCGTTTATAGGGGGGTCGCCCGGCGGCGGGGCCGCGGTCCGGCCCGGGGGCCACCCGTGCGGGGGGATCAGTCGTACCGGGGAAAGGATTCGCCTGGACCGGGCGGCCGCGCCGCCCTCCCCGGGGGTCGGCCCTCTGGCGCACCGGCGGCCGGGTCGGGCACCATCGCAGTGATCGACCCGCACGGACACGGCCCCCCTCTCACGCCCACCCGGCAGGAGGCTTCCGCACGTGAAGACCCGATCCGTCCTCACCGCCCTCTTCCTCGTCCTCGGCGCGCTGTTCGCCCCGGGGTTCGGAGCACTGACCGGCACGACCCAGGCCCATGCGGCGACCAAGATCACCCATGCGACGGCGACCTCGATGTTCCGCCAGGCGGGGATCACCTGGTCCTCCTCCGGCAACTGCTCGGACCGCAACAACGCGACCTGTACGTCCTTCGAGCAGCTCAACCTGGCCACGGCCCAGGGCGCCCAGACGCTGAAGGCCGCCACCGGCTGCGCGCTGAACATCACCGGCGGCACCGAGACCGGCCACGCGAGCGGAACGTACTCCCACTGGAACGGCTACAAGCTCGACTACGCGAAGGCCACCTGCCTCACCAGCTACGTCAAGAACACGTTCGCCTACATCGGCGTGCGCGGCGACGGCGCCCCCATGTGGCAGTCCGGCTCGGGCAACGTCTACGCCGACGAGGGCAACCACTGGGACGTCCTCTACTACAACTGCGGCGGCTGCTGACCCGTCGTCACCCGCCGCGCCGCCGGCCCGGGGCCGGCCTCCCCGCGAGCCCGTCGCGGGGAGGCCTCAGGCACCCGCCAGCCAGTCGGTGTACCAGGCGCGGAACCCCGGGCTGGCCGGGACGAATCCGCCCCAGTCCGGGTCGATCCGCCAGACCTCGCCGGCGTACGGTCCGTTCAGGACCAGCCGGACGAACATGCCGCAGCCCTCTTCGGCCAGCACGAGCGTGCCCGGGGTGAGCACGTCGGGGCGTACCGCGAGCCGGCCGGGCAGGGGTGCGGTGAGCGGGAACGGCGCGGAGAGCCGGCCCGGCAGCCTGTCCTGTGCCCACTCGCCGTCCACGGCCCAGTCGTCGTCGGCCTCCGGCCGGGGGTCGGCCAGCGGCATCAGCCCGTGGCCGGGCCCCGCCGGGCCGTCGCCCACCTCCGCGACGAAGGACCGGTACTCCGCCGGCAGTTCGATGCCGTGGGACTCCTCGAACGCCCGGATCCGCGTCTGCGGCAGCCGCGCCGCCAGCGCGTACCGGTGCGTCCTGGCGCCGGAGCGCTCGTGCTCCGGGTCTCCCGCGGCCAGCTCCCGGATCCGTGTGCGGACCCCGTCCGCGTCCCAGTTCCCCATGCGGCGACCGTAACAAGGCCTCGCGCTCCGCCGGCCGCCGGGCCCGGACCGCCACCGGACCGGCTTGACCTTGACACGGTGGCAAGGTCTTCACTCTCCGCCGAGGAGGTGGTCCCGATGATCACGCGGAACGGGGAAGAGACCCTGGACCGGGCCCTGGCGGGGCTGGGGCACGACGAGGCGCAGGTACGGCTGAGGGCGGCCCTGGAGGTGGGGACGGCGGCGGACCCCCGGTCGGTGGACGCGCTGGTCGAACGGTGCGCGGTCGAGCCGGAGTTCTTCGTGCGCGACATGCTGACCTGGGCGCTGACCCGCCATCCGCGCGCGGTGACGGTCCCCCGGCTGGTGGACGTGCTGGGCTCTGAGTGCGCCCAGGCGCGCAGCCAGGCCCTGCACACGCTGTCCAAGATCGGGGACCGGGAGGCGTGGCCGGCGATCGGCCGGGGCCTGCTGACCGATCCCGACGACGCGGTGGCGCGCAGCGCCTGGCGGGCGGCGGTCGTCCTGGTGCCCGGGGGCGGGGAGCGGCTGGAGCTGGCCGCCGTGCTGGCGACGCAGCTCGGGCGCGGCGGGCGGGAGACGCGGTTGAGCCTGAGCCGGGCGTTCGTCGCGCTGGGCGAGGAGGTACTGCCGGTGCTGCGCGCCGCGGGGGCGGGTGCGGGTGCCGGGGTGCGGGAGCACGCGATCGCGACGGAGCGTCTGGTGCGCGACCCGGACGCCGGGTTCGGGTTCGCCCTCGAAGAGGCGAGGCGGATCATGGTCGGAGGGTAGGGCGGGCCGGACGGAGGGAGTGGACGGGCGGTGCTGATCGGTGAGGTGGCGCGGCGGTCGGGGGTCAGTGCGCGGATGCTGCGGCACTACGAGTCGCTGGGCCTGCTGCGGCCGACCGGCCGTACGGGGGCGGGCTACCGGGAGTACGGGGACGAGGACGTCCGGCGGATCTTCCACATCGAGAGCCTGCGGTCGCTGGGGCTCGGACTGCGCGACGTCGCCCGTGCGCTCGACGATCCCGGCTTCACCCCGTCCGGGCTCATCGACGGCCTGGTGCGGCAGGTGCGGGAGCGCATCGCCGCCGAGACCCGGCTCCTCACCCGGCTGGAGCGGATCGGTGCCGCGGAGCCCGCCGGATGGGAGGAGGTCCTGCAGGTCGTCGCCCTGCTGCAGGCGCTCAGGTCGCCGAGCGCCGGAGAGCGCCAGCGGGCGGCCCTGTCGGCGGCCGAGGGCGGTGCGGCGCCGGTGGAGGCGCTGGTCGAGGCCGCGCTGGGCGAGACGGATCCGAACGTCGCCGGCGCCCTGCGCTGGGCGCTGGCCCGGGCCGGCGGGGCCGGGGTCGGCCTCCTCGCGCAGGGGCTGCGCTCGCCCGGGGCCGAGGTGAGGAGACGTGCCGCGCAGGCCCTCGCGGAGATCCCGCTGCCGGGGTCGACCGCGCTGCTGGAGGGGGCGCTCGCGGACGGCGACGCCGCCGTCCGCAGGTGCGCGGCCCTGGCCCTGGGGGTGCGGGGCGTGGCGGCGGCGGTCCCGGAGCTCACCGGCATGGTCGTCGACGGGGCGAGCGACGTCGACGCGGCCGACGCGCTGGCCGCGCTGGCCGCCGATCCCGCGCTGGCGGACCGTATCGCCACCGGGCTCCGCGAGCGCCTGGGCCGCGGCGCGGTCGGGGCGTCCGCCCGGCTGCGGCTGGTGCAGGCGCTCGCGGACGTCCCCGGGAGCACGGCGTCCGGCGCCCTGGCGGATCTGACGCGCGACGGGGACCGTGTCGTCGCCCGCACGGCGGCGTACCTGCTGGAGCGGCACGACCTGACCGCTCCTCGGCGGGCGCCCGGCGCGGGTCAGCGGGGCGGGGAGGCCGGTGCTCCCAGTTCGGCGACGAGGTCGCGGTAGGCGGCGAAGGCCGCCTTCGGGGTGTAGTCGTCGCGCAGCAGGCCGAAGTGGGGGAAGAGGTCCTCGGCGCCGCTGTCGGCGTCCCGCAGGGCGAAGAGCGAGTAGCCGTCGATGTTCAGCTCGGCGGCGAGGGCGGCCGTGGTCCGGATGACGGTGTCCAGGACGGCGGCCTGCCGCCGCTCTTCGCGTCCGGGGCCGGTGGGCCAGCCGTTCTCGCAGATGCGGATCGGGACGGTGGCGGGGATGCCGGCCTTCGGCAGGCTGGTGCTCCGGTACGAGGTGAGGACCGCGGTGACCGCGTCGCCCAGCCGGCCGGGGGCGACGGGCCGGAAGACGTCCGGGAAGAAGTCGAGTCCGACGTAGTCCAGGCTCTGCCGGAAGCGCGGTCCGGCCAGGGCGCCCAGGTCGGACCAGAAGGTGTCGGCGGGGTCGAAGGACGGCACGGCGTTGAACCCGACGGCCACGCGGCGGCCGAGTGCCAGGGCCTCCTCCTTCGCGGCGATCACGCCCTGGACGAGTGCCTCCAGGACGTTGGGGACGCTGCCGTCGACGGGCGGGAGGTCGAGGTTGGGCTCCTCGCATATCTGGACCGACGCCAGGCCGGGCCCGCCGCTGCGGACGGCCTCGCGGACGAACTCCGGCCAGCCGTCCAGTGCGCCGGACGGCTCGCGGAACTGGAGCACGAGGTCGAGGGTGCGGCCGCGCCGGAGATGGGCGTGCGGATCGGCGGGGGTGGGTCCGTACGGCGTCACGGTGGCGGCGAACGAGCGGTAGGCGCGCACCGACAGCGTCGCCGCGGCGCCCTGGAGCTCGTCGAGGGCCTCGTTGATGCGGTCCGGCTCGTCCGGGGAGACGGGGTGGACGATCCCCCGCTCGTTCCCCAGGAGGCCGCCGGGATAGATGCCGAAGGTCATGGCCATGTTGCGCCCCCAAAAAATCTTGGTGTCACTCCAAATTTGTGGTGACACTATCATGTGGGGCGTGGGGCTCAGAGAGATCAAGAAGCAGCAGACGCGTACGGCGATCGCGGACGCGGCCCTGCCGCTGTTCCTGGAGCACGGCTTCGACCGGGTGACGGTCGCCGAGGTGGCACGGCACGCGGGGGTGTCCACGAACACCGTGTTCAACTACTTCCCGGCCAAGGAGGACCTGTTCTTCGACCGCCAGGCCGAGGCCGTGGAGCACCTGGCCGTCCTGGTGCGCGACCGGGCCCCGGGCGCCTGCCCGGTCGCCGCCGTCCGCGACGACCTGCTGTCGGCGCTGGGCCGCGACGATCCGATGCTCGGCCTCCGGCCCGGGGCGCCCGCGTTCTGGCAGGTGGTCCTCGACAGCCCGGCCCTGCTCGCCCGCGAACGCGAGATCGGCGAACGCGCCGAGGCCGCGCTGGCGGCCGCGCTCGCAGAGCGTCCGCCGCACGGCCCGCAGGCGCCCGGCCGCACCGGCCCCCCGCCGCCCGCGTACCTCGCCGGAGCCCTCGCCGGAACGCACCGCGCCGCGCTGCGCGAGCTCCGGCGGCGCATCATGTCCGGCGAACCGCCCGCGGACGCCCGGGACGCCGTCGCCCCGGCGGTCACCCAGGCGTTCGACCTGCTCTGCTCCGGGCTCCACGCGGATCCCGGGCCGGCGCCGGGGGAGCCGGTGTAGCGGAGCCGACGGGCGCGGGAGGCCCGGCGGCCCGCGACACGCCCGGCAGGAGGGTCTCCGTGTCCGCCGAGCGGCTGCGGCCGGGCGCGCCGCGGACCGGCCGCGGCAGCCCGGCTGTTAGGCAGGCGGAACCGGCGGTCCCGTACCGGGCGCCGGCCGCCCCGCCCCCCACCGGGAGACACCCGTGCCCACCCGCGTACGCCGCTTCCGCGCCGGACTGTCCGCCGCCCTCACCGCCGCCGCCCTCGGCGCGCTCCTCCCACCGGCCCACGCGGCCGGAGCGGACCCGGGCGCCCCGGGCGGGCACCCCGAGCACGACGGCCGCCTCCAGTGGCAGCTCGACCGGCTCGTCGCCCAGGCCGACGGGCCGCCCGGCGCCATCGCCGTCCTCACCCGGAACGGCCGGAGCCGGGTGTACACCGCCGGCGTCGGGGACGTCGCCACCGGCCGCCGCCCGGACCCCGACGACCACATGCGCATCGCCAGCATCGCGAAGGCGTTCAGCGGCGCCGTGGCCCTCCGGCTCGTCGACGAGGGGCTCCTCTCCCTGGACGACACCATCGGCGAACGGCTGCCCGGCCTGCCCGCCGACTGGCACGCGGTGACCCTGCGCCAGCTCCTCCAGCACACCAGCGGCCTGCCCGACTACTCGGCCGACCCCGAATTCCTGCGGATCCTCCAGGCCGACCCCCGCCACCTGTTCGACCCGCGCACCCTCCTCGACTTCGTCGCGGACGAGCCGCTGCTGTTCCGGCCGGGCACTCTGTACGAGTACTCCAACTCCGACAACATCGCCGTCGCCCTCATGACCGAGGCGGTCACCGGCCGCCGCTACGAGGACCTCCTCCGCGACCTCGCGTACCGCCCCCTGGGCCTGCACCGGACCAGCCTGCCCCTGGGCCACCGGCTCCCGCGCCCCTACCTGCACGGCTACGACGTCACCCCGCCCGCCGGGCCCGAGGACGTCAGCGAGGCCCTCGGCGCCTCGGGGGTCTGGGCCTCGGGCGGCATCGTCTCCACCCCCCGGGAACTGGGCGCCTTCATCCGCGCGTACGGCGGCCCCGGCCTGCTCTCGGAGAAGACCCGCAAGGAGCAGCTCGCCTTCCGCCCGGGCGACTCCTCGGAACCGGCCGGGCCCGGCACCAACGCCGCCGGGCTGGCGATCTACCAG
This sequence comes from Streptomyces sp. NPDC093801, assembly GCF_040701585.1. NCBI lineage: Bacteria > Bacillati > Actinomycetota > Actinomycetes > Kitasatosporales > Streptomycetaceae > Streptomyces > Streptomyces sp. NPDC093801. The sequence goes on along the minus strand of NZ_JBFBDP010000045.1, from coordinate 36,319 downwards.
TACACGACCCGCTGCGGCGTCCTCTACGGCCACACCGGCAACTTCCCCGGCTACACCCAGCTCGCCGCCACCACACCGGACGGCACCCGCTCCCTGACGTTCTCCATCAACACCCAGACGAGCAAGGGCAACAAGCCCGCCCTGCTCGCCCGGCTCCGCACGGTCCAGGAGGACTTCGCCTGCGCACTCCTCAAGGACCGCTGAGCCCCTGCGGCCGAGAGGCCCTAGCCGCGCGGTGCGGCCCCGGCGGCGGGCCCCGGGCCGGCGGAGCGGAGCACCGCCGGCCTGGGGGCCGTGTTCTGGATCCACGCCTCGTCCCAGACGAAGCCCGCGCCGTTGATGTCGCCGTGCGTCTGCCACACCTGCCCGGAGGCCGTCACCACCTTGACCCACGCGTCGTTGCCCTGGGAACTGAAGGAGACGCCGCAGACGGCCGCCGGGTAGTTCGGGTTCACCGGGTCGGTCGAGGTCGCGACGGTGTTGGTGAGGTCCTGCCAGACGATGGTCCCGCCGTTCGCCGGGGCCCGGCCCACGTAGGTCCGGCCGCCGGTGAGCACGGCGTGGAAGTCCTCGCCGGCCCGGCTCTCGGATCCGATACCGGAGCAGGGCCCCGCGGCACCGGTCGCCCCCGCGGGCCCCGTCGCCCCTGCGGCACCCGTCGCCCCTGCGGCACCCGTGGCACCCGTGGCACCCGCAGCACCCGTCATACCGGTCGGCCCCGTCGCACCGATTGCGCCCGTCGCACCCTGAGGGCCAGCGGCACCGGTCGCTCCCGTCGGCCCCGTGGCACCTGTGGCACCGTCCGGGCCGGCAGCCCCCGGCGCCCCATCCGCACCCTGAGCACCAGTGGCACCCGTCGCACCGGTCGGGCCCGTCGCGCCCGTCGCGCCCGTGGCACCGTCCGCACCCGTTGCACCGGTCGCACCGGTCGGACCTGTCGCACCATCCGGGCCAGTTGCACCCTGAGCACCAGTGGCACCGGTCGGGCCCGCCGGTCCTGTGGCACCGTCCGCACCCGCCGGACCCGTCGCACCGTCCGGGCCGGTCGCACCCGTCGCGCCCGTGGCACCGTCCGGGCCCGTGGCACCCGTGGCACCGTCCCTGCCCGTAGCACCCGTCGCACCGTCCCTGCCCGCGGCACCCGTCGCGCCCGTCGGCCCCGTGGCGCCCTGCGGGCCTGTCGCGCCCGTGGCGCCCGCCGGACCGTCCGCACCCGTCGCGCCCTGGGGGCCGGTGGCGCCCGCCGGGCCGGCCGGGCCCATCGCCCCCGTCGCCCCCGGGGTGCCGTTGTCACCCCGGCCGGACGCGCCTTGCGGGCCCTGCGGGCCCGTCGGGCCCGTGTCGCCCTTCGGGCCGGCCGGACCCGTGGGCCCGGCCGGACCCGGCGGGCCCATCGGGCCCGTGGCTCCCTTGCCCCCGCGGCACTTGTCGCGGTCCGGCAGCGCGTGGAACGGACGGCCGTCGAAGGGGTGGGGCCTGCCGTGGCAGTCGCCGGCGGGGCGGCCGAGAGCGGTCGCCTGCGGGCCGGCGTGTCCGTCCGCCACCGCGACGGGGCCGACGACAGCGACCAGCACGAGCGAGAGCGAGGCCAGAGCACCTCCCGCCGTCCAGGCCCTGTTCCGTGGAAGCGGGCCGAGCGGGGGCTTGGCTCGGTACTCACGGCTCATCAAGCGCTCCTTCGGAAGAGTGTGACGGCACGAGCTTCCCCCGGTGGTCGCGACGGCCCGGACAACCTCCCTGCCACCGACTTCTGTTATCAACACATCGGCCTATACGGCCCCCTCCGATCGGGGCATCCCGCAGGCGCGGTCCGGCCCGGTCCCAAGGACACGCCTAGCGCCGGGCGGCACGGCGCAGGGCGCGGTGGAGGGAGGTGGCGCCCTCGTGGCGGAGCCGGGAGTGGCGGTCCAGTTCCTCCATGAGGCGTTGGGAGCGCTTGTCCACGTCGAGTTCGTCCAGCACCCGGTCGACGTCGGCGAGGAGGGCGCCGTGCAGCTGCCACTGCGCCGGGGCGGTGTGCAGCTGCTCCAGGAGCAACCGGGCCAGGAGGTCGCGGGCCTCCCGCGCCATGCCCAGCTCCCGTGTGAGCCGTTCCTCCTGCTCCTCCGCGTTGGTGGTGACCTGGGCGGTGATCAGCCGGGAGAAGCTGTGGACGGCGAGGGCCATGTGGCCGAACAGGTCCTGGAGGGCCCGGGTCACGGGCGCGGAGAACAACGGCTCGTCGGTGCGCGCCTTCGCCAGGTCGGTGAGCGCCCGGGCCGAGACGCGCAGCACGACCGCGCAGATCTCGAGGGTGTCGAGGCCCGTGCGCAGGACCAGGCGGAACATCAGCCCCTCCCGGACGCGCGGGTTCATCCGGAGGCTGTCCTCCGCCTGGCGCAGTGCGGCGTCGACCTCGGCGATGTCGTTGTCGAGCCGGCGCGCCTCGTGCAGCCGGGTCGCGGCCTCGGCGACGGTGGTGCGCCCCGTGAGTTCGTCGCCCATGCCGGTGAGCAGGGCGGCCATGCGGGCGGCGAGGTCGTCGATCGCCCGGCGGGCGGGCTCCACCCAGACGGGCGGGGCGAACAGGAGGTTGAAGGCCAGTCCGACCACCGCACCGATCAGCGTCTCCAGCACCCGGTCCCAGGCCGTGTCGGCCACCCGGGTGACGCCGAGGACCAGCATCGCGCTGATCGCCACCTCGGGGATGAACTCGTCCACCCTGACCAGGTGTCCGACCACCAGCGAGGCCAGGATGACCAGCCCGAGGCTCCACCAGGTCAGGCCCACGAGCGCGCTGAAGCCGATCGCGACCAGCACGCCGGCCACGACCGAGTTCACGCGGCGGATGCCGGTGGTGAGCGTGGAGTACAGGGTGACCTGGACGACGAGCAGGGCGGTGAGCGGTGCCGTCAGCGGCGCGGGCTCGCTGCTGAGGTGGAGCGCGACCACGTACGAGATCACCGCGGCCCCGGTGGACCGTACGCTCTGCACCACCACGGGGTCCCGCCGCCTGGCCGCCAGGCGGCGTGCGGTGTGGCGGAGGGGAAGGAAGGGACGTGCGAGACGGGGCATACCTTCGCCTCTTCCCCGTCGGCCGCCGTGATCACGCCACGGGCCGGTTTCGGATCACTCCGGCCTGCGGCGCCCCGGCCGGACCGGGGCCGTCATGCCGCCGCGCCTACCCGGAGGCCGCGGCTCCCGCGTACAGGGGGCGGCGTTCCTCCTCGGTCAGACCGCCCCACACCCCGTAGGGCTCCTGCACGCGCAGGGCGTGGCGCAGGCACTCCACCTGCACCGGGCACAGCGCGCATATCTCCCTGGCCGCCTCGTCGCGCTCCGCGCGGTCCTCGCCGCGCTCCCCCGCCGGGTGGAAGAACCGGTCCGGGCCGAGGTCGCGGCAGGCGGCCCGCTCCTGCCACGTCCAGTGGTGTTCCGCTCGGCCCGGCAGCCGTGACACGTTCGACATGGTCGACTTCCCTTCCGCGTGATCGGGTGCATCGGATGGATCGGGTGGATCGGGTGGATCGGATGGGGTGCTCGGGGCGGACGGGCTCGGACGGGCCGGGTCGCCGCGTGCGTCCCTGCCGCGTCTGGCCCGGTCACCCGTCGTGAAACCTCGGTGCGCGTCCGGGCTCCGTGTCCGCGCGGGGAGCGGGGACGGCCGGGGAGGTGGAGACGCGCGGCAGGGCGTAGGGGTGCTTCTCGGCGAGCCAGGCGACGAGTTGCTCGCGCACCGTGCAGCGGGCGGTCCACAGGTCGTCGGGGTCCTTGGCGGTGACGATGGCCCGCAGGACGACGGTGGTGGGGGTGGTGTCGGTGACCGCGAGGTCCCAGCCGCGGCCGTCCCACGCCGCGCAGCCGTCGAGGATCTCCCTGAGCCGTTCGCGGATCAGCGGCACGGGGGCGCTGTGGTCGCAGTGCAGGAAGACGGTTCCGGTCATCTGGATCCCGCCGCGGGACCAGTTCTCGAAGGGTTTGCCGGTGAAGTAGGAGACGGGCATGGTGATGCGGCGCTCGTCCCAGGTGCGGACGGCGAGGAAGGTGAGCGTGACCTCCTCGACGACGCCCCACTCGCCGTCGACGACGACGGTGTCACCGATGCGCACCAGGTCGCCGAAGGCGATCTGGAACCCGGCGAACAGGTTGCCGAGGGTGGACTGGGCGGCCACGCCGGCGACGATGCCGATGAGGCCCGCGGAGGCCAGCACCGAGGTGCCGACGGTGCGGAAGTCGGGGAAGGTGAGCAGCATCGCGGCCGCCGCGACCAGCGCGACGACGGCGGTGACGATCCTCATGATGAGGGTGACCTGCGTGCGGACGCGGCGCAGCCGGGACGGGTCGCGGGTGCCGGCGGCGTAGCGGGCGTAGAAGGACTCGACCACCGCCGAGGTGATGTGGACGACGCACCAGGCGCTCGCGCCGATCGTCACCAGCGAGAGGGTCCTGCCCGCGGCCGCCTCGTGCGCCTGGAGGGGCTGCCACGCGATCTGCCGGTACGACCCGCGCAGCAGGGCGGCCAGCAGGAGGACGCGCAGCGGCAGTGCGCAGCGCCGCAGCAGGCTCCACAGGGGGGTCTCGGGGTGGCGGGCGTCCGCGCGCCTCAGCAGCAGGTCGGCGAGCCAGCCGGCCGCGAGGGTGAGCAGGACGGAACCGCCCAGGACGATCAGCAGTCTCAGAACGCCGTTCATGGCTCCTCGGTGGTGTCGGGGACGGGGAGGGTGCGCGTCGGGTCCGCGCGTGCCCTGCCGTTCCCCCGGCAAACCGGCGGCCGCCCCGGCCGGGGGCCGGGGCGGTGCGTACGGGCGGTGGGGGGTCAGCCCGCGGTGACGACGAGCTTGCCGCGGACGTGGCCGGTGGTGGAGGCCGTGTAGGCCTCGTCCATGGCCGTCAGGGGAAAGGTGGTCGTCTGCGCGACGTGCAGGGCGCCCGAGGTGACGAGTCCGGCGAGTTCGGCCATGTCCTGGTCCGTGGCCCGGTAGCCGAAGTTGACCGCGCGCACGCCGCGGGCCGCGAGGGCGTCGGTGTCGGCGGCGAAGACGGTGGTGGCCAGGCGTCCGCCGTCCCGGACCAGCGGGGCGATCCTGGTCATGAGCGTCTCGCGGTCGTCGACGAGGTCGAGGACCGCGTCGACTCCCCCGGGCCGGGCGGCGCGGACGGCTCCGGCGACGTCGGTGGTGCGGTGGTCGACCGCCTCGCGGGCGCCGAGGGAGCGGACGTAGGCGTGGTCGTCGCCGGCGGCGACCGCGATCACGTGGGCGCCGCGCGCGGCGGCCAGCTGGAGCGCGTACGAGCCCACTCCCCCGGCCGCCCCGACCACGAGCAGGGTCTCGCCCTCGGCCGGCTCCAGCCAGCGGGTCAGGGCCAGTGCGGTGCCGCCGGTCATCGGCAGTGCGGCCGCCGACACCGCGTCCAGCCCTTCCGGCCGGGCGGCCATCGCCGCCGTCTCGGCGGAGGCGGTCATGTACTCGGCGTAGGAGCCGTGGGGATTCCGCTCCGGTGCCGAGGGCAGGCGCATCCCAAAGACCTCCTGCCCCACCTCCCAGGCCGCGCCGTCACCGGCGGCGGTGACCCGGCCGGCGAAGTCGAAGCCGAGGGTGAGGGGGAAGGAGACCGCGGCGCCGGGGGCGGCCAGCGCGCCGGCGGCCACCTTCCAGTCGATCGGATTCACCGAGGCCGCGCGGACCCGGAGCTGCACCTCCCCGGGCCCGGGTTCGGGCCGGGGCAGGTCCACGAGCTGCGGGGTCCGTCCGAAGGCGTCGATCGCGAAGGCGCGCACGGCACTGCACCTCTCTGCCGTCGGCGGACGGCCGGGAGCGGATCACGGTCGGCCGCCGGGGCCGCGGTGGTGCGCACCGCGGGTGCCGGACGGCTGGGGCGATCATCACGCGGGCCGGGCGGCCGGGGTCCGCGGCGCGCGCGGCCGGCAGCGCCGCTCCCTCTGCCGGCTCAGGCGTCACACGGCTCAGGCGTCACACGGCTGGGCCTGCGCGCCCGCCGGGACTCCGGGCCCGGGGCACCCGGGGCTCGTCCGTCGGCCACGGGACGGCGCTTTCCGGCCGATCCGCGGTGCGCGGGGCCTCGCGCCGGGATACCGCCGCGATGCGGGGCAGCAGCGGCGGAGGCGGTCGAGGGACCGCCTCCGTCGCGGGCCCGGCCGGGTCACGCGGCGGGACACCGGAACAGGAAGGCAGGACCATGCTGATCACCGTCACCCGCTCCGGAGGGTTCGCCGGGATCGAGAAGGAGCGCGAGCTCGACACCACGGGCCGCAGGGACGCGCCGCGGTGGGAGGACCTGGCGCACCGGGCGGTCGCGTCCATCGCGGACGGCTACCACTACCGGATCACCGTCGACGGCCGGGCGGTCGACCTCCAGGACCCCTACCTGTCCGAGGACCAGAAGGAACTGATCCGCGGGGTGCTCGGCGAGGGTGCCTGACCGGGGTGCGGGCAGCCGCCCGGACGACCGGCCCCGTGTGCGCACCGGCCGGGGGCTACGCCGTCGCGCGGGGTCCCCGGTCGGCGGGGGCGTCGGCGGCCGCTCCCCCCGCGGGGGGCGGCGTCGGGGCGGCCAGCGGGGCGGCGAGGTAGGCGAGCAGGCCGGCGATCTCGTGGTCGGCCTCGGCCGGGTGGCGGAAGCGCGCCCCGGGGGCGATGACGTAGCGGTTGCGCCGGCCGTCGCGGGTCCGGGTGAGGTACCCGTCGGCCTCCAGGTCCGTGACGATCGCCTGGACGGTGCGCTCGGTGAGGCCGCAGGCCAGGGCGATGTCGCGCAGGCGGACCCCCGGGTCGCGCGCGATGGCGATCAGGACCCGGGCGTGGTTGGTCAGGAAGGTCCAGCGGTTGCGGCGGGACCCTGCGTGCTCGTTCTCCACCCGGCCATTCTTGGGCGGTCACCCACGAAAGGCAAATCCCGAAATGTTTTTCCGGTATCACTTGACCTGTGTCCGCTCACCGGGCAGGGTGCAGGGTGAGCGGAACCGGACTTCCGTTTGATCGGACGATCGAGCCACGCACCGCAAGCCCACGCGCCCAAGGAGCGGAGACGATGACCTTTACGGCCACTGCCGAGGTGACGAGCCGGGCGACGCCGGCCACGGCGCCCACCGCCGCGCGTCACGTCGCGGGAACCCCCGCGGACGCGACCGCGCTCGACGGGCTGCCGGACGTCCCCTGCCCCCGTGAGGTGGACCCGGGTGACGCCCGGCAGCTGACGCGGGTGTTCTTCGAACGCCTGAGGGACCTGGAAGAGGGCACCCCCGAGTACCAGTACGTGCGCAACACCCTGATCGAGATGAACATCTCCCTGGTGAACTTCGCCGCCCGACCGTTCCGGGACCGCCCGGGCGGCCCGGAGAACGAGGACATCGTCCAGGTCGGCGTGATCGGCCTGATCAAGGCCATCGACCGGTACGAGCTCGACCGCAACACCCAGTTCTCCACCCTGGCCCTGCCGTACATCACCGGCGAGATCAAGCGCCATTTCCGGGACACCACCTGGGCCGTCCGGGTCCCGCGCCGCCTCCAGGAGCTGCGCTCACTGCTGGCGAGGACCACGGAGGACCTGACCGCCGCGACGGGCGAGGCCCCCACCCCGGCCGAACTCGCCGCGCACCTCGACCTCGACGAGGAGGAGGTCCGCCAGGGCCTGGTCGCGGCGAACGGCTACTCCGCCCAGTCGCTCGACGCCCCCGCGGGTCCCGCCGAAGGCCGCGAGTCCGCCCCCGGGCCCGCCCGGTCCGCGCACAGCCTCGCCGAGACGCTGGGCGAGGCCGACCCCGCGCTGGAGACGGTCGAGGACCTGCACGCCCTGGCCCCGCTGCTGTCCGGGCTCGACGAACGCACCACGCGCATCCTGCGGATGCGCTTCGGGCAGGAGATGACGCAGCGGGAGATCGGCGAGGAGATCGGCATGTCCCAGATGCACGTCTCACGCCTGCTCACGCGCACCCTGGGCGCCCTGCGCGAGGAACTCCTGCACGACTGATCCCCTCCCCGGCACCTCGGACGGCCCGCGTCACGGCGGGCCGTCCTGGCGTACCGCACCGCCGGGCGGCCGGAAGCACGCGGTGATCGTCTTCCGGTGGTCGCCCGGGTGCACCTCCCACGCGTCGGCGAGCGCGTCGACGATGCCCATGCCCCGCCCGGACGTCGCCCGCTCGCCGGCCTCCCGGGGGCGCGGCGGGGTCGGGTCGGCGTCCGCCACGCTGACGTGCAGGCAGCGGCCGTCCCAGGTGAGGACGAGGTGTGCGGTGCTCGCGGCGTGCACGTGGGCGTTCGTCACCAGCTCGGACACGGCGAGCAGGACGGAGTGCACCGTGTCCGGGGCGTCCCGGGCCCACTCCAGGGAGGCCAGGTGCCCGGCGGTCCACACCCGGGCCGCGCGGACCCCGTTCGCCACCGGGAAGGCGTGTGCCCAGCCGACCGCACGCAGTTCCACCGTCCTCGACCACCCTTCTTCCGACTTCTCGCGGTCCGCACCTACCCGCAACCCCCGCCCGCACTCACCTCGCTCCGGAGCCCGCCCCGGAGCCCGCGCCGGGGCGGCGCTGGTGGCGCAGCCAGGCCGTCAGGGCGGCCTGGAGCTCGGCCACTTCGCGGTGGCTGAGGTCCTCGCCGGCGGGGCCGACGTTCAGACGGACGCCCGCACCCGTGACGGTCCAGCCCGCGCCGCGCCGGGGTCGGGAGACCAGGGTGCGGCCCTCGGCGAGGCAGCGCAGGGCCTCGCGGACCGCCGGGGGCACGCCGGGCGGGACGGCGGCCGGCCCCGGCGGTGCGGTGCTCCCGGAGCGGGCCGTGAGGCCGATCGCCCGGAAGAAGGCGGTCAGCGCGTCCTCCAGCGAGCCGGGACCGGCGGGGGCGGCGCCGGTGAACTCGGCGATCAGCTCCGGATGCGGCGTCGGCGCGTGCTCGCCCCACGGGCGGGGGTGGAGCGGGCGCTCCCCGGTGTCGAGGCGGACGCAGGCCGGGGCGATCAACGTGCGGGTGTAACCCTGGTGGAGCAGCTCGGCGTACAGCTTGCGCAGGGTCGCGGCCTGGCGCGGTACCGGGTGCGGGTCCGCGCCGACCGGGGCGTGCGGCCGGGTGGGCCGCGGCGCCAGGCCGAGGAGGCCGCTGCTGTGGTGCAGGACCCCCGCCTCGGTGAGCACCACCGTCGTCTGCCGGCCCTTCCGGTCCCAGCCGAGCCGGAACCCCACCACCGTGGTCCCCATCGAACGCGCTCCTTCCCGGCCTCCGTACGGTGCGGCCGAGCACCCGACGGTAGTCAGGGCGACGCACGGCGCGGGCCGACATCGCGGAGGTCCACACCCGGTCGGGCCGTTTGTGCTACGGCCCACACCCGGCCCGTTCCCCCGATCACGGCGGGGCTCCCGGCCTGGGCTCGGCCCATGGCTACCGCACTCGTCATCGGCTACGACCCGACCGCGATACCCGGCATCGACGCGACGGCCCTGCGCGCCTCGCTCGACGCGGAGCTGGCCCGGTTCGGCGAACACGGCATCGACGCCGCCATGACGCTGGTCGTCTCCGACGGTTCGGCCGAGTCCACCCTCGTCGCGTCGCTGACCGAACGGCCCTGGGACGTCGTGGTCGTCGGCGGTGGCATCCGCAAGACGGAACAGCTGCTCCCGCTCTTCGAACGGATCGTCAACCTGGTCCGGCGCCATGCGCCCGGGGCCGCCCTCGCGTTCAACACCGGCGGCGGGGACAGCGTCGAGGCGGCGCGGCGGTGGCTGTGAACACCGTCCGGCAGGGCCCCCGCAGGCGGCGGGGTCGCCGCAGGGCGCCGGGGGTCAGCCGGTGACGGTGTCCCCGTGGCGGTGGGCCACCCTCCACCCGCCGTCCTCCCTGCGGTACACCTGGGTGGCCCGCAGGGTGTAGGTCCGCGGCTCCCCGTCGACCGAGACGGAGGTGTGCTCGAGGCCGGCCGTGTAGGCCATGTCGCCCACGACGTCGTACGCCTGGAGTTCGAACACGTACGACGTGCAGTCGGAGAAGCTCGCCTCCAGCGCGGAGAAGAGCGCGTCGACCTCCTGCCGCCCGACGGCGTTGCGCCAGGCCCCCAGCACGCTCACCGGCTCGTTGCGCGACCACAGCGCCCGGCGGGGGGCGGCGTCCCCGTCGTGCAGCGCGCGTTCCGCCGCGCGGAGGTCCGTCTCGACCCACCGCAGGAAGTCGTCGCGGTCGTTCATGCCCTCATCATGCACCCGCCGGGCCCGGGCGGGCCGGGGCGGCGGCGGAGGCGACGAGGGCCTCGGCGAGGTTCTCCTTGCGCATCCGCTGGTCCACGTAGAGCAGGGACAGGACCAGGTGGGGGTATCCGAGCTGGAACACCGAGGCGATCACCGTGCCGATCAGGGCGCAGACCACGTACCCGACGATGCCGAGGACCAGCGCGCCCGGCCGCGCCTCGTCGGCCGTCGCCATGACGGCGGGAACGAGCGCGAAGAGGCCGAGCAGGGTGAACGGCAGCTGGACGACGTAGCCGACCACCGACGCCAGGAGGTACGCCGCCGCCGAGATGCCGAACGTGCGCCACCAGCCGCCCGCGACCAGACGGGAGGAGCGCCGCATCGCCGCGATCGGCCCGAGCCCCTCGCACACCGCGACGGCGGGCGCCAGGCTGAACCGGATGGCGAGCCACAGCAGCACGGGCAGCCAGAGCAGCACGCCCAGGGGCAGCAGGAAGACGGCCGCCGGCGGGGCGGCGTCGTGCGCGGCGGCCGAGAGGAGCGGCGGGAAGCACAGCGCGTAGAGGACGAGCACCGGCCCGCCCGCGAGCAGCCCCACGCACAGCAGGACGCCGAGGACCGAGGGCAGCCGGGACCAGCAGCGCCGCCACAGCGCCGAGAACGTCACGGGGCGGCCGAGCACCGCCTCCTGGATCACCGCGGGGCACGCGGCGCCGATCATCCCGGTGAGCAGGACCATGACGAGCAGCAGCAGCACCGCGACGGGGGCCAGGTACAGGAGCAGGGCCGCCACGTCGCCGGCCGCGGGCGTTTCGCCGTCCGGCAGGTTGAACACCGCGGCGAACCGGGTGTCGATCCCGAGGGCGGCGAGGCCGATCGCCGCGGCGATCAGCACGATGCCGATGCCCTGGGCCAGGAGGATGACGCCGGCCAGGGGCTTCCAGTAGCGGCGGAACGCGGTGGAGGCGCCGCCGAGCACATCGCCCGCCGTGAGCGGCCTGAGCGGTACGACGCCCGGTTGCGGCGGGGGCGGCGCCCACCCTCCCCATGGCGGTACCGGCTGTCCCGGGTGGTTCGGTCCCCACCCCGTGTGGTGCGACATCGCTGTCTCCCCCCTCGAAAGGGGACACCGTAACCCGCCCCTGCGCGGTCCGGCCCGCCGCCCCCCGCGGGCGGCGGCGTTGCGCCCGGGCCGTGCCGGGTCCAGGCTCGAAGGGGCGGTGCCGCCCGGGCGCCGCCGCCGCACAGACGGGAGCGGGCCCATGGCGGGTGAGGAGTCGGCCGGTGCGCTGTGCCTGGTCACCGGGGCCACCGGATACATCGGCGGCCGCCTGGTGCCCGAGCTCCTCGACGCCGGCTACCGGGTCCGGGCGCTGGCCCGCTCCCCCGAACGGCTGCGCGACCACCCCTGGGCCTCCCGCGTCGAGGTGGCGCGCGGCGACGTCTCCGACGGGCGCTCGCTGGACGAGGCCCTGAACGGGGTGGACGTCGCCTACTACCTGGTGCACGCCCTCAACGCCGGACCCGGTTTCGAGGAGCGCGACCGGGCCGCCGCCCGCCTGTTCGCCGAGCGGGCGCGGCGGGCGGGCGTACGCCGCATCGTCTACCTGGGCGGCCTCACCCCGGCCGGCCGGCCCCCCGAGGAACTCTCCCCGCACCTGCGCTCCCGGGCCGAGGTGGGCACCATCCTGCTGGCGTCCGGCGTCCCCTGCACGGTGCTGCGGGCGGCCGTGGTCATCGGTTCGGGCTCGGCCTCGTTCGAGATGCTCCGCTACCTGACGGAACGGCTGCCCGTCATGATCACCCCGAGCTGGGTGGGCACCCGGGTGCAGCCCATCGCCGTGCGCGACGTGCTGCGCTACCTCGTGGGCAGCGCCTCGATGCCGCCGGAGGTCAGCCGGTCCTTCGACATCGGCGGACCGGACGTCCTCACGTACGAGGTGATGATGCACCGCTACGCCGAGGTCGCCGAGCTCCCGCAGCGGCGCATCCTGCGCGTGCCCATGCTCAGCCCGGGCCTCTCCAGCCTGTGGATCGGCCTGGTCACCCCGGTGCCCCGGGCACTGGCCCGGCCGCTCGCCGAGTCGCTGCGCCACGAGGTGGTGTGCGCGGAGCACGACATCGCCCGCTGGGTGCCCGACCCGCCGGGTGCGCCGCTCCCCTTCGACCGGGCCCTGGCCCTGGCCCTGGAGCGGGTCCGCGAGGCGCGGGTGACGACCCGGTGGTCCAACGCCTCCCTGCCCGGCGCCCCGAGCGACCCCCTGCCCACCGACCCGGACTGGGCCGGCGGCAGCCTCTACACCGACCACCGCAGCGCCGGCGTGGCGGCCCCGCCGGGGGCCCTGTGGCGGGTGGTGGAGGGCATCGGCGGCGAGAACGGCTGGTACTCCTTCCCGCTGGCCTGGGCCGTGCGGGGCTGGATGGACCGGCTGGCGGGCGGCGCCGGCATCCGCCGGGGCCGCCGCGACGCCAGCCGGCTGCGGGTGGGCGACGCCCTGGACTTCTGGCGGGTCGAGGAGATCGAACCGGGGCGGCTGCTGCGGCTGCGCGCCGAGATGCGGGTGCCCGGACTGGCCTGGCTGGAGATGTACGCCGAGCCCGACCCGGTGCACGCGGGCCGGTCGCGCTACCGGCAGCGCGCCCTGTTCCATCCGCGCGGCCTGCTCGGCCACATGTACTGGTGGGCCGTGAGCCCCTTCCACGCGGCGGTCTTCGGCGGCATGGTCCGCAACATCGCCCACGCGGCGGAACAGGCCCCGGCCGCCCCCGACGCACCCGCCGGGGCCGTGCCGAGGAGCCTGCGCTAGCGCAGCCGCACCCACTTGTCGGCGCTCGCCACGACGTACGTCCCGCTCTCGGGGTCGGTGGCCGAGGCGTTGGCGAACGCGGCGAGCCGCTCGGACCTGACGAACGGGGTGTCCTCCTCGGGGATGTGCACCTGGAGCGGGGCCTGCCAGGGGATGCTGCGGCCCGGGACGCAGTCCACCTCGACGCGGAAGCCGCCCACGACGGTCTTCGGCTGCTCCTGGCGCCCGGAGCCGCCCACCGAGACCTTCACCGGCTTGCTGCAGGTGACCGTGCCGTTCAGGGTGGCCTTGCCGGTCTTCGACAGCGTGCCGCTGCCGTTGACGGTGACGCCCAGGGCGACCGGCTTCGGCGGGGTGACGTCGTTGGCCGTGAGGTAGCCCTTGAGGACGCCGCGGTCGTCGCAGTCCTGCTGGTAGGAGAGGTCGATCCGCTTGACGGCGGTGCCCTCGCCGAAGACCAGTTCCCTGATGCCGAAGCCGCCGGTGAGGGTGGAGCAGCCGCCGCGGTAGCCGTTGACGAACATGCTGGGCCGGTCGAGGACGGTGCCCGGCATCTCCGGGGTCTTGACCGCGTCGGCGTAGTTGCCGACGGCCAGGACCTGGCCCGCGGGCGCGGCCAGGTCCATCGTCCAGGAGTCGCCGGGGCGGGTGATGGTGACCCGCAGGGTGCGGTGGTCGGCGGAGGCGGTGACGTCGATCCTGTCGCCCTGGCCCGGCCCGTACCAGCGGGCCTGGTCGTCGAAGCCGTCGCCCTGGTCCCCCGACCAGTTGAACTCGCCCTGCGGCATCTCGGCGGCCCGGGCCGGGCCGGCGGCCGCCACCGGGAGCGCGAGAGCGGCGGCGGCGAGCACGGCGGCCGTACGGACGGCGGCGCGTGCGGACATGCGGAACCTCATGGTGTGTCCCCCCTGGAGAACTGAAGATCGAAAGTGATCCGGCGCGAGTCTGCCAAGACGGGCACGAAAAGGGCAACGGGTATACCGCACGCGGCAGTTCGCCGTCCCGGGTGGGCACCCGCCGACCACGCCCGGGGGAACCGGCGGGAAGGCGGGGACCGCACGGTGGCGTCCCGTCAGGTACCGGTGGCGGCGGGCTCCGGTTCGGCGGGGGGCGCGGCCGGCCGGCGCGGGAGCAGCAACGGGGTCGCCAGGAGGAGGACGCCGGCCAGGGCGATGGCCGTGCGCGGGCCGAGGAGGCTGCCCAGGACGCCCCAGACGGCCGTGAGCAGCGCGGTCGCCGCCTTCGTCGTCACCGACCACGCGGAGAGCGCACGGGTGACGTGGCCGGCCGGGGTGCGCTCCAGGCGGTAGGTGGCGCAGACGGGGTTGAACACCCCGCAGCAGAGGACGAGCCCGAACTCGACGCCGGTCACCAGCAGCAGCCCGCCGGTACCCGGCCCCACGAAGGCCAGGCCGACGGACCAGGGCGCGCGCAGGAAGCCCGACACGGCCAGGACCCGGTGCTGCCCGTACCGGGTGACGAGCGGGCGGGCCAGCCGGGAGCCGAGGAGCCCGCCGACCGAGGGCGCGGCGAAGGCGAGGCCGTACTCCCAGGGCTCGAACCCGAGGCGGCCGAGCATCAGGACGGCCAGCAGCGGCGAGGCGGCCATCACCAGGCCGTTGAACAGGGCGGTGTGGAAGAAGAGCGGACGCAGCCCCGCGTCGGCGAGGACGCACCGCCAGCCGTCGAGCAGGTCCCCGGCCCGCGGGCGCCCGCCCTCCCGGCACCCGGGGGCCGGCTCCCGCCGGCCCGTCGCGCGGATGCCCAGGGCCGAGAGCAGGTGGCTGACCGCGTCGGCCACCACCGTCGCCACGGGCCCGAGGAGCCCGATCGCGAGGCCGCCCAGCGGCGGACCGGTGATCGTGGTGGTCCAGGCCGTCGACTCGAGCCGGGCGTTGGCCTCCAGCAGGTGCCCGGCCGGCAGCAGGGCCTTCAACCAGGCCCCGGAGGCGGCGCGGAAGGTGAGGTCGGCCGCCGCGACGACGACGGACACCAGCAGGAGCTGGAGGAAGGTGAGGGCGCCGAGCGCGAACGCGGCCGGGACCGTGAGCAGCGCCGCGCACCGCACCAGGTCCGTCGCGATCAGCACGGGCCGCTTGCGGCGGAACTCCACCCACGGGCCGAGCGGCACCGCCACGGCCGCGCCCACCGCGGCCCCGGCCGAGGAGAGCGCCGCCACCTCGGCCGGCCCGGCGTGCAGCACCTGGACGGCGATCAGCGGGAACGCCCCGAAGGCGAGCCAGGTGCCGAGCGCGCTGGTCCCGTACGCCGCCAGGAACCACCCGAACGGGCGCCCCAGACGCGGGCCGCGCCGGCGCCGCCGGCGCCGTCCGTCCCTGGGATCCGACATCGCCCCTCACCCTCCCCGTACAACCGACCGGCGTTCCGGAGCATCAAAGCGGGCGGTGTCGCAGGGAATCAAACAACCGGCAGGCCCCTCGTCCACAACCCCTGGTTGTCCCCCTAGGGTGGCGGTATGGACCTCGAGACCGTCCGCACGTTCCTCGCCGCCGTCGACACGGGGCGGTTCCAGGAGGCCGCCGCCGAGCTGTCGGTGACCCAGCAGGCCGTCTCCAAGCGCATCGCCGCGCTGGAACGCGGTCTCGGGGTGCGGCTGTTCACCCGTACACCGCGCGGCGCCGAGCTCACCATCGACGGGCAGGCGTTCCTGCCCCACGCCCGCGAGCTGCTGCGCACGGCCGAGCGCGCGGTCGCGTCCGTCCGCACCGGCCGGCGGCCGCTGCGCGTGGACGTCATCAACTCGCGCGGCGCGGCGACGGGCCTGATGCGCGACTTCCACCGCGCGCACCCCGAGGTCGAGCTCGACGTGGTGATGCTGGTCGAGATCGACGCCGCCGTCGCGGCCCTGCGCTCCGGTGCGGTCGACGCGTCCTTCCGCGCCGTCGCCGCCCCCGGCCGGCCCCTTCCGGAGGACGTCGGGGCCGTACGGGTGCTGGACGAGCCCCTCCAGCTCCTCACCGGCCCCGACCACGCGCTGGCGGGCGCCCGGTCGGTCACGGTGGCCGAGCTGGCCGGGCACCGGATCTGGATGCCCGGGGTCGTCCCCGGTGCCGAGTGGACCGCCTACTACGACGACCTCGTCGCCGAGTTCGGGCTCACCCTGGAGTCGACCGGGCCCAACTTCGGCTCCGACGCGCTCCTCGACACCATCGCCGACACCCCGGCCCTGGCCACCTTCATGAGCGAGCGGACCCGGCTCGTCTGGCCGGCCGGGCACGGCCTGCGCCGTATCCCGGTGACGGATCCGACGCCCGTCTACCCGCACTCGCTGCTCTGGCGCCGCGACAACCCCCACCCGGGGCTGGCGGCCCTGCGCGCCCACCTCGCGACCGCGGCGGGCCTGCGCGCCACCGGCGGGACCTCGGGGACCTGGATGCCGGGCTGGGTGATCCCGCGCTGAGCCGCGCGCCGGTGCCGGCCCGTGCGGGGACACACGGAGGCCGCCCGGTGCCCCGCCGGTGGGGCGGGCGCCGGGCGGCCGGGTGAGGGGGTCAGCAGGGGCGGATGTGGTAGACCGGGGTCCAGGAGGCCGTGCCGCTGTCCTTGGCCACGTTCGACCAGCGCTCGCTGCCGTTCTGGTTGTAGAAGCGGGCCCGGGTGCCCCAGCTCTGGTTGTTGTTGAAGGTGCCGTCGCCGACTCCGCCGAAGTCGTAGTAGCCGCAGTAGTAGTAGTCGTAGGTGTCGCCCAGGCCGTCCCTGATGCACAGGTGGCCGTCGGCGCAGGCCAGGGCCGCGTCCGGGGCTGCCAGGTCGCGGGTCTCGGACCGGCCCGGAGCCCTGAGGACCAGGTCGCCGCCGGCGATGGCGAGTTTGTTCGCGGAGATCTGGCGGGCCTGCGGGTCGGACGCGAGGACGGCGTCGACCCGCTGCCGGAGTTCGGCCGCCTGGGCGGCGGTCAGTCCGGCGGCGCGGGTCTGCTCGGAAAAGGTGTTCGGGAGTGGGGTCGAGGCCTGGGCGGTCAGTACCGGGCCCGCGATCAGTGCCGCGGTGGCGGTCGTCATCGCCAGGATCCTGCGCGGTGACATGCGTGTTCCCCTCTGGTTCGGCGGCCGGTAGGCCGACCGCTCGCGGCGGCGGCCCGGAAGTCGCGGACCCATCGTTGCGGAGTCGCACCGGGGCCTGAAGAGGGAAATCGGCCGGATCGCGGCTCTTGTACGGATACCTCGGGTACGCCCGGGCCCCAGCGGGCACGGCAGTATCCGATCAGATGTATGGGCCGTGCATCGTTTCCCCTGGCGGGGTCGGGTTTTCACCGATCCGCCGGGAAGGCCCGTTACGTGTGGCGCGATGGGAGGGGCCGCAGGGACTCCACCCGGGCCATCCGGGGTGGCGGCGGCGCCGCCGAAAGGTTTCGCTTGCCGGACGAGAACCTTCCGCTCCCCCGTCCCGCCGGAGCCGCCATGACCCCACCCCCGGCCCCTCCTCCCCCGCGCCGCTCCGGGACCTCGCTGCTCCCCGTCCTGCTGCCCATCGCGCTGCTGATCGTCGCGGCGGTGGCCGTCGGATCGTGGCTGCAGTTCGCGGAGCGGCAGGCGGGCGACACGGTCCACGCCGTCGGCTCCACCGCCCCCGACCGGGTGGACGTCGAGGCCACCGTCCAGCACGTCGACGCCGCGGCCAGGGAGCTGGTGCTCCGGGTCCGGGTCGTCCCGCGCGGAAGCCTCGGCGAGGCGGAAGGCACCGCCCCGGTGGACGACCTCGCCCTCCAGACCTCCGCGGCGACCCTGGGCGACCTGGCGTTCAAGGCGCACGAGCGGCTCGCGACCAGGGACGTGAAGGTCGCGCTCGCGGGCGGGTCCATCGGCGACTACCCGTTCGACACCTACGAGACCGACGTGGAGTTCTGGGCCGTGCTGGGCGGCAGGCAGGTGCCGGTGCGGATGCTGTTCTCCAACAACGACACGCTGTTCTCCATCTCCGCCGAGCCCCTGTCCTCCCGGCCGGAGGCGGTCTTCGGACTGGAGCTGAGGCGTTCGGGCAGCCTGCTCGTCTTCGCGGTCTTCATGATGCTGGTGATGTGGGCGCTGGCGGCGTCCGTGCTCATCGGGACCTGGTACCTGACGACACGGCGCGAGGGCCTGGTCTGGCCCGCGCTCTCCTGGATGGCCGCCACCCTGTTCGCCCTCGCGGCCTTCCGCAACACCGCCCCCGGGTCGCCGCCCATCGGCTGCGTCCTGGACTGGTTCGCCTTCCTGTGGGCGGAGACCGTCATCGCCCTCTGCCTGATCGGCGTGGTCCTCGCCGGCGTCCGCGCCGCCCTCCACCCGGACGACGCCCCCGCGGCGTAGCGGGGGCGCCGGGGCGGACGGCGGTGCGGGACGGCCGGGGACGGCCTCAGCAGCCGGTGGACCAGGTGTGGGAGCCGCCCTGGTCGTTGGCCCCTGCGTTGTACCCGACCTCCTGGCCGGGGGCCAGGCAGAGCGTGACCCGGCCCAGCAGCTCACGGCCCTCGTACACCTTCACGTGGTCGGCCACGCCGGGGCCGGAGAGGCCGTGGTTGGCCCAGGAGGAGTCCTGCTTGAACATGTCCCCCTCCCACCAGTGGTCGTCGCCGCTGTGCTCGATCTTCATGCCGTTGAAGTTCGCGTCCGTCCAGACGCAGAAGTAGCCGCTGCGGCAGTCGGCCGCCTCGGCGGCGGCCGAGGTGGCCAGGACCGCGCCGGTGGTGATGACGGCGGCGGCGAGGAGGGTGGTGAAGCGCTTCATGCGGGCGGGTTTCCCTTCGGTGGGGGGTTCTCGAGCACGGCGGTGGCTTCGGTGAGGGCGTGGGCGCGCAGCCGCTCCCACGCCGCGATCTCGGTGCGGTGGCGGGCGCGGACCTCGGCGAGGTCCCGGTGGCTGCGGTCGGCTTCGGGCCGGAGGTTGTTGACGACGACCGAGGCGCGGAACCAGCCGGGCTGGTCCCCGTACAGCCGCTGCTGGGCGGCGGCGAGGCAGCCGTCGGTGTGGGCGCGGACGACGTAGCCGGTGGGCAGGGTGAGCGACAGCTCGGCGGGGCCCGAGCCGAAGAGGGCCGCGCCGACCCGCTCCTCGTCGGTCCCCGGCGGCCGTCCCGCCCCGTTGCGGGGCGGGACGAGGCCCTGGCGGATCAGGCACGCGTCGGTGAGGCGCTGGGTGGCGGCCTTGATGACCTCGTCCGGGTCGGGGGCGCGCCCCGGGGGCCCGGCGGCGCAGCCCGTCAGCAGCGCGCAGGCCGCCACGGCGGCGCGGGCGGCCAGGGCGGCCGTCGGCCTTCCGGCCCGGTGTCCGCGCCGCCGCCGGGTCCCGGACGGTTCCTTGATCACAGACATGCTGTCTAGCGGCCCGGGCCCCCGGCACGACAGGGCGGGGGGCCGGAGCTCACCCGACCGGGTGCACGTTTCACCCGGGGAAACGTTCCCGCAGGCGGCCCGCGCGGCGGGGGCCGGAACGCCGCGGGGGCGGACCGACCTCGCTGTCGGTCCGCCCCCGCGGTTCGGGATCCGTTCCTGGATCAGGCACCCAGGTGGGCACCCTTGAGCCACTCCTTCTCGCCCTCCTTGGCGCAGGTCGAGGTGTAGACCGGGCCGGCGAAGGACGGCAGGTTGTGGGGCACCGCGGCGAACGAGGAGCAGTTCGACGACCAGCCGGCGTGGCCGCCGGAGAAGTAGTCGATGTCGACGCCTTCGTTGGCCAGGGCGGCGCCGGCGCCGCCCAGGAGGATGCCGGCGGCCAGGACGGAAGCGGTGACGGCGGAACGAATACGCATGACTCCCCTAGGGATCGGTAGGAACGGCGCGCGGTCGGTGTGCGCGTCGGCCGGTCCAACCGATGTGGGCCCCGGACGGGAACGGCCGTTCACTCCGATGCCACAGACGTATCGTTTCGTCGCCGGTCGAGCTCCTCCAGGACGCGCGCGCGGAGGAGCTCGTACTCCTCGCGGAGCCTGCGCCACTCGGCGACGGGCGGGCGGGGGACCACGACTCCCCCGGTGACGGTCTCGTGCGGCCCGAACTGCTCCCGGGTCAGGTCGACCTCGACGCCCGCGCCCAGGCGGTTCCACCAGTGGTAGTCCACGCGGACCCCGTCGACGTGGACCTCGCCGCGGACCAGCTCGCCGCCCAGCAGGTCGTTGAGGACCATCGCGGTGACCCCGCACTGGTCGCGGGCGGGGTTGTCCCCGGTCCAGCGCGACCGGTACTCGGGAGTGCAAGTCCGGGCGCTCCAGCCGTTCCGGACGGCTCGTTCGATGTCGGTGAGCAGCAACGGTGTCGTCATGCCGGCGATCCTGCCGCGGACCACTGACAACGACCGCGGCGTCCGGGGCCGCCCCGGCCCGCCGGGAGAAGCGTCGGGACCGATTGTCAGTGGTGGCTGCGAGGATCTGTTCATCACGTCGGAGAAACGGGGAGCGGCCATGTCCGGAAACCAGAACTACATCAATCACGTTGCCCTTGTGCTGGATGCCAGTTCGTCGATGTCACACCTCAGGAACAAGGTCGTCGAGGTCGCCGACCAGCAAATCGCCTATCTGGCCCGGCGTTCGCAGGAACTCGACCAGGAAACCCGCGTCACGGTGTACGTGTTCGCCGACAAGGTGGAATGCGTCATCTACGACAAGGACGTGCTGCGGATGCCGTCCCTGAAGGAGCTCTACCGGGTCGGCGGCATGACCGCCCTGCTCGCGGCCACCCTCAAGTCGCAGCGGGAGCTGGCGCAGACGGCCCAGCTCTACGGCGACCACAGCTTCCTGACGTTCGTGCTCACCGACGGGCAGGAGAACGCGAGCCACCGCTGCCCGGACGTCCCTTCCCAGTCCCAGCGGGCCCTGAGGCAGGCCATGGCGACGATGCTCGACGGCCAGCAGGACAACTGGACCCTGGCCGTGCTCGTGCCGGACCAGATGGGCAAGCGGGAGGCCATGCAGTGCGGTTTCCCGAAGGACAACATCGCCATCTGGGACGCCACGAGCACGCGGGGCCTGGAGGAGGCCGGACAGGTCATCCGGGAGGCCACCGAGAAGTTCATGGTGGGCCGCACGAAGGGAATCCGGGGCTCCAGGGCGGTTTTCTCCACGGGCGCCGAAACGGTCAACAAGAAGTCCATCGAGGCCGCCGGCCTCACCCCTGTGGACCAGACGCGGTATCAGCTCATTCCCGTGGCGCGTGCGGCGGCGATCCGGGAATGGGTCGTCGAATCCGGGCACACCTATCGCACGGGTGGAGCGTATTACCAGCTGAGCAAGGTGGAAAAGGTCCAGGCGCGCAAGCAGATAGCGGTGCTGGAGAAGAAGACGGACCGGGTGTACACGGGACCGGAGGCGCGCGCCCTGCTGGGCCTGCCGGACGCGGAGGTCCGCGTGAAGCCGGACCACAACGACGACTTCACCATCTTCGTGCAGAGCACCAGCGTGAACCGCAAGCTGGTCCCCAACACCCGGCTGCTGCTGATGGGCTGACGCCGCGGAAGCCCCGCCGGCCGGACCGGCGGGGCTTCGCGGGCCTGCCCGTCACGCCGCCCGGGGGGCCAGGGCCGGCGAGAGGCGGGCCGCCCGGACCGCCGGGCAGAGGCCGGCCAGGGTGCCGATGGCCAGGGTGGCCGCGAACCCGCCGGCGACCGCCCACGGGGACACCACCCGGGGCAGGCCCCCGGTACGGGCGCACACCCCGGCGGCCGCGGCGCCCAGGGCGGTGCCCGCGAGCCCGCGGAGCCCGGACAGCAGCAGGGATTCGGTCACGAACCGGATGCGGATCCGATCCCAGGTCGCGCCCAGCGAGCGGCGCAGGCCGCTCTCGTGGCGGCGCTCCAGCACCGGGACGACCATCGTGTTGGCCACCCCGACCCCGCCCACGAACAGGGCGATCGCGCCCAGCCCGAGCAGGAGCGTGCCGGAGACACCCTCGGTGGCGGCCCTGGCCTGCAGGGCCGCGGAGGGGTCGGTCACCGACACCGTGGTCGGGCCCTGCGGGTCGGCCGTCCGCGCGATCAGGGCCCGGACCTGTGCGACGCGGTCGTCCGCGGAGCGCTCGTAGACGGCCGTCGGCGGGCGCATCCGGCGCTGCCGCCGGTGCTGGAGCGGTGCGGTGTCGCCGTGGACACGGCCCGCCGGACGGCGGCCCGCGACGGGCGCCGGCTCGCGACGGGCGCCGGCTCGCGCTCTCGCCCGAGGAGTTCGCCGTGCTGGAGGCGCTGCTGCGGGCCGAGGGGGCGGTACTCGGCAACGACGATCCGATGGAGCAGGTCTGGGACCGGGACACCTCGTACCGGACGAACGCCGTCCCGGTCACGCTCGGCGGGCTGCGGGCGAAGCCGGGCGAGCCGCCGCTGATCGAGACCGTGCCCGGGGGCGGCTACCGGATCGCCGATCCACTGTGAAAGCGGTGCTCCGCTCCGAGCGCGCCCGTCTCGCCGCGCTGTGGCGCGCAGCGGCGGTTCGCCGCGGACGCCGCCCACGAGCTGGGCACGCCGCCGGCCGTGCAGCGGGCGGCGGCGGAGATCGGGCCCGCCGGGGATCCGTCGCCGGAGAAGGTCGCCCGGATCCGCGAGCGGCCGATCGGCGTCGCGGACTCCAGTGAGCACCTGATCGATTCGCTGCTGCTGCTCGCGGTGTCCGAGGAGGGCCTGGAGAGCACCGGGGCGGTGGACCTCGCCGCCCTGGCCGGGGCGGAACCGGAGGCGACCGCGCACGAGGGGCCGGCGGTCGTCACCGACCTCGCGCCGCTGACGGTGCGGGGCGACCGCGCCCTGCTGGACCGCCTGGTCCGCAACCTGCCGGCCAACGCCGTACGGCACAAACGGCCGGGCGGCCAGGCGGCCGGGCGGCCGGGTCGAGGTGGCCGGGCGGCCGGGCGGCCGGGTCGAGGTGGCCACGGCGCCGGGGCGGCGGGGACGGGCCGCGGGGGCCTGACCGTGTCCGACACCGGGCCGGCCCGGGGACGTGTCCCGTCTGCTGGAGCCGTTCCGGGGCCGGGCCGAGCGCCGCCGCACGGCGGGCGAGGGCGCGGGCCCCGGTCTGCCGATCGCCGCCTCGATCGGCCGGGCCCACGGCGCCCACCTGCGGGCGGAGGCGAATCCGGCGCCGAGGGAGGGATCACCGTCCGGGTCCACTTCCAGCCCGCGGCCGGACCACGGGACGACCGGAACGGGCGATCCGTCCCTTTTCACCCGGTGTGAGGCGTCCCACGGTTCCTTGACCCGGAGCGGAAAGGGTCCCTAGCTTCGATGGGGTGGCCCTGGGCCCCCTCCGTGGCACGGCCGCGTCGGCAGGGGCCGATCGGGGGGACGACGGGCACGGTTCCCGCTCCCCGGACCGCACCGCACCGCACCGCACCGGCCACACGCGATCCGGCGACCGTACGCACCCGCAGAGGAAGAGCATCCATGGGCAAGAGCAGCAGTTCCGTGCGCCGTCGACGGACGGGCGCCGCCGTGGCGGCGACCGTCCTCGGCCTCCTGGCAGCGGCCGGCACCCCGGCCTTCGCCGCGACGGACGCCTCCTCCTCTGCCGGCCGGTCGCCGGCGAAGTCCTCCGCCGGTCCGGTCCACGCGGCCGCCGCCGTCCCGCAGGGCATCTCCCGTCTCGCCCAGGGCACGGGCCGCGACATCGCGATCACCATCGACGACGGGCCGGACCCGACCTGGACCCCGCAGGTCCTGCGGGTGCTGCGGGAGAACCACGTCAAGGCGACGTTCTGCCTGGTCGGCACGCGGGCCCAGCAGCACCCGGAGCTGGTGCGCGAGATCGCGGCCGACGGGCACCAGCTGTGCGACCACTCCGTCGACCACGACGTGACCATGGACAAGAAGCCGGTCGCCTACCAGCGCCAGCAGATCCTCGACGGCAAGGCCATGATCGAGGCCGCCGTACCGGGCGTCGCGGTGAACTACTACCGCGCGCCGGGCGGCGCCTTCACGCCCGACAGCCGGGCGATAGCCGCGGCGAACGGCATGCGCCCCCTGGGCTGGAGCGTGGACCCCAAGGACTGGAGCCGCCCGGGCCTGCCGGCCATCGTCTCCGCG
The DNA here is from genome assembly GCF_040701585.1 of Streptomyces sp. NPDC093801. Lineage (NCBI taxonomy): Bacteria > Bacillati > Actinomycetota > Actinomycetes > Kitasatosporales > Streptomycetaceae > Streptomyces > Streptomyces sp. NPDC093801. The sequence goes on along the minus strand of NZ_JBFBDP010000045.1, from coordinate 12,340 downwards.
GTGGAGGGCAAGCTCCCCGAGCTGCCCACGGTCCTCTTCCACGACGGCGGCGGGGACCGCAGCCAGACCGTGGCCGCACTGCGGCAGTACCTCCCCTGGCTCAGGTCCCAGGGCTACGCCTTCACGTTCCCGGCGCGGGCCGCGCACTGACGCGCGCGCGAAGCGCCGCCGCGAGCGCGGACGGGGAGTCCACCGACGCGTAGAGCGTCGTCGCGTCCAGGCGTCCGAGGCGGCCCAGGTCGAGTCGGACGGGCGGGTCCAGGCGCAGGGCGACGTTGAGGGAGGCCCCCACCGAGCACGCCACCGCTCCCGGTTCGCCCGGCACGGGGCGCGGGCCGCGGCCCGGGACGGTACGGATCACCGGCGCGGAGGACCGGACGGCCGAACGGGGCAGCGCCACCTCCCCGAGGAACCCGGTCCTCACCACCACCTGCGCGTCGTCGACCGTGTGCGGGTGCCGCAGGAGCGCGGCGACCAGCCCCAGTCCGGCCAGGACCAGGAGCAGTTCGCACAGCGCGTGCACGGGCCGGACGGCGGGCGGCAGCACCGAGGAGAGCACGACCGCCGTCACGACCTCCGTCACCGCCATGACCACCACCAGTTGCCGCGTCGCCGCCGAGTGCCGCAGCCCCGGCGCGGTCCGGCGCGCGAGCGGCCACCGCACCAGGGACCCGGCCCACACCCGCACGATCGCGGCCGTGGAGGGTCTGGGCGTCACGGCCCCCGTCATCCGCTCCTCCGCTCTCACACGCTCTCCCCGCCTCGTGGGCCCGTCGGCCCGTCGATACTCCTCCCAGGTTCGGGCCGGACCGCACGGGCCGGAAGTGACGGATGTCAGGTCTCTCGCAGCGGGGCGTAGGTGTCGGCGTCGACGCCGAAGGTCCAGGCCACGCCCTGGCGGGCGGTGCGGGTGTCCGGCGGGACGCGGAGCCAGTACGTGCGGTGCGTGCCGTCCGGCTCCGGCGTGGAGTTGACGACCTCCACCATCACGACGTCCTCGTCGTCCGGCAGGGGTATGCGCCACAGCACGCCCGCCTCGTCCCGGTGCACCGGCTCGGCCCCGGAGGCGTCCAGGTAGCGGTCGTAGCCGTAGTGCTCCAGCATCACCCGGCGCAGCTCGGCGTTCTCCTCGCCCCGGATCCGCTCCGGCGTCAGCTCGCCCAGCCCGGCCAGGAAGCCGGCCGGTACGGGCATCCCGCGCCAGGCGTGCAGGGCGAAGCCGTCCGGGAAGGCCAGGGCCGGGCCGTCGGCGCGGTCGAGGCGGCCCGCCTCGTCCCGGTGGAGTTCCACCGGGCGTTCGCAGACGACGGCCAGCCGCTCGTAGGGCCACCACCAGCCGGCCGTGCGGGCCACCGCGGCGAGCCCGGCGAGGGGTGAGCCGGCCGCCGTGTCGAACGCGCACAGCCAGGCGGCGTCGTGCTGGCCGAGCACCGCGTCAAGGAGCAGCAGCCGCAGTGCGGACTCCTCGGCGGGGTCCTGCGCGAGCGTCTCGACCAGCCCCGCGCGGATGCGCTCCGCCAGCCGCTCGGTGTTCTGCCACAGGCGTGCGCCGGTCAGGGCCCAGCGCCGCCCCCAGCCGCGGGGGCCCAGCTCCGCGTGCAGCCGGTCGCGCTCGGCCGCCCACGGGAGGCTGCGCACCTGCTCGCGGACGCTGCGGCCCCTGGCCCCCGGCCCCCACTCCCCGTCCGGATCGCCCAGCAGGAGGATCGCGGCGCGGGGCGAGTCCGCCCACAGGATCCGCTCGGGCTCCGGCAGCCCGGCCGCCGTGTAGGCCAGGCGCACCCCCGCCTCCGCGGCTTCGCGGTCCGCGGCCCCGGTGGCCGCGGCGGCGGCCCGCCACAGATCGGTCCCGTCCGCCTCCCCCGCCCTGTCCGTCACATCCGTGTCTTCCACCGCGCTCTTCGTCCCCACGCTCCCCACTCCCCCTCAGTCCGCCACGATCCGTACGGCGCCGGGCACGTACTCCCGCTGCCGCACCACCCGGTACCAGCCCTTGGGCAGCGAGATCGCGGCGTGCTCCTCGTGCACCACGCGCCCGCCGTCGGGCAGGTGCAGCAGCTGCGGCCCGAACGGGCCCGCCTCGCGCACCAGCCGCCCCGGCCCGACCACCGCGTGCGCGTGCCCGGTCACCTCGCCCCGGGCCAGCACCAGTCGTCCCCGCGCGTCCCTCGGCTCCTGCGGGCCGTCGGCGGCCTGCGGCGGCACCGCCGACTCCCCGATCGGCACGATGAGCACGTCCCCCTGCCGGTACACGGCTGTCCCCTTCCCACGTGCCGCCCGGTGCGGCACATCGGTTCCGAAGCTACGGGGAGGGTCTGACAACGGCCGCCGGCCCGCCCCGCCAGGGGCGCTGTCAGAGCCGCTTGCTACAACTTGCAGCACATCTACGCGGCGGTCGACGGCGCGACGGGCGAGGAACGGCGAGGGACATGAGCTACGCGAGGCATCTGACGGAGTCGTACGGACTGCCCGTCTTCACGTTCCCGGGCCCGGGGAGCGAGGGCCCGTCCCCCCTTCCCGAGGCCGGCTCAGTCGCCTGGCGCATCGTCTCCGACACCTACGACGCGGAGGAGACCTGGACCGAGGCCTTCGCCCGGTTCACCGCCGCCGTCGACACCACGCGCGTCCGGGCGATCGTCGTCGGCGCCTGGGAGGAGGCGTACGACAGCGGACCCGAGGACATCATCGAGGCGCTGGTCGCCGCCCGCGCCCAGCTCCCCGCCCTGCGGGCCCTGTTCCTCGGCGACATGGAGTCCGAGGAGTGCGAGATTTCGTGGATCAATCAAGGCGACGTCGGGCCGCTCCTGGAGAACTTCCCCGAGCTGGAGGAGTTCGGGGTCCGCGGCGGCACCGGGCTGGCCCTGGCCCCCTTCACGCACCGCCGGCTGCGCTCCCTGACCGTCGAGACGGGCGGCCTGCCCGCGCGGGTCGTCCGCAGCATCGCCGCCGCCGGCCTGCCCGCCCTCGAACACCTCGACCTCTGGCTCGGTACGGCCGAGTACGGCGGGGACTGCGCGCTCTCCGACGTCGAGCCCGTCCTCCAGGGGGACAGGCTGCCGAGCCTGCGTCACCTGGCCCTGCGCAACAGCGACATCCAGGACGAGATCGCCGCCGCCATGGCCTCCGCTCCTGTGGTCGCCCGGCTGGAGACCCTGGACCTGTCGATGGGCGTCCTCACCGACCAGGGCGGCGCCGCGCTGCTCGGCGGCCAGCCCCTCACTCACCTCAAGAAGCTCGACCTGCACCACAACTACCTCGGCGACCCGCTGAAGCAGCGCTTCCGGGACACCCTGGAGAGCGCCGGCGTCACCCTCGACCTCGACCGCGGCCACGCCGAGGAGGACGAGTGGGACGACCGCGTCTGGCGCTTCGTCGCCGTGGGCGAGTAGCGAGCCGGCCATGACGCAGCACACGCCCCCGCGCTGGGCGGTCGTCGGCAATCCCGGGAACCGCCGCGTCGCCCTGTTCCGCCGGGCCGTGCGCGAGGCCGGGCAGCCCGCGCCCCGCATCGTGCCCTGGACCTCGGTCCTGCGCGGGGGTGGTGCGGCCTTCGCCGCCGACGAGCTGGTGCGCCTCGACTCGCCCGGTGAGGACCCCGAGGTGGACGCGCTCCTGCGCGGCGCCGCCGACCCCACCCGGGTCGAGGGCGGCGCCCGCTGGTACGCCCGTTTCACCGCGGCCGTCCGGAGCCTCAGCGGCGGCCTGCGCCTCGACGACCCCGCTGAACTCGCCGTCCTGTTCGACAAACGGCTCTGCCACGCGGCCCTCGCCCGCGCCGGTGTGCCCGTGCCGGCGTCCCCGACCTCCGGCGGCGCCGTGCCCGTGGGCGGCTGGGACGACGTCCGGGAGCTGATGGCCGCGCACGCCATGCCGCGCGTGTTCCTCAAGCCGGCGCACGGCTCCTCCGCGTCCGGCGTGGTCGCCGTCGAGACCGCCGGCCGGGGCCGGATCCGGGCCACCACCTCCGTGGAGAGCGTCGAGGACGGCGGCCTGTACAACTCCCTGCGGGTACGCCGCATCACGAGCGAGCGCGAGACCGCCGCCCTCGTCGACGCCCTCGCCCCCGACGGGCTCCAGGTCGAACGCTGGTGGCCCAAGGCCTCCCTCGGCGGCCGGGCCGCCGACCTGCGCGTGGTCGTCGTGGCCGGCCGGGCCACCCACGCCGTCGTCCGCACCAGCCGCTCGCCCATGACCAACCTCCACCTCGGCGGCAGCCGCGGCGACCTCGCGGCGGCCGCCGCGGCCGCGGGCCCGGGGTGGGCCGACGCCCTGGAGACCTGCGAACGGGCCGCCGCCTGCTTCCCCGGCACCCTGTGCGTGGGCGTCGACCTGCTGCCCGCCGTCGGCTGGCGGCGGTTCGCCGTCGCCGAGGTCAACGCCTTCGGCGACCTGCTCCCCGGGCTCACCGGCCTGCCCGGCAGCGGGGCCGAGGGCCTGGACACCTACGCGGCCCAGGTGGCCGCCGCACCGCACCACATCGCAAGGAACCACCGTGCACCTGCCTGACACCCACCCGGCGGCCGGAGCGGCCCTCCCCGCCCCGCGGCCCTGCGCCGCGGATCCCGACATGAACGAGGTCGTCGGCCGCGACGACCTGCTCCTGCTCACCCTGGACACCCTCCGCCACGACGTCGCGGCCGAGCTGGCCGCCGCCGGACGGATCCCGCACCTGGCCCGCCACCTGCCCGGCGGCGCCTGGGAGCGCCGGCACGCCCCGGGGAGCTTCACCTACGCCTCCCACCAGGCGATGTTCGCCGGCTTCCTGCCCACGCCCGCCGCGCCCGGGCCGCACCCGCGCCTGTTCGCCGCACGTTTCGCCGGCAGTGAGAGCACCGCCGGGCGCACGTACGTCTTCGACACCCCCGACCTGGTCTCCGGGCTCGCCGCGGCCGGGTACCGCACGGTGTGCATCGGCGGCGTCGGCTTCTTCAACAAGCAGGGCGCGCTGGGCGACGTCCTGCCCGGCATGTTCCAGGAGAGCCACTGGGAGCCCGCGTTCGGCGTGGCCTCCCCCTCCTCCTTCGAGGCCCAGGTCGAGCGCGCCGAGCAGGTCGTCGCCGGACTCCCCGCCGACCAGCGGCTGTTCCTCTTCCTGAACGCCTCGGCGCTGCACCAGCCGAACTGGTTCCACCTGCCCGGCGCCACCCGCGAGGCCGGGGACACCCGCGCCAGCCACGCCGCCGCCCTGGAGTACCTGGACCGGCACGTCGGCCGCCTCTTCGCCGCGATGAGCTCGCGCCGCCGCTGCTTCGCCATCGTCTGCTCCGACCACGGCACGACCTACGGCGACGACGGCTACACCGGCCACCGCCTCGCCCACGAGGCCGTGTGGACCGTGCCGTACGCCCACTTCTTCCTGGAGCCGTCCGCATGACCGCCCCCGCCGCGCCCGCCGCCCCCGTCCCCGTACCGCTCACGCCCGCGGCGCCGCGGGCCGTCCGCCCGTACGAGAGCTACGTCTACGCCTACCCCCACAAGACCGCCTACCGGCCCCTGCCCGGCCGCCCGGCCCTGCGCGAGCTGTGGCGTGACGAGCCGAAGCACGCCCTCTCGCTCTACCTCCACATACCGTTCTGCGAGGTCCGCTGCGGCTTCTGCAACCTGTTCACCCGCATCGGCGCCCCCGAGGGCCTCACCGGCCGCTACCTCGACGCCCTCGACCGGCAGGCGGCCGCCGTCCGCGAGGCGCTCGGCGACGACGGCCCGGTCCGGTTCGCCAACGCCGCCTTCGGCGGCGGCACGCCCACCTTCCTCACCGCCGACGAGCTGGACCGGCTGTGCGACATCGCCGAGCTGCGCATGGGCGCCGACCTGCGGGCCGTGCCGCTCTCCGTGGAGGCCTCCCCCGCCACCGCCACCGCCGACCGGCTCGCGGTCCTCGCCGAGCGCGGCGCCACCCGCCTCAGCCTCGGCGTCCAGAGCTTCGTCGAGGAGGAGGCGCGGGCCGCCGTGCGCCCCCAGCGGCGCGCCGACGTCGAGGCCGCGCTCGGCCGGATCCGCGAGGCCCGCATCCCCGTCCTCAACATCGACCTCATCTACGGCATCGACGGCCAGACACCCGCCGGCTGGCGCGCCTCCCTGGACGCGGCGCTCGCCTGGGAACCCGAGGAGCTGTACCTCTACCCCCTCTACGTCCGCCCCCTCACCGGCCTCTCCCGGCGCACCGCCCACACCGACCGCGAGTGGGACGAACAGCGCCTGGCCCTGTACCGGCAGGGCCGCGACCACCTCCTGGCGCAGGGGTACGAGCAGGTGTCGATGCGGATGTTCCGCCGGCCCGGCGCGGCGCCCCGGGGTCCCGACGACCACGCCTGCCAGACCGACGGCATGATCGGCCTGGGCTGCGGCGCCCGCTCCTACACCTCCGCCCTCCACTACTCCTTCGACTACGCCGTCGACATGGGCCAGATCCGGGCGATCGTGGACGCGTACACGGCCACCGCCGACTTCGGGAGCGCCGTGCACGGCCGGTACGTCGACGGCGACGAGGCCCGCCGCCGCCACCTCCTGCAGTCCCTGCTCCAGGCACAGGGCCTGCCGGTCGCCGACTACCGCGCGCGGTTCGGCACCCACCCGTCCGAGGACTTCCCCGCCGAACTCGCGGACTTCGCCGCCCGCGGATGGCTCGACGGGACGGCGCCGGACGCCCTGCTGCGCCTCAGCCCGGAGGGGCTCGCGCACTCCGACGCGCTCGGCCCCGCGCTCTTCTCCCCCGCCGTCCGCGCCGCCATGGCCGCCTACGCGCCGAAGTAGGCCCCCATGGACCTCACGATCCTCTACCGGGGCCCGCTCTCCTCCTGCGACTACGACTGCCCGTACTGCCCGTTCGCCAAGCGCCGCGACGGCCCGGACCTGCTGCGCGCCGACCGGGCCGCCCTCGAACGCTTCACCGCCTGGGCGGGGGCGGCCACCGGCGACCGCCTCAGGATCCTGTTCACCCCGTGGGGCGAGGGGCTGGTCCGCTCCTGGTACCGGCGCGCCCTGGTGGAGCTCTCGCACCTGCCGCACGTCGAGCGCGTCGCGATCCAGACCAACCTGAGCTGCCGCACGGACTGGCTCGCCGACGCCGACCCCGGCACGCTCGCGCTGTGGTGCACGTACCATCCCGGACAGACCCCGTACGACCGCTTCCTGACGAAGGTCCACGGCCTTGCGGGCCGGGGCGTGCGCCACAGCGTCGGCATCGTGGGCCTGCCGGAGAACCTCGGACCCGCACGCCGGCTGCGCGCCGACCTGCCCGCGCACGTGTACCTGTGGGTCAACGCCGCCGAGGGACACGCGTACGCCGATGCCGAGGCCGACGCGTGGACGGCGCTCGACCCGCTGTTCCCTTACAGCCGCCACCCGCACCGCTCGGCCGGACTGCCCTGCCGTACGGGCGAGTCGGTGGTGTCGGTGGACGGCGAGGGCACCGTCCGCCGCTGCCACTTCGTGCGCGCGGAGCTCGGCAACCTGTACGACGGCTCATACCGCGCCGCGCTCGGCCCGCGCCCCTGCCCGCTGGCCGTCTGCGACTGCCACATCGGCTACGTGCACCTCGAGACGCTCCCGCTGTACGACGTGTTCGCGGGCGGGGTCCTGGAACGCGTCCCCGCTCCGGGGGTCCTCGGGGGCGCCCGGTGACGGGCCGTCGGCCGCGCGGCCGGCCCCGGTGATCCCGGGTTCCGCCCCGCGCTGCGCTCGCGCGGGCTCGTCCGGGTGCCGGGCAGCGGCGGCGATACGGGCACGGGCCCACAGGGGATGGCACACGGGTCGACTCCTGTCGTCGCGGGCGGACGTCCGGCCCGGTCCCGCGGAGGCGGGCCGGGCGTCCGGCGGGACCGCGGAAGGCGCGGTCGTCCGGATGTCCGCAGGCTAAGTCCGCGCGCCGGGCGCGTGCTTCTCCGTTCCTGACCGGTCCGTCCGCGACCGCCCGCCCGCCCCCGGCGACCCGGACGGCCGCCGGTGCTCCGTCAGGGATACTGGGGCGCGGCCGATTCGAACATCATCCGTACACCGAGCCCCGCCCCGCGGCTTCACCGCCCGGCCGGCGGTCCCGTCCCACCCTCCCGCGAGGAGCACCACGCGCATGTCGACACCCCCTCAGCCACCTCCGTACCCGCAGCAGCCGTACGGGCAGCAGGGGCCGTACGGACATCCCGGGCCTCCGGGACCCCCCGGAATGCCCGGGCCCGCGGCGCCGTACGGCGCTCCCCAGGGCTGGTACGCGCCGCCGCCGCAGAAGACCAACGCGACGGCCGTCGTGGCGTTCGTGATGTCGATCGTCTGTGCGATACCGACGGTTCCGCTGATCCTCGGCATCGTGTCCCTCTCCCAGATCCGCAAGACCGGTGAGAAGGGCAGGGGGCTGGCCATCGCGGCCATCGTCATCCACGGCCTGACCATCGCGTTCTACGCGGTCGCGATCGTCCTCGGGCTGTCCGGGGCCTTCGACGAGGGCCCGCGGCCCCACCGCGACACCCAGGGCCAGGTCACCACGCCGGGCTCCAGCAAGGTGGAGGACATCCGCAAGGGGGACTGCTTCAACACCGACGACGACCTGGCGAAGACCCAGAAGGGCGACGGCACCCAGGCCCGCCTGTCGGTGCGGACCGTTCCCTGCACCCAGCCCCACGAGGGCGAGGCCTACGCCGTCTTCACGCTCGACGACGGCGTGTTCCCCGGCGCGGAGAAGGTCGTCTCGATCTCCGAGGAGAAGTGCGGCGGAACCGCGCTGACCGACTACGTGGGCAGCGCCGCGAAGCTGCCGAAGACCCTCGAGGTCTTCTACTACTACCCGCAGCCCAGCAGCTGGGCGCTGGGCGACCGCACGGTCACCTGCTTCCTGGGCAGCGCCGGCGGCACGAACACCGGGTCCGCCCGCGCCGGTTCCTGACCCCCGCCGGCTGCCGCCGTCCCCGGGGGACGGCGGCAGCCGGCGGGCCGCAGCGGCGCCGCGCACGCACATCCCGGCCGCGGCGCCGGTCGGAGCGCCGGTCAGAGGACGGGCGGGCCCGCCTCGACGCGGCGCAGGACCGCGGGGAGGCTGTCCAGGTCGGGTCCGCCCTGGACCTGGCGCTCGTCCCACCAGGTGGCGCCGGCGTCGCGGAGCGGCCCGATCACCTCTCCGGCCTCGGCCGGGTCGCCGGGCGTGGCGCCGCCGAGCACGAGCTCGAAGGGGCGCCCGGCTCCCTCCGGCCGGTGTTCGTCCACATAGGCCACCAGCTCCCGCACCTCGGCCACGTCGGGTACGTGCCCGTGCCGGGCCGTCTCGAAGAGCGGGACCGCGCCGTCCCACCGGGCCGCCCGCCTCATGGGCGCGCGGTGCGGCCAGAACCCGCCGATCCACACGGGCGGGCCGGGCTGCTGCACGGTGGCCGGCAGCAGGGCCACGTCCCGGACCTCGTAGTGCCGGCCGCGGTGGTCCACCGGCTCCCCCGACCAGAAGCGCGCCAACAGGCCGAGTCCCTCGTCGAGGCGTTCGGCGAGCACGCGGGGTCCGGCGGTGTCGCCGAAGCTGTGGTACTCGTCCTCGGCCGGGCCGCCGAGGCCGGCGGCGAAGACCACCCTGCCGCCCGTGAGCCGGTCCAAGGTGGCCACCTGGCGGGCCAGTTGCTGCGGCCGGTAACGCGGGACCGGGGTCAGGAGGGTGCCGATCCGGATCCGGGAGGTCGCCAGCGCGGCCGCCGTCAGCAGGATCCAGGGATCCGCGAAGGGCCGCCCCTGGTGCCTGCGGTGCAGTACGTGGTCCCAGACGAAGAGCCCGTCCCAGCCTGCCTGTTCGGCGGCCACCGCCACTTTCGCGACGTTGCGGGGGTCTGCGAAGTCACCGAAGTTCGGGATGTTCACGGAGAAGCGCATCCCCGCAGGATGCGCGGTCGGCGGGTCCCGCGCCATCGAATTCCCTGCGGGCGGACGCACCGGACCGGTGGACCCGGGCGACGGCCCGCGAGGCGGCCTGGTGCGGGGCGGGGGGCCGGGTCATAGTCGGGGCATGACCCACGAGATCCCAGCCGCCGAACGGGCCCTCGCCTTCGGCCGGGCCGCCCGCGCCTACGCCGCCTACCGGCCCGCTTACCCGGCGGGCGTCCTCGACGCCGTCGAGGAGCTCGGCGGGCTGCGGCTGGCCGGGGCCCGGGTGGCCGACGTCGGCGCCGGCACCGGCATCGCCTCCAGGGCGCTGCACCGGCGCGGGGCCCGGGTGACCGGGATCGAGCCCGGGGCCGCCATGGCGGCGCAGTTCCGGCGGGAGCTGCCGCAGGTGGCGCTGGTCCGCGGCGACGGCAACCGGCTGCCGCTCGCGGACGGTTCGCTGGACCTGGTCGCGTACGCCCAGTCCTGGCACTGGACCGACCCGGCGCGGGCCGTCCCCTCGGCCCTGCGGGTCCTGCGCCCCGGGGGCGCGCTCGCCCTGCTGTGGAACGACCCCGACCCGTCCGTGCCGTGGGTGGCCGAGCAGCAGGCCCGGATCGTGGAGCGGATCGGCGACGGCTGCTACATCAGCGACCGCACCCTGCCGGGCGGGCTGTCCTGGCGCACCCGGGAGCTGCGCTGGTCGCGCGCGGTCACCGTCGACTTCCACCTGGCGAAGCTGGCGACGCACTCGGCGTTCATCCTGCTGGGCGCGGCCGGCGCCGCGGAATTCCTCGCGGAGGAGCGCAAGCACCTGCTGCGCCGCTTCCCCGACGGCGCCCTGGAGGAGCCCTACACCGCCTTCGTCGCGGTGGCCCTGCGGAGCGCCGCAGACGGTCCGCAGGAGCCGGGGCCCGGGCTCGTCGGCCGGCGCTGAAGCGGGCCGGGGCGTCCGGGTGCCGGATCCGGTCCCCGTGCGGGATCCGGTCCCGGTGCGGGATCCGGTCCCGGTGCGGGATCCGGTCGGTCCCCACCGGAGCGCGCCGGAGGGGGTGTTCAGTCCTTCTTCTTCGCCAGGTTCCCGACGAGGTCCTGCGCCTTGTCGACGGCCGTGTCGATCGTGGCGCTGTGCTTGCCGTCGGTCTTCCCGTCGACGAAGTCGCCGGCCTTCTCCAGTCCGGCGTTGATCGCGTCGCCGTGGGCCCGGGCGATCTCCTCGGCCTTGTCCTTGAGCTTCTTCAAGGCGTCGAACATGGTGGAACCGTCTCCTCCGCTGGCTTCCTGCAAGGGACATGATTCCACGTCGGCCGCGCGGAGGGCGGCGGGTGGAGCACCCGGACACAGGTCCGAAGGACGGGAGCCGCCGGACGCGGAGGACGGCCGTCCGGGCGATGCCCGGGGCGCGCGCACCCGGGCCCGGCGCGCCTCGGCCCCGCACGGGGCCGGCGGTGCAGGATCGGGGACGGCGGCCCCGGACGGGGCCGCCCGGCACCCCCCCACCGCGTGAAGAGGTCCGGCCATGACGCTGCTCCACGACCCCCCGCCCCCGTGCCCCGGCCCCGCCGGGACGGCGGCGCCGTGACCCCCGGGCCGGACGGCCGCTACGGCGAGGCCGTCTTCCGTCCCGGGCAGGCGGGCGAGGGCGAGCGCATCGACTTCGGCGCCCTCGCGTACGACGACGTCACCATGGCCCGGCTGCGGGCGCTCGGGGTCGGCCCCGGGTGGAGCTGTCTCGACGTGGGCGCCGGTACGGGCACGGTCTCGCGCCGGCTGCTGGACGAGGCCGGGGTGGCGGGCGTGCTCGCCGTGGACCGGGACGTGCGGTTCCTCGCGGCGCGGCCCGGCCTGGAGGTGCTGGAGGCCGACGTCACCGGCCCGGAGTTCGCCGCGGGCCGCCGGTTCCGCCTCGTCCACGCGCGTTTCGTCCTCATGCACCTGCCCGCACGCGAGCGCGTCGTCGCGGCTCTGGCCGAGCGCGTCGAGCCCGGCGGTGTGCTGGTGCTCAGCGACGCGGTCGACCTGGCGGGCGACCGGGCGCCCGCCACTCCGTACACCGACGCGATGCGGGCGATGTGGGAGGGGCTGCGGGCCACGATCGGGACGGACGTGTCCTGGGTGCCGTCGTACCCGCGGCTGCTGCGCGGGGCGGGGCTCCTGCCGGTCGCCGCCGAGGTGTACGTACCGCCGCTGGTGCCCGGCAGTCCCATCAGCCGCTTCTGGGCGGACACCTGGGAGCGCAGCCGCACGGTGATGGTCGCCACCGGCCTGGTGGACGACGCCGCCGTCGACGCGGCGGTCCGCTACCTGGGATCCGAGGAGTGCGCCGCGCTGTCGGCCGGCATGCTCACGGCGTGGGGGTGGAAGCCGGAGGGGCCCGCCGCGGGCTGACCCCTGTCGTCCCCGGGGCGTGGGGGGGGGGGGGGGGGGCGGGGGGGGGGGGGGGGCGGCCGGGGGGGGGGGGGGGGGGGGGGGGGTGGGGGGGGGGTTCGGCGCGCCCCGGGGGCCCGCG
>NZ_JBFBDP010000044.1:0-66345 GCF_040701585.1 Streptomyces sp. NPDC093801 | reverse complement strand
CACCCCCATCGGCGTCTTCCGCAACACCCGACGCCCCGTCTACGACACCCTCATGGCCGAACAGCTGGAGAAGGCCGTCGACCAGCGCGGCAAGGGGGACCTGGCGTCGCTGCTCACCGGCAGCGACACCTGGACCGTGGTCGGCTGAGCCGACACCGCCCGCCGGCACCCACGCAGCCCGGATCCCGTTCCACGGGGTCCGGGCTTCGCCGTACCGCACCCCCGTCCTGCCACTTTCTAAAAGTTAGCGCTTTCTGTACGATAGTGGAGCACCCGCACCCACCACAGGAGCGCATCATGAGCATCGTCGTCACCGGAGCCACCGGAGCCCTCGGCCGCCTCGTCGTCGGGGAACTGCTGACCCGGGTCCCCGCCGCCGAGCTGGCCGTCGTCGTACGCAACGAGGAGAAGGCCGCCGACCTGGCCGCCCGCGGCATCGACGTACGGGTCGCCGACTACGACGACCCCGCGAGCCTGGCCGGTGCCTTCCGGGCCGGCGACCGGGTCCTGCTGATCTCCGGCAGCGAGGTCGGGCGCCGCGTCCCGCAGCACACCGCCGTGATCAAGGCAGCGGAGGCCGCCGGGGTCGCCCAGCTCGCCTACACCGGGATCCTCGGCGGACCCGAGGCCGACTTCGAGCTGGCCTCCGAGCACAAGACCACCGAGCAGGCGATCCTCGACTCCGGCCTGCCCTACACCTTCCTGCGCAACGGCTGGTACCACGAGAACTACACCGCGCAGCTGCCCGTCGTCCTCGAGCACGGGGCGGTCGTCGGCAGTGCGGGCGAGGGCCGGATCGCCTCCGCGGCGCGGGCCGACTACGCGGCGGCCGCCGCCGCGGTGCTGACCGGCGAGGGCCACCTGAACCGGGTCTACGAGCTCTCCGGCGACACCGCCTGGAGCCTGGCCGAGTACGCCGCCGAGGTCGCGCGGCAGTCCGGGCGCGAGGTCGCGTACTCCGCGGTGCCGGGCGACACCCACCTGACCGTGCTGACCGGCGCCGGGGTGCCCGAGGGCTTCGCGGCGATCCTCGTCGACGTCGACGCGGCGATCTCGCGCGGCCGGCTCGCCGGCACCAGCGGCGACCTGGCCCGCCTGATCGGACGCCCCACGACCCCGGTGGCCGAGGCCATCACGGCCGCCCTGGCCTGAGGGCGGCCCGGCGACGACTCCGCAATGTCATGAGTATCTCGCCGAAACGGGCATGACAGCAGCCCCGTCCGGCGATACCTTCGTGAGGTTGTGAGATTGGCCGGAAGTCGCACTGGAGGTCCCGTGAAGGCGGAGAACGAGCAGCGCACGGGTTTGCTCTACGGATTCGGCGCTTACGGGATGTGGGGGCTGGTCCCCCTGTTCTGGCCGCTGCTCATGCCGTCCGGGGCGATCGAGATCCTGGCGCACCGCATGGTCTGGTCGCTGGCGGTGGTCGCCGTCGCGCTCCTGGCGCTGCGGCGCTGGAGCTGGATCGCCGAGCTGGTGCGCCAACCCCGCAAGCTGGGCCTGACCGCGCTGGCGGCGTCCGTGATCAGCGTGAACTGGGGCCTGTACATCTGGTCGGTCAACAACGGCCACGTCGTCGAGGCCAGCCTCGGCTACTTCATCAACCCGCTCGTCACCATCGCGCTCGGCGTGCTGGTCCTCGGCGAGCGGCTGCGCCGGGCGCAGTGGGCGGCGGTCGGGGTCGGTCTCGCCGCCGTCGTGGTGCTGGCCGTGGGCTACGGGCGGCCGCCGTGGATCTCGCTGGCGCTGGCCTGCTCCTTCGCCACGTACGGGCTGATCAAGAAGAAGCTCGACATGGGCGGCCTGGAGTCGCTGACCGCCGAGACGGCCCTGCTGTTCCTGCCCGCGCTCGGCTACCTGCTCTGGCTGGGGATGGAGGGACGCTCCACCTTCGCCTCACAGGGGCTCGGACACTCCGCGCTGCTGGCGTCGACGGGGCTGGTCACCGCGATCCCGCTGATCTGCTTCGGGGCCGCCGCGATCCGGGTGCCGCTGTCGACGCTGGGGCTGCTGCAGTACCTGGCCCCCGTGTTCCAGTTCGCCCTCGGCGTCCTCTACTTCCACGAGGCGATGCCGCCCGAGCGCTGGGCGGGCTTCGGTCTGGTCTGGGTCGCCCTGGTCGTGCTGACCTGGGACGCGCTGCGGACCTCCCGCCGCTCCCGGGCCCGGCTGGCCCGGGCCGGCGCCGGGGCCGGTGAAGCGGCCGCGGCCGCGGCCCCCGGTTCCGCACCGGCGCCGAGCCGAGAACCCGCGTAACCACTCCCCGGCCCAGCCCACGGGCCCCATACACCCCGCGATCCCCGGTACGGACCCCCGTACCGGGGATCGTCCGTATTCCGAACGACCTTGACCGGATTGCGCCCTTGACGGTCAGTCACACTCTCGCTGAACATCAGGCTCGCACTGACGCACCAATGCTCACCTGCACGATTCCCATGCGTTCCGTCGTATCCCCCGACGGTTCATCCCCCACGGAATCCCGGAGCCCCCACATGAGCCCGTCCGTCTCCCGGCGCCTGACCGCCGTGGCCGCGATCGCGGTCGCCGGTCTGTTCGCCACCACCGCCCCCGCCGCGCTCGCCGCCACGCCGGCCGCGCCCGCGGCACCCGCCGCCACCGCCGCCACCGCCGCGCCGACGCCGCCCGACATCCCGCTGGCCAACGTCAAGGCGCACCTGTCGCAGTTCCAGTCGATCGCCACCGCCAACGGCGGCAACCGCGCCCACGGCCGGGCCGGCTACAAGGCGTCGATCGACTACGTGAAGGGCAAGCTGGACGCGGCCGGCTTCACCACCACGCTCCAGACCTTCACCTCCAGCGGCGCCACCGGCTACAACCTGATCGCCGACTGGCCGGGCGGCGACCCGGGTTCGGTCCTGATGACCGGCTCCCACCTGGACTCGGTGACCGCCGGCCCCGGCATCAACGACAACGGCTCCGGCTCGGCGGCCGTACTGGAGGCGGCGCTGGCCGTCTCGCGCGCACAGCTCCAGCCCACCAAGCACCTGCGCTTCGGCTGGTGGGGCGCCGAGGAGCTGGGCCTGGTCGGCTCGCAGTACTACGTGAACAGCCTGCCGGCGGCGGAGAAGTCGAAGATCTCCGGCTACCTGAACTTCGACATGATCGGCTCGCCGAACCCGGGCTACTTCGTCTACGACGACGACCCGACCATCGAGCAGACCTTCAAGACGTACTTCGCGGGCCTGAACATACCCACGGAGATCGAGACCGAGGGCGACGGACGCTCCGACCACGCCCCGTTCAAGAACGCGGGCATCCCGGTCGGCGGCCTGTTCTCCGGCGCCGACTACACCAAGACGGCGGCGCAGGCCCAGAAGTGGGGCGGCACCTCCGGCAGGGCCTTCGACGCCTGCTACCACTCCTCCTGCGACACCACCGCGAACATCAACGACACCGCCCTGGACCGCAACTCCGACGCCATCGCCTACGCGATCTGGAACCTCGGGGCGGCCGTCCCGGTCCCGCCGGGCCCGTCCTTCGAGAACACCGCGGACGTGAACGTCCCGGACTCCCCCGGCGCCGCGGCGACCTCGCCGATCACGGTCTCCGGCGTGAGCGGCAACGCCCCGGCCACCACCAAGGTCGACGTGAACATCGTCCACACCTACCGAGGCGACCTGGTGATCGACCTGATCGCCCCGGACGGGACGGCGTACCGGCTGAAGAACTCCTCCAGCTCGGACTCGGCCGACAACGTGGTCGCGAGCTACACGGTGAACGCGTCCAGCGAGGTGGCCAACGGCGTCTGGAAGCTCCAGGTCAAGGACGTGGCGGCACAGGACACCGGCTACATCAACAGCTGGAAGATCACCTTCTGACCGGTTCCTGGATGAGGGCGCGGAGCTGCTGCGCGACCGCGGAGACGTCCGCGCGGCCCAGCTTCGCGTCCTCGACCAGGTCGCCGAGCTCCTCGGGCGAGGGCAGCTGCCGCGCACCGGCCACCCGCAGGTACGAGCGGGTCGCGGCGGCCGCGTAGAACTCGTTCATCGGGGACTCCAGCGCCGGGCAGACGGCCAGGGTGTGCAGGAACGCGGCGGCCCGCCACGCGGTGTCGGGGGCGGGCTGCTCGGGCACCAGCACCAGGTCGTTCTGGTGCCGGGCGACGGCGGCGGCCACTCCGGAGGGGTCCCATACGGCGGGATCCGACGGCAGATGGTGGGCCAGTGCGGTCCAGGCCCACTCCATGGTGATCTTCAATGGCCGAACCGCTCCTGGAAGTAGCCCCAGTGGTCCGCGAACTCCTCTATCCCGGACAGGAAGTTCTTCCGGTCCTCGTCGAGTTCGCGTTCGGTGACCTCGGTGATCAGCGCGGTGACCGTCGTCCCCAGCGCCGCCGCTCGCGCCTTGAGGCGGTCGTGGAACTCTTCGTCCAGGCGGATGGTGACGTGTCTCGACATGTCCCTCACGGTACAGCGGCCGCGCTGTACGCAGGAGGGGAACGGCACAAGGGTGGCCCGGGACACACGTCCCGGGCCACCCTCGGCGCCGTCGCGGCTACTTGGCGGAGTCGGCCGCCTTCACCAGCTGGTCCTTGGTGACCGCGCCGACGTAGACCTTGCCGTCGTCCGTGATCAGCGCGTTGACCAGGCGGGTCGACAGGACCCGGCCCTCGCCGAACTTCCCGTGGACCTTGTCCCCGAGGGAGTTGAGGAACTGCTTGGCCTCCTTGGGGGCGTTCTTGTCGTTCTCGATGTCCTTGAGGCCCCTGCCCGCGCCGGAGTCGATCCGCGCGACCGTGGACCAGCCCTCGCCGAGCACCTTCACGTCGCCCTTGCCCTGCGGTCCGCCGGCCAGCCCGCCGAAGCCCGGAAGGGACTCCAGCGCCTTGAAGCGCTCGTCGTCCTTGCCGTTCCGGCCGTCCTTGCCCTTGGCCGCGCCCTCGGTGAGCTTGGCGCCCTTGGGCGGGGTGAAGGCGAAGGAGTCGGCGGCCGGCTTGCCGAAGTCCACCTGGGTGAAGCCGGCTTCGACGATCGGCTTGCCGCCCTGGCTGGACAGCAGCTGGACCCGCAGCGGCACGCCGTTCTTCGCGTCGACCGCGATCTGGACGGACCCGACGGTCGAGCCGCTCTGCTTGGGCTTCAGCACCAGCTGGTAGGCGTCGCGCCCGGCGATCTGCGCGGTCTCGCCCACGCTGATGTCGGTGGTCGGGCCGGCGTTCTTCAGGATCTCCTGGGCGACCTGCTGCGGGGAGGCCGCGAGCCGGTCGGCCGTCTTGTGGTCCTGGCCGGAGCGGTCGGCCTTGTCGTGGAACGCCTCGTGGGACTTGCTGTCGTAGCCCCAGACGTCGTTGCCGTTGTGGACGAGGGTGTACTCGTCCTTGCCGTCCAGGAACGTGAGCTTCTGGCGGTCCGGGCCGTCGGCCGCGACGCGCAGGGTGTGCGTGCCGTTGGCCAGCTGCGCGATCTTGTCCTCCGGGTTGGCGGAGCCGCCCGTCACCCCGGCGCCGCCCAGCAGCCCGGAGGCCAGGGTGGGCAGGCCCAGGTCGGTGGTGATCCGCGCGCTGCCGGAGAGCGTCTGCACGTCGGAGGCCGCGACCTTCTCGATCAGCTGCTGCGCCGTCACCTTGGGAAGGTCCGGACTGCCGGCGTTGGCGAAGGCCGGGACCATCGCGACGGTCGCCGCGGCGACCCCTGCCACCGCGACCGGTACGGCGTACCGTGCGGCCTTGCGCGAGGTCTTCGTGTTCGCTGCCATCTCTGAGCCCTGCCCTCTTGTCCAGGGCGGCGACCGTTGCCGCCGCACTCACCCGATCCGGTGGGGTTTCGATGGATCCATCTCACCAAAACGGCGGCCCGGGGGCGTCAGTCCCCGGGATCAACTCCGCGTACGACCGTGGGATGACACGGGAAGGGCCCCCGCCCCGCGACCCGTAGGGGTCGCGGGAGCAGAGGGCCCGTTCCACGAGGGGTGGCGCGCCGGGGGTCAGCCCGCGCGGTGGACCACCGCGTCGCACAGCTCCTCCAGGGCCGACTTCGCGAAGCAGTCGGGCAGCGGGTCCAGCATGGCGCGCGCGTCCTGGGCGTACTGGATCGTGTCGCGGCGGGCCTGCTCCAGCGCGGGGTGCACCCGCAGCCGGGCGAGCACCTCGGCGTGCCGGGCGTCGTCCGTCAGGTCCCCGTCCAGCAGGCGCACCAGCTCCAGGTCCTCCGCGCGGCCCTCGCGCTCGGCCGTCTCCCGCAGCCGCAGCACGGGCAGCGTCGGGATGCCCTCGCGCAGGTCGGTGCCCGGGGTCTTGCCCGACTCGTGCGAGTCGGAGGCGATGTCGAGGACGTCGTCGGCCAGCTGGAAGGCGGTGCCGAGGCGCTCGCCGTACTGGGTCAGGATGTCCACCACCGACTCGTCGGCCCCGGACATCAGCGCGCCGAAGCGGCCGGACACGGCGATCAGCGAGCCGGTCTTGCCGGCGATGACGTCCAGGTAGTGGGCGACGGGGTCGCGGCCGTCGCGCGGACCGGCCGTCTCCAGGATCTGGCCCGTCACCAGCCGCTCGAAGGCCTCCGCCTGGATGCGCACGGCCTCGGGCCCGAGGTCCGCGAGGATGTGCGACGCACGGGCGAACAGGAAGTCACCCGTCAGGACCGCCACCGAGTTGCCCCAGCGGGCGTTCGCGCTCTCGACCCCGCGGCGCACGTCCGCCTCGTCCATGACGTCGTCGTGGTAGAGCGTGGCCAGGTGCGTCAGCTCCACGACCACCGCGGAGGGCACGATCCCGGGTGCGTAGGGGTCACCGAACTGCGCCGCGAGCATCACCAGCAGCGGCCGGAACCGCTTGCCCCCGGCGCGCACCAGGTGCTGCGCGGCCTCGGTGATGAAGGGGACTTCGCTCTTGGTGGCCTCCAGCAGACCCGCTTCGACAGCGGCCAGTCCGGCCTGGACATCGGCCTCAAGAGCCTGGTCCCGCACGCTCAGTCCGAACGGCCCGACGACGGTCACGAGGGGTACTCCTGTCTGCTGACGATCCGATGACGATCACATGGATTGTCAATGTGTCGCTGCCATCACTCAAGCCAGCGTATCGGGTCTGTTTTCGATCACGCAGAGCACCTGCCCGGCAGCCGCCCGGAGGTCCTCCGGCGGACGCGCGCGCACGGCCCGATGCGCACCGGTATGTTCGGTGAGAGGCGAAAAAGCCGGAGAATCCGTTTTATCCAGAACGGCGACCGACATGGGCTGAGGGAGCGTGCCGAACCCCCATGATCATCCGTACCGAGTTCCCCTACGCGACCGCCCACGAGGATGTCCGGATCCCGATGCCCGACGGGGTGGAGCTGTACGCCCGGATCTGGCGTCCGGTGACCGACGGCCCCGTCCCGGCCCTGCTGGAGTACCTGCCGTCCCGTCTGACCGACCGGACCGCCCCGCGCGACGCGCAGCGCCACCCCTGGTACGCCGGACACGGCTACGCCTCCGTACGGGTGGACGTGCGCGGCCACGGGTGCAGCGGGGGCCGCCCCGGTGACGCGTCCGACGCGCGCGAGCCGGCCGACGGGGTCGCGGTGGTGGAATGGCTGGCGGCGCAGCCGTGGTGCACCGGCTCCGTCGGCATGTTCGGCATCTCCCGGGGCGGCTCCAACAGCCTCCGGATCGCCGCCCTCGCGCCGGAGGCCCTCAAGGCCGTGGTCACCGTCTGCTCGACGGACGACCGCTTCGACAACGACGTCCACTACTCGGGCGGCTCGGTCCTGGCCGTGGACATGCACGCCCGGTCGGCGGCCGTGCTCGCCTTCGCCGCCCGCCCGCCGGACCCCCTGTACGCCGGGGACGGCTGGCGGGCGCAGTGGCTGGACCGGCTGGAGGGCCTGGAACCGCCCGTCCACACCTGGCTCGCACACCAGACCCGCGACGCCTACTGGCGCCACGGCAGCGTCCGCGAGGACTACGGGGCGATCCGCGCGGCGGTCCTCGCCGTGGGCGGCTGGCACGACCCCTACCGGGACACCGTGCTGCGCCTGGTCTCCGCCCTGCCCGCGGGCCGGGTCCGGGGCCTGATCGGCCCCTGGTCGCACCAGTACCCGGACCGCGGCCTGCCGCCGGGCCCGGCGATCGGCTTCCTCCAGGAGACCCTGCGCTGGTGGGACCACTGGCTCAAGGGCGCGGACACGGGGATCGCGGACGAGCCCCTCCTGCGCGCCTGGATCAGCGACTCGCACCCGCCGGCCACCACGTACGAGGAGCTTCCGGGCCGCTGGGTCGGCGAGAGGACCTGGCCGTCGCCCTCGATCGTGCCCGTCTCGTACGGCCTCCAGGGCGCGCCGGTGGCCGTCGCCTCCCCGCAGCACACCGGGCTGGACGCCGGGCGCTTCCTGCCCTCCGGCAACGACGCCGACCTGCCGCCGGACCAGCGGGAGGAGGACGCCAAGTCGGCCTGCTTCGAGTTCCCGGTGGCGGCCGAGCCGGTGGAGGTCCTGGGCCGCCCGTCGGTCACCCTGCGGCTGCGGATGGACGTCCCGTACGGGCAGGTCGCCGCCCGCCTGTGCGACGTGGCCCCGGACGGGGCCTCGACCCTGGTCACGCGGGGCACGCTGAACCTCTCCTCCCGCCGCGGACGGTCGCGCGCGGTGCCGTGGCCCGCCGGCGCCTGGGAGGACGTCACCTTCGAGCTGAACGGCATCGGCCACCGCTTCCCGCCCGGGCACCGGATCCGCCTGTCCCTCTCCTCGGCGTACTGGCCGTGGATCTGGCCGCGGGCCGGCTCGGAGGCCGGCTGGACCCTCGACCCGGCGGGCAGCACCCTGGAACTCCCGGTCCGCGCGTCCTCCCCCGCCCCGGAGGGGATCGTCTTCGAAGCCCCGGAGCAGGCGGAACCCCTGGGCGTCTCCCAGCCCGCCACGCTGGACGACCCCCGCCCGGAGCGCCTCGTGGTCCGCGACGTCGCCCGCGGCACCTGGCGCCTGGAGGTGGACCCCCGCCACGGGGGCGCGCGGGTGTACCCGGACGGGCTGGAGTGCGAGGAGGAGGCGCGCGAGGTCTACGAGATCCGGCAGTCGGACCCCCTCTCCGCCCGCACCCGCTCCGACTGGCGCATCCGGCTCCACCGCCCGGAACCGGGCTGGGACGTGACGATCGAGACCCGCTCCGAGATCTCGTGCGACGAGGGCGGCTTCGTCACGTCGAACGAGGTGGTGTGCCGGGAGGCCGACGACGTCCTCTACCACCGCACCTGGCAGCGCCGCCTCCCCCGCTCAGCGGGCTGATCCCGGCGGGGCGGGGGCGGGGGCGTTGAGCCGGCCCGCCCTCTCCTCACCCGTACAGCCGCTCCAGGACCACCGCGATGCCGTCCGCCTCGTTGGACAGCGTCACCTCGTCCGCGACGGCGAACAGCTCGCGGTGCGCGTTCGCCATGGCCACCCCGTGGGCCGCCCAGGCGAACATCGGCACGTCGTTGGGCATGTCACCGAAGGCGATCGTCGACGCGGCCGCCACGCCCAGGGCCTCCGCGGCCCGGGCCAGGCCGCTCGCCTTGTCGATGCCCGGCGGCTGGAGCTCCACCGTGTGCTCGCCCGCCATCGTGACGTTGACCAGGTCCCCGACCACCGACCGCGCCACCCGCGTCAGCTCGTCGTCGTCCAGCCGGGGGTGCTGGAGCAGCACCTTCGTGATCGGGGCCGACCACAGGTCCTCCCGCCTGGGCACGCGGACCGTCGGCAGGTGCGGGTGCCACATCCGGTAGCCCGGCCCTATCAGCATCTCCGCGTCCAGGCCCTCCTGGTTGACCGCCGTGTACACCTCGCCGATCTCCGCCTCGATCTTGCCGAGGGCCATCTCGGCCAGCCCCCGGTCCATGGAGACGGAGTGCAGCAGCAGTCCGCGCGCCGCGTCGTACACCTGCGCGCCCTGCCCGCACACCGCGAGCCCCGTGTACCCAAGGTCGTCCAGGACGTGCCGGATCTGGGGGACCGGGCGTCCGGTGACGACGATGTGGCGGGCGCCGGCCGTGCGCGCCGTCGCGAGCGCCGCGCAGGAGCGGGCGGAGACGGTGTCACCGGCGCGCAGCAGAGTCCCGTCCAGGTCGGTGGCGATCAAGGCATAGGGGAGGGCGGAAGTCACGGCGCCAAGGATACGGACCCCCTTGGACAAGTCCTACAAATAGCGCCCGAATCCGGCCTCCCACAGACCCCATGCGCCACGTAACGTGTCAGCCAGCCCCCGGGACACCCCCGGACCGCGTCGAAAGCGAGGCAGTACCCCATGCCCCAGCAGAGCCCCCTCGATGTCCCCGAGGGCGACCCGTTCGGGCCGCACAACCTCCCGTACGGTGTCTTCTCCACCCCGCAGGAGCCGCAGCGCCGCCGGGTCGGCGTGCGGATCGGCGGGTACGTGCTCGACGCGGGGGCCGTGGCCGTCGCGCTCGGGTCCCCGTACGCCGGGCTGCTCGCCCAGGGTTCCCTCAACCCGCTGCTCGCCGCCGGCCGCACCGCCTGGCGCGACGTGCGCCGCGCGCTGACCGCCTGGGTCACCGACCCCGGCCACCGCGGGACGGTGGAGCCGCACCTGCTGCCGCTGGACGGGGTCGAGCTGCACCTGCCGTACGAGGTCGCGGACTACGTCGACTTCTACGCGAGCGAGCACCACGCCACCAACGTCGGCCGCATCTTCCGGCCGGACGGCGACGCGCTCACCCCCAACTGGAAGCACCTGCCGATCGGTTACCACGGCCGCTCGGGCACGATCGTCGTCTCCGGCACCGACGTCGCGCGCCCCTGCGGCCAGCGGAAGGCGCCCACCGACCCGGCCCCCGTCTTCGGCCCGTCGGTGAAGCTGGACATCGAGGCCGAGGTCGGCTTCGTCGTCGGCACCCCATCGGAGCTGGGCCGTCCGGTCGCCCTCGCCGACTTCGAGGAGCACGTCTTCGGCCTGTTCCTCCTCAACGACTGGTCGGCCCGCGACATCCAGGCCTGGGAGTACGTGCCGCTCGGCCCCTTCCTCGGCAAGTCCTTCGCCACCTCCGTCTCGGCCTGGGTGACCCCCCTGGAGGCCCTGGACGCGGCCCGCGTGGCCCCGCCCGCCCGGGACTTCCCGCTGCTGCCCTACCTCGACGACTCCGCCACCGACCGCCCCGGCGGCTTCGACCTGCACATCACCGTGTCCATCAACGGGCAGGAGGTGGCCCGGCCGCCGTTCGCCTCCATGTACTGGACCGCCGCCCAGCAGCTGGCCCACATGACCGTCAACGGCGCCTCCCTGCGCACCGGCGACGTGTTCGGCTCCGGCACCGTCAGCGGCCCGGAGGTCGACCAGCGCGGCTCGCTGCTGGAGCTCACCTGGAACGGCCGCGACGCCGTCGAGCTCGCCGACGGCAAGCGCACCTTCCTGGAGGACGGCGACACCGTCACCCTGACCGCCTGGGCCCCCGGCCCCGACGGCACCCGCGTCGGCCTCGGCGAGGTCACCGGCCGCATCGCCGCCGCCCGCCCGTAGCCACCGGTCGCCACACGATCGGCGGGGTGGCGGGCCCTCCCGCCACCCCGCCGCACCACCCCGGCGCATCCGCAGGTCGCGCCCCTGCCGCCACCCCCGCGGACCCCGCGGCGCCGCCGCGGCCCCGCGCGGGGGCGGCGTACGCCGCCCGCGCCGCCCGAGTGGCGGCCCCCCGGCGCCGAGGTGACGCTGCCTGCATGTCCCCTCGTACCGGAAGAATCGCCCCCCTCGCCCTCGCGGCGGCCGCGACCCTGGCGGCCGCGCCGTCGGCTCCCGCGGCCGCCGCGCCCGCCCCCCGGCTGACACCCTCCGCCCAACTGGCCCTGGCCTACCGGGCGACCGCGAAGTACCACCGCCACAGCGCCGGCGTCGAGGCCGGCTACGTGCCCGACCAGTACTGCGTCGTGGACCCGAACGGCGGTCCGGGCGCGCTGGGTTACCCGCACTTCAACCACGCCTACGACGGCTCCGTGGACCCGGGGAAGCCCACCGCCCTGCTCTACGAGGGCGACGGCAAGGGCCGCTGGAACCTGGTGGGGCTCGAATGGATGGTCGTCGACAAGGACGGCCGGTTGGACACCGACGACGACCGGCCCTCCCTCTTCGGCGAGCCGTTCCGCGGTCCGCTGCCGGCCCGCTACAAGGGGCAGAAGGTGCACTACTCGCTGCACCTGTGGCTGTGGAAGGACAACCCGGCCGGCCGCTTCGAGCCGTTCAACCCGCGCGTCGTCTGCCGCCCCGGCACCACCCGCCCCCGCCCGGTCGCCCCGGCGGCCACGCCCTCCCCCGCCACCCCCTCCCCCGCGGCCACCTCCCCGTAGCCGCCCCCGTTCGGCGGCCCCCGTTCGGCGGCCCGCCGCGTGCACGGCCCGCGCACCGCCGGGATGGTGGAACGACAGCCCCTCCGGGACCCCCGAGCACCAGGAGCTCCCATGCCCGTAGCCCGCGGCCTCACGGCCCTGTCCGCCTGTGCCGTCGCCGGGGCGTCCGTCGTCCTGGCCGCCCTCCCCCCGGCCCACGCCGTGGACGGTCCGGCGCCCGACCCGCACGACGTGAAGGCGATGCGCGACATGGCCACGGCCATGGCGGTGACCGCCAAGTACGTGGACGAGCGGGAAGCGATCAAGGACGGATACGTCCCGCACGGCCAGGAGTGCATGACTAACCCCTTCGGCGCGGGCTCCATGGGCTACCACTACGTCAAGGAGGCCAACTGGGGTTCGACGGACCCCGCCAGGCCGACCGCGCTCCTCTACAGCACCGAGAAGGACCGCAACGGCCGGCGCAGGCTCCAGACCGTGGAGTGGATGGTCCGCGACCGGGACCAGGACCTGACGACGAAGGACGACCGCCCGTCGATGTTCGGCCTGCCCTTCGACGGGCCGATGCCCGGCCACTGGGCGGGCATGCCCAAGCACTACGACCTGCACATGTGGGCGTACAAGGACAACCCGGCGGGCCGCTTCCACAACTGGAACACGGCCCTCAAGTGTCCCGCGACCAGCGCCGCCACCCCCGCCGGCCCGGCCCACGCCCACCACGGCTAGGCGGCCCGGACGCACACGGGCCCGGCTCCCCGAGGGGGAGCCGGGCCCGTGGTCCGCGCGGGGTCAGCGCACGAAGGTGCTCGCGTGTCCGGCCAGCTCCAGGAAGTACTGCGGTGCCAGGCCCAGCACCAGCGTGACGGCGACACCGACCGCGATGGTGGTCATCGTCAGCGGCGAGGGCACCGCCACCGTCGGCCCGTCGGCCTTCGGCTCGCTGAAGAACATCAGGACGATCACCCGGATGTAGAAGAACGCGGCGATCGCCGACGAGATGACACCGACGACGACCAGCACCCCGGCACCGCCCTCCGCCGCCGCCTTGAACACGGCGAACTTCCCGGCGAAACCCGAGGTCAGCGGGATGCCGGCGAAGGCCAGCAGGAACACCGCGAAGACCGCCGCGGTGAGCGGCGAACGCCGGCCCAGCCCGGCCCACTTCGACAGGTGCGTGGCCTCGCCGCCCGCGTCGCGGACCAGCGTGACCACCGCGAACGCGCCGATCGTCACGAAGGAGTAGGCCCCCAGGTAGAAGAGGACGGACTGGATGCCCTGCGCCGACGTGGCGATCACACCGGCCAGGATGAACCCGGCGTGTGCGATCGAGGAGTACGCCAGGAGCCGCTTCACGTCGGTCTGGGTCACGGCGATCACCGCGCCCGCGAGCATCGTGACGATCGCGACGCCCCACATCACCGGCCGCCAGTCCCAGCGCAGCCCGGGCAGGACCACGTAGAGCAGGCGCAGCAGGGCGCCGAAGGCGGCCACCTTGGTCGCGGCGGCCATGAAGCCGGTCACGGGGGTGGGGGCGCCCTGGTAGACGTCCGGGGTCCACATGTGGAAGGGGACCGCGCCGACCTTGAAGAGCAGGCCCATGAGGATCAGCGCGCCGCCGATCAGCAGCAGCGCGTCGTTGCCCATGGTGGAGGCCAGCGCCGGGTCGACGGTGGAGACGGTGCCGTCCACGACGTCGGCGATCACGGCGTACGAGACGGAGCCCGCGTAGCCGTAGAGCAGGGCGATGCCGAAGAGCAGGAACGCCGAGGAGAAGGCGCCGAGCAGGAAGTACTTGACGGCCGCCTCCTGCGACATCAGCCGCTGGCGGCGGGCGACGGCGCAGAGCAGGTAGAGCGGGAGGGAGAAGACCTCCAGGGCGACGAACAGGGTCAGCAGGTCGTCGGCCGCCGGGAAGATGAGCATCCCGGCGATGGCGAACAGGGTGAGCGGGAACACCTCGGTGGTGGTGAACCCGGCCTTGACCGCGGCCTTCTCACTGTCGCTGCCCGGTACGGACGCGGCCTGGGCGGCGAAGGAGTCCACCCGGTTGCCGTGCGCCTTCGGGTCGAGGCGGCGCTCGGCGAAGGTGAACACGGCCACGATCGAGGCCAGCAGGATGGTGCCCTGGAGGAACAGCGCCGGGCCGTCGACGGCGATGGCGCCCATGGCCGCGATGTGGGCCTTGGTGTTCCCGTACCCGCCGGCCGCGAGGCCGACGACCGCCGCGAAGGCCGCGGCCAGCGCGGCGACGGAGAGGAACACCTGGAGGTGGTAGCGGGACCTGCGCGGGACGAAGGCCTCGACGAGGACGCCGAGGACGGCCGCGCCCACCACGATCAGCGTGGGCGCGAGCTGCGCGTACTCGATGTGCGGGGCCGGGATCCTGTCGGCCGGACCGTTGGCCGCCAGTGTCAGCAGGCCCTGGGCAGCAGTCGCGGTGCTCACTTGACCGCCTCCCCGTTCTTGGCTTCGACGGCGACCTCAGGCTTGGGGTCCGTCTGCTTCACGTCCGACAGCGAGTACTGCACCGCCGGGTTGACGATGTCCGTCAGCACCTTCGGGTAGACGCCCAGTCCGATCAGCAGCACGATCAGCGGGGCGACCACCAGGAGCTCCCGCGCGCGCAGGTCGGGCAGGGTGCGGACCTCCGGCTTCACGGGGCCGGTCATGGTCCGCTGGTACAGGACCAGGGTGTACAGCGCGGCCAGCACGATGCCGATGGTGGCGATGATGCCGACGGCCGGGTACCGGGCGAAGGTGCCGACCAGCACCAGGAACTCGCTGACGAAGGGAGCCAGCCCCGGCAGGGAGAGGGTGGCGAGGCCGCCGATCAGGAAGGTGCCGGCGAGGACCGGGGCCACCTTCTGGACGCCGCCGTAGTCGGCGATGAGCCGCGAGCCGCGCCGGGAGATCAGGAAGCCGGCGACCAGCATCAGCGCCGCCGTCGAGAGGCCGTGGTTGACCATGTACAGCGTCGCGCCCGACTGCCCCTGGGAGGTCATCGCGAAGATGCCCAGGATGATGAAGCCGAAGTGCGAGATGGACGCGTACGCCACCAGCCGCTTGATGTCGCGCTGCCCGACCGCGAGCAGCGCGCCGTAGACGATGCTGATCAGGGCCAGGACGAGGATCACCGGGGTGGCCCACCGGCTGGCCTCCGGGAAGAGCCCGAGGCAGAAGCGGAGCATCGCGAAGGTGCCGACCTTGTCGACGACCGCGGTGATCAGCACGGCGACCGGGGCGGTGGCCTCGCCCATGGCGTTCGGCAGCCAGGTGTGCAGCGGCCACAGCGGGGCCTTCACCGCGAAGGCGAAGAAGAAGCCGAGGAAGAGCAGCCGCTCGGTGTTGGTCGCCATGTCCAGGGTGCCCGCCGCGCGGGCGGCGGTGATCTCCTGGAGCGAGAAGTTCCCGGCGACCACGTACAGCCCGATGACGGCGGCGAGCATGATCAGGCCGCCGACCAGGTTGTAGAGGAGGAACTTGACCGCGGCGTAGGAGCGCTGGGCGGCGGCGTTCTCGTCGGTGCCCGCGTGGGCCCGGTCCCCGAAGCCGCCGATGAGGAAGTACATCGGGATGAGCATGGCTTCGAAGAAGACGTAGAAGAGGAAGACGTCGGTGGCCTCGAAGGAGATCACCACCATCGCCTCGACCATCAGGATCAGGGCGAAGAAGCCCTGGGTGGGGCGCCAGCGGGAAGAGTTCGTCTCCAGGGGGTCGGCGTCGTTCCAGCCGGCCCCGATCACGAACGGGATCAGCAGCGCGGTGAGCGCGATGAGCGCCACCCCGATGCCGTCCACGCCCAGTTCGTAGCGGACCCCGAAGTCGGGGATCCAGGCGTGGGACTCGGTGAGCTGGTAGCGCGCGCCACCGGGTTCGAAGCGGACCGCGACGAGCACGGCCAGGGCCAGGGTCGCCAGCGAGAAGAGCAGCGCGAGCCACTTGGCGGCGGTCCGCTGCTTGGCCGGGACGGCGGCGGTGAGGACCGCGCCGACCGCGGGGACCGCGGCCGTCACCGTCAGAAGCGGGAAGGTCATGTCACACCGCCCTCATCAGCAGGGTCGCGGCGATCAGGATCGCCGTCCCCCCGAACATCGAGACCGCGTAGCTGCGGGCGTAGCCGTTCTGCAGCTTGCGCAGCCGGCCCGAGAGCCCGCCGACCGAGGCGGCCGTCCCGTTGACCACGCCGTCGACCAGGCTGTGGTCGACGTACACGAGCGAGCGGGTCAGGTGCTCCCCGCCGCGCACGAGAACGACGTGGTTGAAGTCGTCCTGGTACAGGTCCCGGCGGGCCGCCCTGGTGGCGAAGGAGCCGCGCGGGGCGGTCACCGGGACGGGCCGGCGGCCGTACATCGCCCAGGCGATGGCGACGCCGACGACGAGGGCCACCATCGTGGCCGCCGTCACCGTGAGGGCGCTGACGGGCGAGTTGCCGTGCGAGTACCCGGTGACGGGCTCCAGCCAGTCCACGAAGCGGTCGCCGATCACGAAGAAGGCGCCGGCGAAGACCGAGCCGAAGGCCAGCACGATCATCGGGAAGGTCATGGACTTCGGGGACTCGTGCGGGTGGGGCAGCTCTCCGGCGTGGTGCCCGGCGGCGGGCTCGACGCCCGGCTCCGCGTCCGCGGCGGGGGCGGGCTGCCAGCGCTTCTCGCCGAAGAAGGTCATGATCATGACGCGGGTCATGTAGAAGGCGGTGATGGCCGCGCCCAGCAGGGCGGTGGCGCCGAGGATCCAGCCCTCGGTGCCGCCCTTCGCGAAGGCCGCCTCGATGATCTTGTCCTTGGAGAAGAAGCCCGACAGGCCGGGGAAGCCGATGATGGCGAGGTAGCCGAGGCCGAAGGTGACGAAGGTGATCGGCATGTAGGTGCGCAGGCCGCCGTACTTGCGCATGTCCACCTCGTCGTTCATCCCGTGCATGACGGAACCCGCGCCGAGGAAGAGGCCGGCCTTGAAGAAGCCGTGCGTCACCAGGTGCATGATGGCGAAGGCGTAGCCGATCGGGCCCAGGCCCGCGGCCAGGACCATGTAGCCGATCTGCGACATCGTCGACCCGGCGAGGGCCTTCTTGATGTCGTCCTTCGCGCAACCGACGATCGCACCGAAGAGCAGTGTGACCGCGCCGACGACGGCGACCACCAGCTGGGCGTCGGGCGCCCCGTTGAAGACGGCGCCGGAGCGGACGATCAGGTACACGCCCGCCGTCACCATGGTCGCCGCGTGGATCAGGGCCGAGACCGGGGTCGGGCCCTCCATCGCGTCACCGAGCCAGGACTGCAGCGGCACCTGCGCCGACTTGCCGCAGGCCGCCAGCAGGAGCATCAGGCCGATCGCCGTCAGCATGCCCTCGGAGGCCTTGCCGGTGTTCGCGAAGACCGGCCCGAAGGCGAAGGTCCCGAAGGTGGTGAACATCAGCATGATGGCGATCGACAGGCCCATGTCCCCGACCCGGTTGACCAGGAAGGCCTTCTTCGCGGCGGTGGCCGCGCTGGGCTTGTGCTGCCAGAACCCGATCAGGAGGTACGAGGCGAGGCCGACGCCCTCCCAGCCGAAGTACAGCAGCAGGTAGTTGTCGGCGAGGACGAGCAGCAGCATCGCCGCGAGGAACAGGTTGAGGTAGCCGAAGAAGCGCCGGCGGCGCTCGTCGTGCTCCATGTACCCGATCGAGTACACGTGGATGAGCGTGCCCACCCCGGAGATCAGCAGGACGAAGGTCATCGACAGCTGGTCGAGCCGGAAGGCCATGTCCGCCTGGAAGCCCTCCACCGGCACCCAGGTGTACAGGAACTGGTGGAGCGTGCGGTCGTCGGCACCGCGGCCCAGCATGTCGACGAAGAGGACCACGGCGATGACGAAGGCGACCGCGGCGAACAGGGTCCCCAGCCAGTGGCCGGCCTTGTCCAGGCGCCGGCCGCCGCAGAGCAGCACCGCCGCTCCGAACAGGGGCGCCGCCACCAGCAGCGCAATCAGATTCTCCACTGTGAAGGCCCCTTACAGCTTCATCAGGCTGGCGTCGTCGACCGAGGCCGAGTGGCGGGTACGGAACAGCGACACGATGATCGCGAGGCCCACCACGACCTCCGCGGCGGCGACGACCATCGTGAAGAAGGCGATGATCTGGCCGTCGAGGTTGCCGTGCATCCGGGAGAAGGCCACGAACGCGAGGTTGCAGGCGTTGAGCATCAGCTCGATGCACATGAACAGCACGATCGCGTTCCGCCGGATGAGCACGCCGACCGCGCCGATGGTGAACAACAGGGCGGCCAGGTACAGGTAGTTGACCGGATTCACTTCGAGGCCTCCTCACGGGAGTCGCGGCCCAGGCGCTCCGCGGAGCGCTGCTCCAGCGCCTTGAGGTCGTCCAGGGCCTGGCCGGACACGTCGCGGATCTGGCCGCGGGCGCGCAGCGTCTTGCTGACGGTCAGATCGGACGGGGAGCCGTCCGGGAGCAGGCCGGCGACGTCCACGGCGTTGTGCCGGGCGTAGACGCCGGGGGCCGGCAGCGGCGGGACCTGGACGCCCTCGCGCACGCGCCGCTCGGAGAGCTCGCGCTGGGTGGCGGCCTGCTCGGTGCGCTCGCGGTGGGTGAGGACCATCGCGCCGACGGCCGCCGTGATCAGCAGGGCGCCGGTGATCTCGAAGGCGAAGATGTACCGGGTGAAGATCAGCTGGGCCAGGCCCTCGACGTGCCCCGCGGAGTTGACCCGGCCGAGGCCGTTGAAGTGGGTCAGCCCGGCGTTGGCGAGGCCGGCGATCAGCAGGATGCCGAAGCCGAGCCCGCACAGGGCGGCCATCCAGCGCTGCCCCTTGATGGTCTCCTTCAGCGAGTCCGCCGCCGTGACGCCGACGAGCATGACCACGAAGAGGAACAGCATCATGATGGCGCCGGTGTAGACGATGACCTGGACCACGCCCAGGAAGTACGCCCCGTTGGCGAGGTAGAAGACCGCCAGGACGATCATCGTCCCGGCCAGGCACAGGGCGCTGTGCACGGCCTTCCTCATCAGGATGGTGCACAGCGCGCCGACGACGGCGACGGCGGCGAGCACCCAGAACTGGATGGCCTCGCCCGTCGACGTCGTGGTGGCGGAGGCCGCGGTGGTCAGGAGGGCGCTCATCGGCCGGCCGCCTTCTCGGAAGCGGGCCCGGAAGCGGCGGACTCCTGCGGGACCTCGCCCTTGGAGACCGCCACCTGCCGCTCGGTCCCGGGCGCCGCGCCCGTCACCAGACCCCGGTAGTAGTCCTGCTCGTCCATGCCCGGGAAGATCGAGTGCGGGCTGTCGACCATGCCCTCGGTCAGCCCGGCGAGGAGCTGCTCCTTGGTGTAGATCAGCGACTCGCGGCTGGCGTCGGCCAGTTCGAACTCGTTCGTCATGGTCAGCGCCCGGGTCGGGCACGCCTCGATGCAGAGCCCGCACAGGATGCAGCGGGCGTAGTTGATCTGGTAGACCCGCCCGTACCGCTCGCCCGGGGAGTAGCGCTCCTCGTCGGTGTTGTCCGCGCCCTCCACGTAGATCGCGTCGGCGGGACAGGCCCAGGCGCACAGCTCGCACCCGATGCACTTCTCCAGGCCGTCGGGGTGCCGGTTGAGCTGGTGCCGTCCGTGGAACCGCGGGGCGGTGGTCTTCTCCTGCTCCGGGTACTGCTCGGTGAGGCGCTTCTTGAACATGGCCTTGAAGGTCACGCCGAAGCCGGCCACCGGGTTCTGCCACTTTTCGGACTTCTCGTCAGACACGTCTCAACCCTCCTCTCGGTCACTGTCGGTGTGCGTCCCGCCGCTGGCGATCAGCTCCCGCTCTCCGCGGGGCCGCCTGCGCGGTACGGGTGCCAGGTGCTGGCCGGGCTTGGGCGGTACGGGGAACCCGCCCGCCATCGGGTCGAAGGGCTCGGCGGCCGCGGCCTTCCCGGCCCGTTCCGCCGCCGTCTTCTCCCGCTTGTCGCGGAAGTGGTCGGCGACGGAGGTCAGCAGCAGGATCGCCACCACGGCCCCGCCGACGTAGAGCACGATCTCCGAGAAGTCGTAGCGCTCGTTGCGCAGCGCCCGGACGGTGGCGACCAGCATCAGCCAGACCACGGAGACCGGGATCAGCACCTTCCAGCCGAGCTTCATCAGCTGGTCGTAGCGCACGCGCGGCAGCGTGCCGCGCAGCCAGATGAAGAAGAACAGCAGCAGCTGCACCTTGATGACGAACCAGAGCATCGGCCACCAGCCGTGGTTCGCGCCCTCCCAGTACGTGGAGATCGGCGCCGGGGCCCGCCAGCCGCCCAGGAAGAGGGTGACGGAGACGGCCGAGACGGTGACCATGTTGACGTACTCGGCCAGCATGAACAGCGCGAACTTGATGGAGGAGTACTCGGTGTTGAAGCCGCCGACCAGGTCGCCCTCGGACTCCGGCATGTCGAAGGGGGCGCGGTTGGTCTCGCCGACCATCGTGATCACGTAGATGATGAAGGACACCGGCAGCAGCAGGACGTACCAGCGGTCCGCCTGCGCCTCCACGATGGCCGAGGTCGACATCGACCCGGAGTAGAGGAAGACGGAGGCGAAGGCCGCGCCCATCGCGATCTCGTAGGAGATCATCTGCGCGCAGGAGCGCAGGCCGCCGAGCAGCGGGTAGGTGGAACCGGAGGACCAGCCCGCCAGGACGATGCCGTAGATGCCGACGGAGGCCACGGCCAGGACGTACAGCATCGCGATGGGCAGGTCGGTCAGCTGCATCGTGGTGCGCTGGCCGAAGATGGAGACCTCGTCGTCGGCCGGTCCGAACGGGATCACCGCGATGGCCATGAACGCCGGGATCGCCGCGATGATCGGCGCCAGGACGTAGACCACCTTGTCGGCCCGCTTGACGACCACGTCCTCCTTCAGCATCAGCTTCACGCCGTCGGCGAGCGACTGGAGCATGCCCCAGGGGCCGTGCCGGTTGGGGCCGATGCGCAGCTGCATCCAGGCGACGACCTTGCGCTCCCACACGATGGAGAACAGCACGGTCACCATCAGGAAGGCGAAGCAGAACACCGCCTTCAGCAGGACGAGCCACCAGACGTCCTTGCCGAACAGGCTCAGGTCCTCGGCGGCGAGGACGTGCGGCTGGTGCGCCGCGATGTGGGCGAGGCCGGTCATGCTCGCACCTCCTTGGCGGGGGCGGCCGGGGCCGGCGCCGGTCCGATGCGGACGAGGGTGCCGGGCAGTGCGCCGGTGTCGGCGGGGACGCCGGCGCCGGTGGAGTTCAGGGGGAGCCACACGACACGGTCGGGCATCTCGGTGATCCGCAGCGGGAGTTCCACCGAGCCGGCCGGGCCGGTGACGGCGAGGAGGTCGCCGTCCTTGACGCCGGTCTCGGCGGCCGTGGAGGCCGAGAGGCGGGCCGCGGCCTCGTGCCGGGTCCCGGCCAGGGCCTCGTCGCCCTCCTGGAGCCGGCCGAGGTCCAGCAGCAGGCGGTGCCCGGCGAGGAGGGCCTCGCCCGCGCCGGGCCGGGGCAGCGGCACCGGGTCGGTGGACCGCTCGGGGGCCAGGTCGCCCTCCCAGGGGCCGAGCCGCTCCAGCTCCCGCCGGACGGCGTGCACGTCGGGCAGCGCGATCGGCCGGTCGGCGGCGTCGGCCAGCATGTGCAGCACGCGGGCGTCGGCCGGGGCGAGCCGGCGGGTCATCTGGTCGGGCTTGAGGGCGGCCTCGAACGGCCGGACCCGGCCCTCCCAGTTGATGAACGTGCCCGCCTTCTCCGCGACGGCGGCGACCGGCAGGACCACGTCCGCGTGGTCGGTGACCTCGCCGGGCCGCAGCTCCAGGGAGACCACGAAGGCCTCCTCCAGCGCGGTGCGGGCCCGCCGCGGGTCGGGCAGGTCGCCGACCTCGACGCCCGCGACCAGCAGCGCGGACAGCTCGCGGGTCGCGGCGGCCTCGACGATCTGGCCGGTGTCGCGGCCGTAGCGGTGCGGCAGCGCGTCCAGCCCCCAGGCGGCGGCGACCTCGTCGCGGGCCCGCGGGTCGGTGGCGGGGCGGCCGCCGGGGAGCAGCGACGGCAGGGCGCCCGCCTCGACCGCGGCCCGCTCCCCGGCCCGGCGCGGGATCCACACCAGCCGGGCCCCGGTCGCGGTGGCCGCCCGTACGGCGGCGGTCAGCGCGCCGGGCACCCCGGCGAGCCGCTCGCCGACGACGAGGACCGCGCCGGGCCGGCGCAGTGCCTCGGCGGCCTCGGCGCCGCCGGCCTCCAGGCCGGTGCGGGTGGCCAGGGCGTCCAGCCATTCGGGTTCGGTGCCGGGGGCGGCGGCCAGCAGGGTGCCGCCGGCCTTGGTGAGGCCCCGTGTGGCGAAGGGCGCCAGCGCGTACGTCTTCTGGCCGCGCTTGCGGTGGGCCTTGCGCAGCCGCAGGAAGACCCCGGGGGCCTCCTCCTCGGCCTCGATGCCCGCCAGCAGCACGGCCGGGGCCGCTTCCAGGGAGGCGTAGGTGACGCCCGTGCCGTCGAGGTCCTTGCCGGTCCCCGCGACGGAGGCGGCCAGGAACTCGGTCTCCTCCGCGCTGTGGACGCGGGCCCGGAAGTCGATGTCGTTGGTGTCGAGCACCACCCGGGCGAACTTGGCGTAGGCGTAGGCGTCCTCGACGGTCAGCCGGCCGCCGGTCAGGACCCCGGCGCGGCCGCGCGCGGCGGTGAGCCCGGCGGCCGCGGCCTCCAGGGCCTCGGGCCAGCTCGCGGGGGCGAGGACCCCGTCCGCCCCGCGCACGAGCGGGGTGGTCAGCCGGTCCGGGCGCTGCGCGTACCGGAACGCGAAGCGGCCCTTGTCGCAGATCCACTCCTCGTTGACCTCGGGGTCCTCGGCGGCGAGGCGGCGCATCACCTTCCCGCGCCGGTGGTCCGTACGGGTCGCGCAGCCGCCCGCGCAGTGCTCGCACACGCTCGGGGAGGAGACGAGGTCGAAGGGGCGGGAGCGGAACCGGTAGGCGGCCGAGGTGAGGGCGCCGACGGGGCAGATCTGGATGGTGTTGCCGGAGAAGTACGACTCGAACGGGTCGCCCTCGCCGGTGCCGACCTGCTGGAGCGCGCCGCGCTCGAGCAGCTCGATCATCGGGTCGCCGGCGACCTGGTTGGAGAAGCGGGTGCAGCGCGCGCACAGCACGCACCGCTCGCGGTCCAGCAGCACCTGGGTGGAGATCGCGACGGGCTTCTCGTACGTGCGCTTGCGCCCCTCGAACCGGGACTCGGCGTTGCCGTGCGACATCGCCTGGT
Organism: Streptomyces sp. NPDC093801; assembly: GCF_040701585.1. Classification (NCBI taxonomy): domain Bacteria; kingdom Bacillati; phylum Actinomycetota; class Actinomycetes; order Kitasatosporales; family Streptomycetaceae; genus Streptomyces; species Streptomyces sp. NPDC093801. The sequence continues at coordinate 42,863 of NZ_JBFBDP010000044.1, read as the reverse complement.
TCTGGAGCGGGCACTCGCCGCCCTTGTCGCAGACGGGGCAGTCCAGCGGGTGGTTGATGAGCAGCAGCTCCATCACCCCGCGCTGGGCCTTGTCGGCGGCCTCGGAGGTCAGCTGGGTGCGGACGACCATCCCGTCGGTGCAGGTGATGGTGCAGGAGGCCATCGGCTTGCGCTGGCCCTCGACCTCGACGATGCACTGGCGGCAGGCGCCGGCCGGGTCGAGGAGGGGGTGGTCGCAGAACCGGGGGATCTCGATGCCGAGCTGTTCGGCGGCCCTGATGACCAGGGTCCCCTTGGGTACGGACAGTTCGGCGCCGTCGATGGTCAGGGTGACCGTGTTCTCGGCGTCCGGTACCGGCTTCGCCGCCTCGCCGCCGCCCGCCGGGGCGTTCGTGCTGACGGTCATGCGTTCACCTCGGAGTTCAGGGAAGGACCGTCAGCCCAGAGGGTCGACTTCCTGGGGTCGAAGGGGCAGCCCTTTCCGGTGATGTGCTGCTCGTACTCCGCGCGGAAGTACTTCAGCGAGGAGAAGATCGGGCTGGCGGCGCCGTCGCCGAGCGCGCAGAAGGACTTGCCGTTGATGTTGTCGGCGATGTCGTTCAGCTTGTCGAGGTCGGACAGGACGCCCTTGCCGGCCTCGATGTCCCGCAGCAGCTGCACCAGCCAGTACGTGCCCTCGCGGCAGGGGGTGCACTTGCCGCAGGACTCGTGGGCGTAGAACTCGGTCCAGCGGGTGACGGCGCGGACCACGCAGGTCGTCTCGTCGAAGCACTGGAGCGCCTTGGTGCCGAGCATCGAGCCGGCGGCGCCGACGCCCTCGTAGTCGAGCGGGACGTCGAGGTGCTCGTCGGTGAACATGGGGGTGGAGGAGCCGCCGGGGGTCCAGAACTTCAGCCGGTGCCCGGGGCGCATGCCGCCGCTCATGTCGAGGAGCTGGCGCAGGGTGATGCCGAGGGGGGCCTCGTACTGGCCGGGGCCGGCGACGTGCCCGGAGAGGGAGTAGAGGGTGAAGCCGGGGGACTTCTCCGTCCCCATCGCCTTGAACCAGTCCTTGCCCCTGCCGAGGATCGCGGGAACCGAGGCGATGGACTCGACGTTGTTGACGACAGTGGGGCACGCGTAGAGCCCCTCGACCGCGGGGAAGGGGGGACGCAGCCGGGGCTGACCGCGCCGGCCTTCGAGGGAGTCGAGCAGTGCCGTCTCCTCGCCGCAGATGTACGCGCCCGCTCCCGCGTGCACGGTGATGTCGAGGTTGCGCCCGCTGCCGTCGATGTCCTGGCCGAGGTATCCGGCCGCGTACGCCTCGCGCACCGCCTCGTGCAGGCGCCGCAGCACCGGCACGGTCTCGCCGCGCAGGTAGATGAAGGCGTGCTCCGAGCGGATCGCGTAGCAGGCGATGATCATTCCCTCGATGAGGGAGTGGGGGTTGGCGAACAGGAGGGGGATGTCCTTGCAGGTTCCCGGTTCCGACTCGTCCGCGTTCACGACGAGGTAGTGCGGCTTGCCGTCGCCCTGCGGGATGAACTGCCACTTCATCCCGGTGGGGAAGCCCGCGCCGCCGCGTCCGCGCAGACCGGAGTCCTTGACGTAGGCGATCACCTCGTCCGGGGTCATCGCGAGTGCCTTGCGCAGGCCCTCGTAGCCCTCGTGGCGCCGGTAGGTCTCCAGCGTCCACGACTCGGGCTCGTCCCAGAACGCCGACAGGACGGGGGAGAGCAGCTTCTCCGGACTCGTACCTCCCCCGGCCTCCGGCTGGGAGGTACCCCCGTGACTTTCCTTGGACGACACGGACATCACTCCCCTCCCTCGCCGCCGGTCTCGGTCCGCGGGCGCACGATCGGCGCGTGCGGGGATTCGCCGCGGGCGATGCGCAGGCCGATCAGGGACGCGGGGCCCGCTCCGCCGCTCGCCGCGACCGCGCCCTCGCGCTCGTCGGGGAAGCCCGCCAGGATCCGGGCGGTCTCCTTGTACGTGCACAGCGGCGCGCCCCGGGTCGGCTCGACGGGGCGTCCGGCGCGCAGGTCGTCCACGAGCGCCTTGGCGGACTCGGGGGTCTGGTTGTCGAAGAACTCCCAGTTGACCATCACCACGGGGGCGTAGTCGCAGGCCGCGTTGCACTCGATGTGCTCCAGCGTGACCTTGCCGTCGGGGGTGGTCTCGTTGTTGCCGACCCCGAGGTGCTGCTTGAGCTCGTCGAAGATGGCGTCGCCGCCCATCACCGCGCACAGGGTGTTCGTGCAGACGCCGACCTGGTAGTCACCGCTGGGCCCGCGCCGGTACATCGTGTAGAAGGTGGCGACCGCGGTGACCTCCGCGGTGGTCAGCCCGAGGACCTCGGCGCAGAAGCGGATGCCGGTGCGGGAGACGTGGCCCTCCTCGGACTGCGTCAGGTGCAGCAGCGGCAGCAGCGCGGAGCGGCTGTCGGGGTAGCGGGCGATCACCTCCTGTGCGTCCGCTTCCAGCCGGGCGCGCACCTCGGCGGGGAAGTCGGGGGCGGGCAGCTGCGGCATCCCGAGGCTGACGCCCGTATTCACTGCATCGGCCGTCATCGGTCGACGCCTCCCATCACGGGGTCGATGGAGGCGACGGCGACGATGACGTCGGCGACCTGGCCGCCCTCGCACATCGCCGCCATGGCCTGAAGGTTGGTGAAGGACGGGTCGCGGAAGTGGACCCGGTAGGGGCGGGTGCCGCCGTCGGAGACCACGTGGACGCCGAGTTCGCCCTTGGGGGACTCGACGGCCGCGTAGGCCTGCCCGGCGGGGACCCGGAAGCCCTCGGTCACCAGCTTGAAGTGGTGGATGAGGGCCTCCATGGAGGTGCCCATGATGTTCTTGATGTGGTCGAGGGAGTTGCCGAGGCCGTCGGGGCCCATCGCGAGCTGCGCCGGCCAGGCGATCTTCTTGTCGGCGACCATCACCGGGCCCGGCTCCAGCCGGTCCAGGCACTGCTCGACGATCCGCAGCGACTGGCGCATCTCCTCCAGGCGGATCAGGAACCGCCCGTAGGAGTCGCAGCTCTCGGTGGTGGGGACGTCGAACTCGTAGGTGTCGTACCCGCAGTAGGGGTCGGTCTTGCGCAGGTCGTGCGGCAGGCCGGCCGAGCGCAGGATCGGTCCTGTGGCACCGAGGGCCATGCAGCCGGCGAGGTCGAGGTAGCCGACGTCCTGCATGCGGGCCTTGAAGATCGGGTTGCCGGTGGCGAGCTTGTCGTACTCCGGCAGGTTCTTCTTCATCGTCCTGACGAACTCGCGCAGCTGGTCGACCGCGCCCGGGGGCAGGTCCTGGGCGAGGCCGCCGGGGCGGACGAAGGCGTGGTTCATGCGCAGGCCGGTGATCAGCTCGAAGACGTCGAGGATCAGCTCGCGGTCCCGGAACCCGTAGATCATGATCGTGGTCGCGCCGAGCTCCATGCCGCCGGTGGCGATGCACACCAGGTGGGAGGAGAGCCGGTTGAGCTCCATCAGCAGGACGCGGATGACGGTGGCGCGGTCCGGGATCTGGTCGGTGATGCCGAGGAGCTTCTCGACGCCGAGGCAGTAGGCCGTCTCGTTGAAGAAGGGCGTCAGGTAGTCCATGCGCGTCACGAAGGTGGTGCCCTGCGTCCAGTTCCGGAATTCGAGGTTCTTCTCGATGCCGGTGTGCAGGTAGCCGATGCCGCAGCGGGCCTCGGTGACCGTCTCGCCGTCGATCTCCAGGATCAGGCGGAGCACCCCGTGGGTGGAGGGGTGCTGCGGGCCCATGTTGACGACGATGCGCTCGTCGTCCGCCTTGGCGGCCGACTGGACGATCTCGTCCCAGTCGCCGCCGGTGACGGTGTAGACGGTGCCCTCGGTGGTCTCGCGGGAGGCCGCGTGGTCGGCGGCGTTGGGGGTGTTCGACATCAGCTGTACGACCTCCGCTGGTCGGGAGCCGGGATCTGGGCGCCCTTGTACTCGACGGGGATGCCGCCGAGCGGGTAGTCCTTGCGCTGCGGGAAGCCCTGCCAGTCGTCCGGCATCATGATCCGCGTGAGCGCCGGGTGGCCGTCGAAGACCAGGCCGAAGAAGTCGTAGGCCTCGCGCTCGTGCCAGTCGTTGGTCGGGTAGACCGTGACGAGCGAGGGGACGTGCGGGTCGCCGTCGGGCACCGACACCTCCAGCCGGACGATCCGGCCGTGGGTGAGGGAGCGCAGGTGGTAGACGGCGTGCAGCTCGCGCCCCTTGTCGTCGGGGAAGTGCACGCCCGCGACCCCGGTGCACAGCTCGAAGCGCAGCGCCGGGTCGTCGCGCAGCGTCGAGGCCACCCGCACCAGGTGCTCGCGGGCGATGTGCAGGGTCATCTCGCCGCGGTCGACGACGACCTTCTCGATCGCGTTCTCCGGGAGCAGGTCCTGCTCCTCCAGGGCGCCTTCGAGTTCGTCGGCGACCTCGTCGAAGTACGACCCGTACGGGCGGGAGCTCGCGCCGGGCAGGGCCACGGTGCGGACGAGGCCGCCGTAGCCGCTGGTGTCGCCGCCGTTCCTGGCGCCGAACATGCCCTTGCGGACGCCGATCACCTCGGGCCCGGGGGCGGCCGCCCGGGGGGCGGGGACGTTGTTGCCGTTGCCGTTCTCCACGGCGGGTTCGTCGCTCACCGCAGGAGCCCCTTCATCTCGATGGTGGGGAGGGCCTTGAGGGCCGCCTCCTCCGCCTCGCGCGCCGCCTCTTCCCGGTTCACGCCGAGCTTGGAGCCCTGGATCTTCTGGTGGAGCTTGAGGATCGCGTCCATGAGCATCTCGGGGCGGGGCGGGCAGCCGGGGAGGTAGATGTCCACCGGGACGATGTGGTCGACGCCCTGGACGATCGCGTAGTTGTTGAACATGCCGCCCGAGGAGGCGCAGACCCCCATGGAGATGACCCACTTGGGGGCGGGCATCTGGTCGTACACCTGCCGCAGCACCGGCGCCATCTTCTGGCTGACCCGGCCGGCGACGATCATCAGGTCGGCCTGGCGCGGGGAGCCGCGGAAGACCTCCATGCCGAAGCGGGCGAGGTCGTAGCGGCCGGCGCCGGTGGTCATCATCTCGATGGCGCAGCACGCGAGGCCGAAGGTGGCGGGGAAGACGGATGCCTTGCGCACCCAGCCCGCGGCCTGTTCGACGGTGGTCAGCAGGAAGCCGCTCGGCAGCTTCTCTTCCAGTCCCATGGAAAATTCAGCCCCTCAGTCCCATTCCAGCCCGCCGCGGCGCCAGACGTATGCGTAGGCGACGAAGACGGTGAGCACGAAGAGCAGCATCTCGACGAGCCCGAAGATCCCCAGGGAGTCGAAGGTGACGGCCCAGGGGTAGAGGAAGACGATCTCGATGTCGAAGACGATGAAGAGCATCGCCGTGAGGTAGTACTTGATGGGGAAGCGGCCGCCGCCGGCGGGCATCGGGGTGGGCTCGATGCCGCATTCGTACGCCTCAAGCTTCGCCCGGTTGTACCGTTTTGGGCCGATCAGCGTGGCCATGACCACGGAGAAGATCGCAAACCCTGCGCCGATGGCGCCGAGCACGAGGATGGGTGCGTAGGCATTCACGCTCCTCGCTCCTTCCAGTCGTCCTTGACCGTTGGACCGCTGCGCCGGCGTTGGGGGCCTCCCAGCGGTGGCCGGGGGGAGCCGCCCCGGGAGACCGCGGCCGCCGGAGCGGGGGCGATCGCATGTGAGGCAGTTCACAAGCCGGACTGGTGCGCATCTTATGCCTGCCGGTCTGTGATCTGCGACACGGGTAACAACACCGAGTTTGTGATCTCCACCACCTGACGAACGATCATGAAGCCCGACGAGTGGCGATCTTCATACGCAAGGCATCCACATGATCACCAAAGGTGACATCCGACCCCGTCATCGCAGGTGAAGGCGGCCTTGCACTATCAAACAATGGGCGCTACAGGCAAATTGGCGGCAGGGCGGCCCGGGTGATAAGGGAATCCGCCTCCCCCGGCCGGGGGAGCCCGGCGGTACGGAAGTGGACGGCCCTCCCGGCGCCGGGAGGATGTGCACCGGTTCACGAACCCGGGCGCCCGCACCGCGCCCCGGAACGCACGGACACCTCACGGTCGGATCACGGACCGGCCACGGCGCCCTCACGGCGGCGGGTGACTGTGACCTGCGACACACCCGGGAGGGCCCGCAAAAAGGAGGCTTGGCCATCTGTACGGGGGGATGGTAGGCGTGGATCAATTCGGACTTATTACTGAAACCCCATGATCACAGCCCTGTGAAGGGGTGTCCGATTCGTCCGTTACGGCGTCAATAAGAGTCGCGACGCGCCCGGTTGCCCGCCGTTTTCCGCAACTGTGGCGCAGACCACGTTTCTTGAAGGTGACCCTGCACCCCTGATAGCGGTTGTCCCATGTCCCACACCGCTCACATACCCAGCCACCGGAAGCCCCGCCGCAGCACCTCGAAGCTCGCGGTCCGCGCCGGAGTTGCCGGTGGCGTCCTCAGCACCCTGGCCATGGCCGGCACCGCGAGCGCGTCCCCGTCTACCGAGCCCGTGGCCGAGACGACGCTGGAGATGCCGGTCCTCAGCCTGGACCTCGGCACCGAGGTCTCCAACGCGGTCAACACGGCCGCCGAGAACACCCGCGTCGCCGCCGTCGAGGCCGCCGTCACCGGCGAGCTGAACGCCCAGGAGGAGAGCGCCCGTACGGGTGCCGCCGCCGAGGCGAAGCAGGCGAAGGAAGACGCCCAGAAGGTCGCCGAGCAGAAGGCCAAGCAGGAGGCCGACCGCAAGGCCGACGCCGAGCGCGCCACCCGCAACGGCGGCCGCTCCTCCCTGACCAGCGCCTCCGCCTCCGACGACGGCAGCGGTGCCGTGGTCAAGGGCGGCTCCAGCAGCGGCCGCTCCTCCGCGACCGGCTCCGCCGCGGCCATCGTCAACTTCGTCTACGCCCAGGTCGGCAAGGCGTACGTCATGGGCGCCACCGGCCCCTCCGCGTACGACTGCTCGGGCCTCGTGCAGGCCGCCTACCGCCAGGCGGGCATCACCCTGGACCGTGTCTCGCAGGACCAGTCCATGGCCGGCACCTCGGTCTCGCTCAGCAACCTCCAGCCGGGCGACATCCTGTACTGGGGCCCCAAGGGCAGCGCCTACCACGTCGCCATCTACGTCGGCGGCGGCAAGTTCGTCGGCGCGCAGAACCCCAGCGCGGGCATCGTCGAGCGCACGATGAGCTACGACATGCCGACGGGCGCGGTCCGCGTCCTCTGACCCACCCGGTCTCCGCGAGGTCCGGTGCTCCCCCGCTCGGGGGTGGAGCGCCGGGCCTTCGGCATGCCCGGAATCCCGCCCGCCGGACGGCCCGTACGGAACCCTCCGGGGCCCTGCGAAGATAGACGGCGTACCCGTGCGCCCGTTGCGATTCCCTGAGGTGGTGATCCCGTGAGCGGAACCTCGTGCGAGGAGTCCGGCGACGCCACCGCCCTCCCCGCCGCCCTCGGCCTGTGCCTCCTGTCGGTCGGCGGCTGGCTGTTGACCACCGCCCGCCCCTGGCGCAAACCGGGCACCCCCCTGACCCTGGGCCTCGGCTGGACCGTCTCCTGCGCCCTCCTGCTGGCCGGCCTGGTCCTCCTGGCGCGCTGCGTCCGGGCCGTCCACGGGGCCCCGGAGGGCGTCGAGGAGCCCGCGGACGGCTGAGCCGCCCACCGGGGACCCGGGGGCGGCTCAGGAGGCGTCTGGAGCCCGGCTCAGGCCTTCGGGGCCACCTTCGAGAGGCCGTTGATGATGCGGTCCATCGCGTCGCCGCCCGTCGGGTCCGTCAGGTTCGCCAGCATCTTCAGCGTGAAGCGCATCAGCACCGGGTGCGTCAGGCCCCGCTGCGCGGCGATCTTCATGACCTTCGGGTTGCCGATCAGCTTCACGAAGGCGCGGCCCAGCGAGTAGTAGCCGCCGTAGGTCTCCTTCAGCACCTTCGGGTAGTTGTGCAGCGCCAGCTCCCGCTGCGCCGGGGTGGCGCGGGCGTGGGCCTGCACGACGACGTCCGCCGCGATCCGGCCCGACTCCATCGCGTAGGCGATGCCCTCGCCGTTGAACGGGTTGACGAGCCCGCCCGCGTCACCGACCAGCAGCAGGCCCTTGGTGTAGTGCGGCTGCCGGTTGAAGGCCATCGGCAGGGCCGCACCGCGGATCGGCTGCGTCATGTTCTCGGGGGTGTAGCCCCAGTCCTCCGGCATGGACGCGCACCAGGCCTTGAGGACCTCGCGCCAGTCCAGCTCCTTGAAGGCGGAGGAGGAGTTCAGGATGCCGAGGCCGACGTTGGACGTGCCGTCGCCCATGCCGAAGATCCAGCCGTAGCCGGGCAGCAGCCGGTCCTGCGGGCCGCGCCGGTCCCACAGCTCCAGCCAGGACTCCAGGTAGTCGTCGTCGTGCCGGGGCGAGGTGAAGTACGTGCGCACCGCCACGCCCATCGGGCGGTCCTCGCGCCGGTGCAGGCCCATCGCGAGGGACAGGCGCGAGGAGTTGCCGTCGGCCGCGATGACGAGCGGGGCGTGGAAGGTGGCCGGGGTCTTCTCCTCGCCGAGCTTCGCCTGCACACCGGTGATGTGGCCGGTGCGCGGGTCGCGGACGGGCTCGCCGACGTTGCAGCGCTCGTACAGGCGGGCCCCCGCCTTCTGCGCCTGACGGGCCAGGATCTCGTCGAAGTCGTCGCGCTTGCGCACGAGTCCGTAGTCCGGGAAAGAGGCGAGTTCCGGCCAGTCCAGCTGGAGCCGCTGCCCGCCGCCGATGATGCGCAGGCCCTTGTTGCGCAGCCAGCCGGCCTCTTCGGAGATGTCGATGCCCATCGCCACCAGCTGCTTGGTGGCGCGCGGGGTCAGACCGTCGCCGCAGACCTTCTCGCGCGGGAACGCCGTCTTCTCCAGGAGCAGGACGTCGAGCCCCGCCTTGGCGAGGTAGTAGGCGGTCGTCGAGCCGGCGGGCCCGGCCCCGACGACGATCACGTCCGCGGAGTGTTCGGAGAGGGGCTCGGTGCGCTCGGTCACTGCGGGGTCTCCCGAAGGCTCGATAAGGGGTGCCCAACGGCACAGGACATGACGCAGTCTATGCAGCGAGAGAGATCGCGATCCGAAGGGCTGCCCCGATGACGACCTCCCCGACGACCCTGCCGCCGCTGCCGGCGGTCCGGCTCCGCGTACCGATCGACGAGGACGCGCGGGCCTGGCACCGCGTCTTCGACGACGCGGACGTGATGGAGTTCCTCGGCGGACCCGCGGAGCTGTCCGCGTACGAGGAGATCACCGCCCGCCAGCGGATGCACGACGCCCAGCTGGGGCACTGCCTGTGGACCCTGCTGGACGGGGCCGGCGAGGTCATCGGCTTCACGGGCGCGCAGCCGTGGCCGGCGCACAAGGAGTGGGGGCCGGTGGGGCGGATCGAGATCGGGTGGCGGCTGGGGCGGACCGCGTGGGGCAAGGGGTACGCGTACGCCGCCGCGCTGGCCACGCTGGAGCGGCTGCGGGAGGTCGGGGTCGAGCGGGTCTGCGCGGTGATCGACGCCCGCAACGTGCGTTCGGTGGCGGTGGCGGAGCGGCTCGGCATGACGCTGGCGGAGGAGTTCCCGGCGCCGCCCGACCGCCGCGCCCTGCGCTACGAGCTCGCGCTCGCGCTCGGCCGACCGTAGGCCCGCCGGCCCGGTGGGAGCCCGGCGGCCGGGTCAGAAGACGCTGAGGCCCGTCAGGGTCGTGAAGCGGTCCAGGGCGGCCACGCCCGCGACCGAGTTGCCCTGCGCGTCCAGGCCCGGGCTCCACACCGCGAGGGTGCACCGGCCGGGGACGACCGCGATGATGCCGCCGCCGACCCCGCTCTTGCCCGGCAGCCCCACCCGGTACGCGAACTCCCCGGCCGCGTCGTAGGTCCCGCAGGTCAGCATCACCGCGTTGACCTGCTTCGCCTCGCTGCGCGTCAGCAGCCGCGAGCCGTCCGCGCGCAGCCCGTGGCGGGCCAGGAAGCGGCCGGCCAGGGCCAGGTCCGCGCAGGTCATCTCGATCGAGCACTGCCAGAAGTAGTGGTCGAGCAGCGCCGGCACGGGGTTGTCGATGTTGCCGTACGAGGCCATGAAGTGCGCGACGGCCGCGTTCCGGTCGCCGTGTTCCTGTTCGGACGCGGCGACCTCCGGGTCGAAGCCGACGTCCGGGTTCCCGCTCTCCTGCCGCAGGAAGTCCAGGAGTTCGCTGCTCGCGTCACCCGTCAGGGTCTGGAGCCGGTCCGTGACGACGAGCGCGCCCGCGTTGATGAAGGGGTTGCGCGGGATGCCGTTCTCGTACTCCAGCTGCACCAGGGAGTTGAACGGGTTGCCGGACGGCTCCCGCCCCACCCGCTCCCACAGGCTGTCCCCGCCCTCGGCGAGGGCGAGGGCCAGGGCGAACACCTTGGTGATCGACTGGGTGGAGAAGGGGACCTGCCAGTCACCGGTGCCGAAGACGTTGCCGTCGAGGTCGGCGACGGCCATCCCGAACCGTCGCGGGTCCACCCCCGCCAGCGCCGGGATGTACTCGGCCGGGGTGCCGCTGCCGATGAGCGGGGCGACGTCCGCCGCGATGCGTTCCAGGAGGTGCTGGTAGTCCACGGGAGCCAACGGACGCTACTGGGCCTTGACGCCGCGGTGCAGGGCCACGATGCCGCCGCTGAGGTTGCGCCAGGCGACCTCGCCCCAGCCGGCCTTCTGGAGCAGCCCGGCCAGCGCCGGCTGGTCCGGCCACGCACGGATGGACTCGGCGAGGTACACGTACGCGTCGGGGTTCGAGGAGACCGCGCGGGCCACCGGCGGCAGGGCGCGCATCAGGTACTCCGTGTAGACCGTGCGGAACGGCGCCCACGTCGGCTGCGAGAACTCGCTGATGACGACCTGCCCGCCGGGCTTGGTCACCCGGTACAGCTCGCGCAGCGCGGCGTCCGTGTCCTGGACGTTGCGCAGCCCGAAGGAGATCGTCACGGTGTCGAAGACGTCGTCCTTGAAGGGGAGCCGGGTCGCGTCGCCCGCCGTCAGCGGGAGCCACGGGTTGCGCTTCTTGCCCTCGCGGAGCATGCCCAGGGAGAAGTCGCAGGGGACGACGTAGGCGCCGGTCGCGGCGTACGGGAGGGACGAGGTCGCGGTACCGGCGGCCAGGTCGAGCACCGTGTGGCCCGGACGGGCGGCGACCGCCTTCGCGGCCTCCCTGCGCCACAGGCGGGCCTGGCCGAGGGAGAGGACGTCGTTGGTGAGGTCGTACTTCTCCGCCACGCCGTCGAACATGGAGGCGACTTCGTGCGGCTGCTTGTCCAGGGAAGCCCTAGTCACTGGCGGTGGCCCCTCGCTGCTCGGTGTCTGCCGGTCGGTCGGCTCGTACGGGGCCATCCTCTCAGGCCCGCCCCCGGAGCGGAGCGGTGCCCTCACCCGGCCGGGGCGGCGGCGCTCCCGGGGCGGCGGCCCCCGCCCGGCAGCCCCCTCCGGGAGCCCCTACCGCCGCCGGTGCAGCAGCCGGCCGCCGATGACCGTCGCCACGCAGGTGGTCGCCCCGCGCTCCAGCAGCTCGGCCTCGTCCGCCACCGCGAACACCGCGAACCGGGCCGCCGCCCCCGCCTCCAGCACCCCGTGGAAGGCCTGCCCGGCGCTCTCCCGCCCGGTGAGCGGGTCCAGTGCGGGCGCGCCCTCGTAGGGGGCGGGCGGGACGACGGCCAGGCCCGAGCGGACCACCGCCGTGCGCACCGCCGGGACCGAGAACCGCCCGGCGACCGCCACCACCCCGCGCGCCAGCAGCTTCTGCGTGCCGCGCCGGGCGCTGTTGCCCCAGCGGGACTCGGTCAGCTTCAGGGCGTCGAGCGCCGCGGCACCGGTGACCGGGGCGGCGCCGAGCTCGGTGACCTCGTACGGGTCGTCCGGGTAGTACGTCCCCTCCAGCAGCACGTCCGCCCCGCGCGCCAGCAGCCCCGGGGTCAGCACCCCGGGCCAGCGCCGCACGCGGGCGTGCGGCGCGGTCGCGCCGAGCTCCCCGTACGCGCCCGTGCGGACGATCCGGTCGCCCTCCACCAGGACGGCGCCGGCCTCCAGCGGTGCGGCGCCGGGGCCGGTGACGAGGAGGTCGGCGGTGTGCAGCGTCAGCATCGGGGACCGGTCCGCGTCAGTTCGCGGAGATGAGCTTCAGCTCGGGGTGGGCGGTGCCCCCCTCGATGGCGGTCGAGGAGATGTGCGAGACGACGCGGTCGTCGACGGGGTCGTTCGCCGGGTCCTCGTGGACGACGAGGTGCTCGTACGTCGTCGCGCGCTGCGCCGGGACGCGGCCCGCCTTGCGGATCAGGTCGATGATCTCCTGGCGGTTCGAGCGGTGCTTGGCGCCGGCGGAGGAGACGACGTTCTCCTCCAGCATGATCGAACCGAGGTCGTCGGCGCCGTAGTGCAGGGCGAGCTGGCCGGCCTCCTTGCCGACGGTCAGCCAGGAGCCCTGGATGTGGGCGACGTTGTCGAGGAAGAGCCGCGCGATCGCGATCATGCGCAGGTACTCGAACACGGTCGCCTGCGTCCGGCCCTTGAGGTGGTTGTTCTCGGGCTGGTACGTGTACGGGATGAACGCGCGGAAGCCGCCCGTGCGGTCCTGCGTGTCGCGGATCATCGCGATGTGCTCGATGCGCTCGGCGTTGGTCTCGCCGGTGCCCATCAGCATGGTGGAGGTGGACTCCACGCCCAGCCCGTGGGCGATCTCCATGATCTCCAGCCAGCGCTCGCCGGACTCCTTCAGCGGGGCGATCGCCTTGCGCGGCCGCTCGGGCAGGAGTTCGGCGCCGGCACCCGCGAAGGAGTCGAGGCCGGCGGCGTGGATGCGCTGGATGGCCTCCTCGGCGGAGACGCCGGAGATGCGGGCCATGTGCTCGACCTCGGACGCGCCGAGGGAGTGGATGACCAGCTGCGGGAAGGCCTTCTTGATGGCGGAGAAGTGCTCCTCGTAGTACTCCACGCCGAAGTCCGGGTGGTGCCCGCCCTGGAACATCACCTGCGTGCCGCCGAGCTCGACGGTCTCCGCGCAGCGGCGCAGGATGTCGTCGAGGCCGCGGGTCCAGCCCTTCTTCGTGTCCTTCGGGGCCGCGTAGAAGGCGCAGAACTTGCAGGCCGTGACGCACACGTTGGTGTAGTTGATGTTGCGCTCGATGATGTACGTCGCGATGTGCTCGGTACCCGCGTAGCGGCGCCGGCGCACCGCGTCGGCGGCCTGGCCGAGGGCGTGCAGGGGAGCGTGCCGGTAGAGGTCGAGCGCCTCTTCCTTGGTGATCCGGCCCCCCTCGGCGGCGCGGTCGAGGACGGACTGGAGTGCGGCCAGGTCGGTCACCGGTGGGTCACCTTTCGGCGGTGTGTCAAGGGTCCGGACCGATCCAGCCTACGCCAGGGCCCCCGACCGGCTCCGCCAGGGGGCGGGGCCCCCCGGTCAGGGGCTGCGGACGAGGTCGCCCTCGGGGTTGCCGGCCCCCCTGTCGCCCGACCTGTAGTGCAGCGTGCCGCCGGGGTTGAGGGTGAAGCGCTCGTCGGCGGAGCCGCCGGAGCAGATGCCGGGGGCCGGATTGGAGCCGACCGAGCTGTCCAGGACCAGGGAGCCGTCGGTGGCGGAGGAGAGCCTCCAGTCGCCGCTGCAGTCGGTGCCGAGGACCGGAAGGACCGACTTGTCCCGGGCGACGACCTCGCCGATCCCGCCGGCCTTGATGGTGATCTCGAACTCGGTGGTGGCCTTGATGCTGGTGGTGACGCTGCCCTTCCACGTGCCGATGAACTGCTCGGGGACGTCCTTGCGGGACCCCTTCGGCGCGGAGGCGGAGGACGAGGGGGCGGAGGCGGCGGGATCCGGGGTCGAGGCGGTCGGGGGCTTGCCCACCGCCGCGTCCCGGACGTCCCCCTGACCGGGCAGCAGCCCCATCCCGTACAGCCCTCCGGACAGCGCCACCAGGGCGGCCGCCGCGCCGAGCACCAGGGTGCAGCTGAAGCGGCGGCCGGCCGCGCTGACGGTGACCCCGCGCCGCTCGTCCACCGGAACGGTCCGCGGCCCCGGGACCCCGCCGCGCCCCGCCGTCTCGGTGGGCGCCCCGTACACCCCGCCGCCCGTGGAGCCGGGGCCCGTGGCGCCGGGCCCCGCCCCGTACGCGCCGCCGCCGAACCCGGCTCCCGAACCGGGAGCGCCCGCGCCGGAGCCGTAGGGGCCCGCGGTCGCCGCGTACCCGGACGGGGTCCCGTACGAGGGGTCCGGCGTCCCGAACCCGACCCCGGCGGGCCCGCCGTAGGACCCTCCGTAGGACCCCCCGGTGAACGCCACCGGCCCTGACCCGGACCCCGGCCCGGACCCGTGGCCTGGCCGGGCGCCCGAACCGGCCGCGGCCCCCGCCGCGTTCCCGGATCCGGAGCCGGCCCGGGTTCCCGGACCCGCGCCCGCCCCGGGGAAGGCGGAACCGCCGGGCCCCGCCGGTCCGCCCCCGCCCTCGGAGGCGTCGGCGTCCAGGTCCAGCAGCGCCACCGCCGCCCGGCTCGCCTCCTCCACCAATGGCGCCGGCAGCCACCCCGGAACGCCCAGCGCCCCGCCCAGCACGGCCGCCAGCGCCTCGGGCGACGGCCGCTCGGACGCCGCCTTCGCCAGGCAGGCCGCGATCAGCCCGCGCAGCTCGCCGTCCGGGAGGGCGTCCAGCTCCGGCGGCTCGTGCACCACCTTGTAGAGGAGGGTCGCGGAGTTGTCCCCGCTGAACGGCGGCCGGCCGGTCGCCGCGAAGGCCAGGACCGCGCCCAGCGAGAACACGTCCGACGCCCCCGTGACCCCCTTGCCGAGGATCTGCTCGGGGGACATGTAGCCGGGCGAGCCGATCGACACCCCGGTGGAGGTCAGCGACGCGGTGCCGTCCGTGGCCCGGGCGATCCCGAAGTCGATCAGCCGCGGCCCGTCCAGGGTCAGCATCACGTTGGAGGGCTTCACGTCCCGGTGGACGAGGCCCAGCCCGTGCACCGCCACCAGGGCCCGGGCCAGCCCCGCGCCCACCGCCCGCACCGAGGCCTCCGGCAGCGGCCCGTGCCCGGCGACCGCCCGGTCCAGCGCGGGCCCCGCCACGTACCCGGTCGCCACCCACGGCACGGCCGCCTCCGGGTCGGCGTCCAGCACGGGCGCGGTCCACTCCCCGCCCACCCGCCGGGCGGCCTCCACCTCGCGGCGGAAGCGGGTGCGGAACTCCGCGTCGGAGGCGAAGTGGGGGTGCACCACCTTCACGGCGACGGTCCGGCCGCCCGCGCTGCGCCCCAGGTAGACCCGGCCCATGCCGCCCGCGCCGAGCCGGCCGAGCAGCCGGTACGCGCCGATCGTCCGCGGTTCGCCGTCTTCGAGCGCCTGCATCGGGTCCCCCTGTCCCCCGGGCTCCGTGGTCACCCGGACAGCAGCACCTTAGGGGGAGTCGGGCGTCAGCGGCGGTCCGCGCCCCACACCTCGCCCTCCCGCAGGACCGCGAGGGCGAAGGCCAGCCGCTTGTCCAGCCAGCCGTCCCGCTCGACCGTGTACCAGCGGGGGCCCTGGGAGGGCCGGAAGGAGAGCACGGTCTCCTCCCCCGCCCGCCAGAGCACCGGGTGGAGCGGGGTGTCCCCGGTGTCCTCGGCGCCCAGGCTCAGGACGTTGTCGACGACGCTGCCGAGGAGCTTGCCGACGCCCCGCCCGGCGATCCGCCCGGGTCCCCCCTCGGCCCAGCGGCGCGCGGCGGCCACCTCGGGGCGACCGGGCTGCTCCAGCCACCAGCCGTGCCGGACCAGCCGCTGGGCCGCCGGGGTGCGGTGGACGGTGCCGGCCTCCCGCCCGGCCGCGTCGGTCACCCGGTGGCGGTCGCCGCCGGGGCCGTCCGGGGCCACCGCGCACAGCAGCCGGGCGCGGCCCTCGTCCTCGTACAGCCGGAAGCCCGCCTGCCGCAGCGGGGCGCCGTCCGGCCCTGACGGCACGATGTACACCGCCGGGACCATGTACTCCTCGCCGCCGTGCAGGCGCGGGACGCGCAGGGCGTGCGCCCCCGTGCCCCGCTTGGACGCGCGGACCGCGTCGCGCAGCGACCTGCCGACCGTGAACCTGGTGATCTCCTCCCAGGGCACCGGCCCAAAGGACTCGCCGGTCATGTTCCTGCCGAATGCCATCCGCTTCCCCGCCCTCCCGCCCGCATTCCCCGCGGCACATCTTCTTCCGCTTCTTCGGACGCGTGCGACGGAAATGCGAAAGGCGAACGAATTACCGGCAAACGGAACATTCCCGTGCCGTGAAGCGGAAGATCCCGGGGAAGATCCCCGGGGTATTGGTGATCAACGTTCGGGAGCGCCCGCCTTCAGCAACTCCACGGTCACATCTGCCGCGTAGCCCGTGTCCGCCCCCGTACGGCGTGCGAATTCCCTGACGCCCGCGAGTTGTTCCGGGCCGAAGCGGAAGTCGAGGGTGGTGAAGTAGCGCTGGAGCAGCCCGGCGTCGAAGGCCTCCCAGCGGGCCGCCTGCTCGGCGACCTTCACGACCTCCTCCAGGGAGAGGTCCCGGGAGGCGAGGAAGGCCTCGTGGGCCTCGCGGACGATCTCGGGTTCGCGGGCCAGGTAGTCCTTGCGGGCGGCCCAGACGGCGAAGACGAACGGCAGCCCCGTCCACTCCTTCCACATCTGGCCGAGGTCGTGCACGGCCAGCCCCAGCCGGGGGGCGTCGTGCAGCGAGGCGCGCAGCGCGGCGTCCCCGATCAGCACCGCCGCGTCGGCCTCCTGCATCATCAGCCCCAGGTCAGGGGGGCAGGTGTAGTAGTCGGGCCGCACCCCGTACTGCTCGGCGAGCAGCAGCTGGGCGAGGCGCACGGAGGTGCGCGAGGTCGAGCCGAGCGCCACCCGGGCCCCGTCCAGCCGTTCCAGCGGGACCTGCGAAACGATCACGCAGGACATCACGGGGCCGTCGCAGCCGACCGCCAGGTCGGGGAAGGCGACGAGCTGGTCGGCGTTGCGGAGGAACTCCACGAGGGTGATCGGCGCGATGTCCAGGTCCCCCTGCACGAGGCGCTCGCTGAGCTTCTCGGGGGTGTCCTTGGTCAGCTCCATGTCCAGCAGCGTGCCGGTGCGCGCGAGCCCCCAGTAGAGGGGCATGCAGTTCAGGAACTGGATGTGGCCGACCCGGGGCCGGCTGCGATAGACGTCCACATCGCGAGACTAGCCGCGCTTCTCCGTCAGCGATCGAGCGGGTCTCAAACGTCCGGGTGACGTGATCTTTCCCTCTGGTCTCGCCCCGAGGGTGCGTGCTAGGCTCGACGCAAGTTGCAGTTTGGTTTCCCTTGCAGTACGAGGCCTGCGGAGCATGTAACCCGCAGGCTTTTGTAGTTTTCAGACTTCTTAGCAGGTTCTGGAGCAGGGCGACCCTTTGGCCCATAGGAGGGCTCATGGCTACCGGAACCGTGAAGTGGTTCAACGCTGAAAAGGGCTTCGGCTTCATCGCCCAGGACGGCGGCGGCCCGGATGTCTTCGTCCACTACTCCGCGATCAACGCCTCTGGCTTCCGCTCCCTCGAGGAGAACCAGCAGGTGAACTTCGACGTCACGCAGGGTCCGAAGGGCCCGCAGGCGGAGAACGTCACCCCGGCCTAGTCGCCAGGCCGACCGGATCGCGGTCGGATATCGCAGTACCCAAGGAGCCCTGCCCCTCCGTGCGAACGGAAGGGGCGGGGCTCCTGCCTTTTCCCTCCGGAGCAGTGCCCCACCGCCGTTCGGGGCCGAGTCGTGGTTCCCCTGAGTGATGAACCGGTCACGTTGCGTGCACTTCGGGAGCGGGTCCGGGATGTTCGAACGCGAACACCAGGCCCGAACTCACGGAGGATCAGATGACGAAGCTCGCTTGGGCCGCACGGGGGATTTCGGCGGTGTCGGGGGCGGTGCTCCTCGGCGCGCTCATGGCGCCGTCCGCGGTCGCCGGCGGGGGCGCGGACCACGACCCCCAGCACAAGAAGAAGGGCTCCCATTCCGCCAAGGCCGCCATGCAGCACAAGCAGGCCGGGCCGGCCAGGTCCGAGGACGACCGGCACGACGAGCGGCAGGACGAGCACAAGAAGAAGTGCTCCACCGCGCGCGACATCAGCACCGCCGCTCCGGACTACATCAACTTCGACCCCGGCGTGATCTTCCACGTGGCGACCGACCGGCACGGCCACGCCTTCCTCAACGACAGCCGCAACCCGGGCGTCTGGATCAACCTGGGGATCCTCGCCAACGCCCCCCAGTGCGTCACGGACACCGCCGCCTCGGTCACCGAGAGCAACCCCGGCTACCTGTACGTCAACCTGCTGGGCAAGGACGGGGTGATCCACCAGGCCCGGTGCACCACCTCGAACACGCCGTTCACCCCGGCGAACCTGGCGGCCGCCTGCGGCACCGGCTTCTCCCCCGTCCAGGACACCCCCGTATAAGGGTTCCCCCGGGGCCCCGTACACGACGGCACGGCCGGTCGCCCTGGGCGACCGGCCGTGCCGTCGTACGTGCGGGAGCGGGTCAGACGACCTTGACGTCCAGGACCAGCTCGGCCCCGTCCGCCGTGGTCAGCCGCAGGTGGTACGTGCCCGCCGGCACGCCCGCCGTCAGCAGCTCCGGCAGGGAGACCTTCCCGTCGGCCTTGGTCTTGGGCAGCTCCAGGGTGAACAGCTTCTGGTCGGCCGTCGCGCCCTTGAAGAAGGGGCCCTTCGCCGTCTTCGGGTCCACCGGGACCCAGGCGCCGGGCTTGCCGGTGACCAGCGCCGCGGTGACCTGGACGCCGGTCTGCGCCGTGCCGCCGCGGGCGGCCAGGAACTCCAGGCCCTCGACCGGGGTGCCGGCCGCGACCTCGACGGCCTTGGTGCCGTCCGTCCGGGTGAGCGCCAGGGGCTGCTCGGCCGGCTTCGCGGTGACCTTGCCGTCCAGTGCCACCGTGAACTGGCCCTTGGCGTCGTAGGCCGTGGCCCGCAGGGTGAAGGTGCCCGCCTTCGGGCCCGCCTTGAGCCGCGGCGCGGCCGCGACGCCCTGGGCGTCGGTCCGGACGACCACGCTCGACTGGTCGCCGAAGACGAAGCCCGTCCCGCCGGTGGTGTCCTGCTCCACGGCGACGACGACGGCCTGGCCGACGGCCGGCTTGCCGTCGCTGAGCACCGCCTTGAACCGGACGCCGTCCGCGAACGTGCTGCCGGCCTCCGCCTCCAGCGCGGCGTCGCCCACCCGCTCCAGCTTCGCCAGCGTCGCGGGCGCCGGGGTCGGCTTGGACGGCTCCGGCGTGGGCTTCGACGGCTCGGGGGTGGGCTTCGGGGTGGGCTTCGGGTCCGGCTTGGGCGTCGGCTTCGGCGCCTGCGGGTTCGGGGCCGGGACGTGCGGCGGGGTGGGCACGGTCGGCGTCGGCGGGGTCGGGTAGGTGCCGACGGGCGGGTTCGGGATCCCGGCGGTGCCGTCCTGCTGGTACTGGCGCATGTAGCCGAGCACGCTGTTCACGTACTCGCGCGACTGGTTGTAGCTGAGGATCGCCTTGTCGAGGTCGGCGGGGTTGGAGAGGTCCTTGCCGCCCGAGCAGAGGTAGAGGCCCGCGCCGAGGGCCGCGTCGTAGATGTTGTTCGCGTCGCGCTTGCCGTCCCCGTTGCCGTCGGCCTTCCAGGTGGCCCAGGTGGAGGGGATGAACTGGAGCGGGCCGAAGGCGCGGTCGTACTCGGTGTCGCCGTCGAACTCGCCCTTGTCGGTGTCGAGGATCTTCGCGAAGCCGTTGCCGTCGAGGCGCGGGCCGCGGATCGGCCGCTCGGTGGTGCCGTCCTCCTTGAGTCCGTAGCCGGAGGCGTGCACGGACTCGATGCGGCCTATGCCCGCGATCAGCTGCCAGGGCAGCTTGCACTGGGGGAGCGCGGCGGCGACGGCGGTCTCGGCGCGCTTGTAGGCGTCGAGGGCGGTCGCGGGGATGCCGGCGGCGCCCTCGGCGGCCGTTCCCCCCGCGCCGGCGGCGGGCGGGACCACGGGGTCGGCGAGCTGGCCCGGCAGGTCGAGGCGGGCGTCACCGCGCTCGGCGGCCTGCGGGCTGTCCGGGGTGGGGTCGGCCTCGCCCGCGCCGGCGACCGGCGTGTTGGTCACGACGGCGGCCGTGGTGAGGCTGGCGGCGAGGGCAGCCGTGCACAACACCTTGCGCGAGGTGTTGACTACATGACGGTGAAGCGGCTTCACGGTGCGGCGATCCCCCCAAGGCGGCCGGCGAAGTCAGGCGCACGGCCGGTCGGGCCGTGATTGTTCTGTCTATCAGGTATTCGGATCCGACTCGCCGTCGCCCCCGCAGATATGACGCACCATTCGTCTCGGCTTCACCCGTCTGTGGCCCAGGACGTCCAGCCCGCCTCCTGCGGCCCTCCGGCCCGGCCCGACCGGGACGTCCAATCCTGCCTGGAACACCCCAAAGCCCACACTCGCCTGGTTTGTTGGAAATTGCCCCGGTTCCATGGCGGGCGCCGGCAAGCAGGACCGAGTGGTCGTCCGGTACGTCGAGGACCTGGAGACGATCGCCCCGGAGGCCTTCGACCAGCCGGCCGCCTCGAACCGGAAGCCGTGACACCCCGGGATCGAATGACCTGAAGTCGCCCCCGTTCCTGGTAGTTTCAGGCCAGACGAGAGCACTGGTGTGCGACTCCTCCTCCTTCCGTGCGGACATCCGGAAGGCGGAGCGGGCCGTGGTCCGGGCCGTTCGCCGCCCTGCCTCCGCCCGCCGGCCGCCGCTCTCGAAGCCCGCGCCGCCGATCCCGAAGGCCTGCCATGACCACCCCGCCGCCGCAACAGCCCATACCGAACCCGTACTCCGGCACCCCGGCCCCGCCGAACCCGTACGCGGGCACCACCGCCCAGCAGCCGAACCCGTACGCCCAGCCGGCCGGAGGGCCGCCGATGGGCCAGCCCGGCCAGCCCGGCCAGCCCGGCCAGCCCGGCCAGCCGCCGATGGGCTATCCGGCCGCTCCGGGCGCCGTGCCCCCGGGCGCCGTGCCCCACGACCCCGCGTACGCGCCCCCGTACGCCCACGCGCCCGCGCCCGGCTGCCGCAACTGCGGGGCCCCCGAGGCGGCGAACTTCGCGGTCCGTGCCCACGTCGGCGTGCTGATCATGATGCGCTTCCACACCCTCAACGGGCCCTTCTGCCGCCGGTGCGGCCGGGCGCTGGTCCGCATCATGACCACGAAGACCCTGTGCCAGGGCTGGTGGAGCCCCTTCTCCCTGGTGATCTTCACGCCGTTCACGCTGCTCTGGAACCTGATCGCCTCGATCAAGTTCGGCAAGCTCCCGGAGCCCACCCCCGCGCCGGGCCGCCAGCCGCTGGAGGAGGGCCCGCCGGTGCACGCCCGGCCGCTCGCCTACGTGGCGATCGTCCCGCTGCTGTGGTTCACCTGGGTCGCCGTGAACATCTACCTGGATGCCTCCGGGCGCCGCTGAGCCGCCGGCGCCCCGTCCGGGCCCCCCGCACCCCTTCCCACCGCGGCCGCTCCCACCTACCCTGACGCACCGTCAGAAACGATGCCGTCACACGGGAGCACGCCATGCTGCTGCGAGGGAAGACCGTCGTCGTCTCCGGTGTGGGGGCCGGGCTCGGCCACCAGGTGGCCGCCGCCGTGGTCCGCGACGGCGGGAACGCCGTCCTCGGGGCTCGCACCGCGGCCAACCTGGCCAAGTCCGCCGCCGAGATCGACCCCGACGGCACGCACACCGCCCACCTCCCCACCGACATCACCGACGAGCGGCAGTGCGAGGCCCTCGCCGCCCTCGCCGCCGAGCGCTTCGGCGGCATCGACGCCGTCGTGCACGTCGCCGCCTGGGACTCCTACTTCGGCGGCCTGGAGGACGCCGACTTCGGCACCTGGCAGCAGATCCTGGACGTCAACCTGCTCGGCACCCTGCGCATGACCCGCGCCTGCCTGCCCGCCCTCAAGACCGGCGGCGGCGGATCCGTCGTCCTCATCGGCACCCAGTCCGCCGTCGCCGCCCCGAACGAGGTCCGCCAGGCCGCCTACGCCGCCTCCAAGGGCGCGCTGACCTCCGCCATGTACTCCCTGGCCCGCGAGCTCGGCCCGCACCGGATCCGCGTCAACACCGTCCTGCCCGGCTGGATGTGGGGCCCGCCCGTCCAGGCCTTCGTGACCTTCACCGCCCACACCGAGAACGTCCCCGAGGCCGAGGTCCTCGCCCGCCTCACCGACCGGATGGCCCTGCCCGACCTCGCCACCGACGGGGACGTCGCGGACGCCGCCGCCTTCCTCGCCTCCGACCGGGCGAGGGCGATAACCGGCCAGTCCCTGCTGGTCAACGCCGGTGAGCTGATGCGGTGACCCGCCCCGGCCCCGGAAGCACTGATCGTATGCTCCCCGTATGACCACTCCGAGTGACGCTCCGACCGACAACGCGATGCGCCGCGCGCTCCGGCGGGCCCGCGACGGCGTCGCGCTCGACGCGACCGAGGCGGCCGTACTCCTCCAGGCCCGCGGCGCGGCCCTGGAGGACCTCGCCGCCTCCGCCGCACGGGTCCGCGACGCGGGCCTGGAGGCCGCCGGCCGCGCGGGCGTGATCACGTACTCGAAGAGCGTGTTCATCCCGCTCACCCGGCTGTGCCGCGACAAGTGCCACTACTGCACCTTCGCCACCGTCCCCGGCAGGCTGCGCCGCGCGGGCCACGGGATGTTCATGTCCCCGGACGAGGTCCTCGACATCGCCCGCCGGGGCGCGGCCCTCGGCTGCAAGGAAGCCCTGATCACCCTCGGGGACAAGCCCGAGGACCGCTGGCCCGAGGCGCGCGAGTGGCTGGAGGCGGAGGGCTACGACGACACGATCTCCTACGTCCGCGCCATCTCCGTGCGGATCCTGGAGGAGACCGGGCTGCTGCCCCACCTCAACCCCGGCGTGATGTCCTGGGCGGACTTCCAGCGCCTCAAGCCGGTCGCCCCGTCCATGGGCATGATGCTGGAGACCACCGCCACCCGGCTGTGGTCCGAGCCCGGCGGCCCGCACCACGGCTCCCCCGACAAGGAGCCGGCCGTCCGCCTGCGCGTCCTGGAGGACGCCGGCCGCTCCTCCGTCCCCTTCACCTCCGGGCTGCTGATCGGCATCGGCGAGACCTACGAGGAGCGCGCCGAGTCGCTGTTCGCGCTGCGCCGGATCTCCCGCGCCTACCACGGCATCCAGGAACTGATCATCCAGAACTTCCGCGCCAAGCCGGACACGGCGATGCGCGGCATGCCGGACGCCGAACTGGACGACCTGGTCGCCACGATCGCCGTCGCCCGGCACATCATGGGCCCCTCCGCCTGCCTCCAGGCCCCGCCCAACCTGGTCGACGGCGAGTACGCCCGCCTGATCGGCGCCGGCATCGACGACTGGGGCGGGGTCTCCCCGCTCACCCCGGACCACGTCAACCCCGAGCGGCCCTGGCCCCAGATCGACCTGCTGGCCGAGCGGTCGGCGGAGGCCGGGTTCGAGCTGCGCGAACGGCTCTGCGTGTACCCGGAGTTCGTGCGCCGGGGCGAGCCCTGGCTGGATCCCCGCCTGCTGCCCCACGTACGGGCGCTGGCCGATCCGGAGACCGGCCTGGCCCGCCCCGACGCCACCGTCGAGGGGCACCCCTGGCAGGAGCCCGAGGAGGCCTTCACCGCCAGCGGGCGCACCGACCTGCACACCGCCGTCGACACCGAGGGCCGCACCGGCGACCGCCGCGAGGACTTCGACGAGGTCTACGGCGACTGGGAGGCCCTGCGCGAGGCGGCCGCCCCCGGGATGGTCCCCGAGCGGATCGACACCGACGTACGGGCCGCGCTGGCACGGGCCGCCGACGACCCCGAGCGGCTCACCGACGAGCAGGCCCTGGCACTGCTGCACGCGGACGGCCCGGCGCTGGACGCCCTGTGCCGGATCGCGGACGACCTGCGCCGCTCGGTGGTGGGCGAGGACGTCACCTACGTCGTCACGCGGAACATCAACTTCACGAACGTCTGCTACACCGGCTGCCGCTTCTGCGCCTTCGCGCAGCGCCGCACCGACGCCGACGCGTACACCCTCTCCCTGGAGCAGGTCGCCGACCGGGCCGCGCAGGCCTGGGAGGTGGGCGCCGTCGAGGTGTGCATGCAGGGCGGCATCCACCCGGACCTGCCGGGGACGGCGTACTTCGACATCGCGCGGGCGGTGAAGCAGCGGGTACCGGGGATGCACGTGCACGCCTTCTCCCCGATGGAGGTCGTCAACGGCGCGACCCGCACCGGGATGTCCGTACGGGACTGGCTGACGGCCGCCAAGGAGGCCGGGCTGGACTCGATCCCGGGCACGGCGGCGGAGATCCTGGACGACGAGGTCCGCTGGGTCCTCACCAAGGGCAAGCTGCCCACGAAGGACTGGACCGAGGTCATCACGACCGCGCACGAGCTGGGCATCCGCTCCTCGTCCACGATGATGTACGGGCACGTGGACCAGCCCCGGCACTGGCTCGGCCACTTCCGCACCCTGGCCCGCATCCAGGAGACCGCCCTCGCCAAGGGCGTGGAGGGGTTCACGGAGTTCGTGACGCTGCCCTTCATCCACACCAACGCCCCCGTCTACCTGGCGGGCATCGCCCGGCCCGGCCCGACGGTCCGCGACAACCGGGCGGTGACGGCGATGGCCCGGCTGCTGCTGCACCCGCACATCCGCAACATCCAGACGAGCTGGGTGAAGCTGGGCACGGAAGGCGCGGCCGAGATGCTCCGCTCCGGCGCCAACGACCTGGGCGGCACCCTGATGGAGGAGACCATCTCCCGCATGGCGGGGTCGAGTTACGGCTCGTACAAGTCCGTGCGGGACCTGGTCGCGGTCGCGGAGGCGGCGGGCCGGCCCGCGAAGGCCCGGACGACCCTGTACGGGGAGGTGCCGCAGGAACGCCAGGACGCGGCCCGGGCCTCGGACGGCCACCTGCCGGAGCTGCTGCCGGTCCTGGACTGAGCTCGCGGTCCGGACCGGTTGAAGCAGCCCGGTCCGGGCCTCCGGCACCCGGAACGGCAGGAGCGGGCCCACGCCCTCGGGAACCCGCTCCCGCACTCCCGCCGGCCGGGGTTCCGGCTCAGCCGACGAGCAGGTCCTGCTTCAGCTCGCGCAGGTCCCGGGCGTCGATGCCGAGACCGTCCTTGAGGTACCGGTCGAAGGTGCCGTACTTCGCCTTGACCTCGTCGTAGCCCGCGTTCAGGTACTCGGGGCGGACGTCGAGCAGCGGCTTGTAGACGGCGGCCTGCGCGGCCGGCAGGTGGGCGAGGACCGCGTCGTTGGCGGCCTTGCGGTAGTCGTTGCTGGCCAGGTAGTCGGCCATCACCGTCTCCTGCGGGACGCCGAGGGCGGTCAGCAGCGTGGCGTCGGCCCAGCCGGTGCGGTCCTTGCCGGCGGTGCAGTGGAACAGGACGGAGCGGGCGCGGTCGTTGCCGATGCCCTCGAAGACCTGCGCGTACGCCTTCTTGCCGCCCTCACCGCTGACCATGGCCTTCTCGGCGCCGATCATGGCGTTGACGGCCTCGTCGGGGGTCTTGGGCAGGGTCTGGAACGAGCCGGATCCGGCGAAGACGTCGGCGACGACGTAGCGGGCGCCGTCCGGGACCTGGTCGGCGTCCTTGGTGCGCTCGTCCTGGGTGCGCAGGTCGAAGACGGTCTTCACGCGCAGGCGCTGGAGCTTGGCCCGGTCGGCGGCGGTGAGCTTGCCGAGGGCGTCGGAGCGGTAGACCTCGCCCATCTTGACCCACTGGCCGGTGGTGGTGCGGTAGCCGCCCGCGTCGCGGAAGTTGACCGCGCCCTCCAGCCTGATCAGGCGGTCGGCGAGGTGCAGGCCCTGGCCGTGGTCGGCCTCGAAGTCGAACCACTGGCGGTCGGCGGCGGGCAGGCCCTTGACGGTGGCCTGCCCGTGGGAGCCGCCCTTGGCGACGACCTTGCCGTTCGCCTTGATCTCGACGTGCTTGGTGCCCTTGGCGTTCCACTTCAGGGCGTACGAGCCGTCCGCGGCGGCGACGGTGGCCTCGGTGAAGGGGATGGAGGTGCGGTCGTGGTGCCGGCCGGGCCATTCCCAGCCGGAGGCGGAGGCGGCGGGGGCCACGACCAGCGAGGCGGTGAGGGCGGCGGCGACGGCGGCGGTCGCGGCGAGGAGAGCCTTCTTCATGGCGTCGAGGCTCCGGGCCGCCGGCCAACCGCGCATGAACGGGACATGGCGGGAACCAGCCACCACGAAGGCAAGTGGCAAAACGTGCCACTGATCATTTCCCTGGCCGGATCGCGCGCATTCCGGCCGTTCTCCGGTCACTTACGGGCGACCTGACGGACTCGGTCCGAATCGGACCGAACCTGTCCACTACAGTGCGCGCCAGACTCTGGGGGGAACGGCATGGATACGACGACGAGCACGTCCACGAGTACGCCCACGGCGGCGGAGCCGGCCGGGCCGGCCGGCCCGGCGGAACCACCCGCGCCCACACCCCGCACCACCACCCCGGCCGACACCGCCACCGGCCCGGCCACCAGCGCGGCCACCGCGCCGAGCACCGGGCCGAGCACCGAGGCCGGCGCCGGCCTGCCCACCGGGGCAGCCACCGACCCGACCACCGGGGCAGCCACCGACCCGACCACCAGGGCGGCCACCGGCCCGACCGTCAGCCCGACCACCGCGCCCACCACCGGCCCGACCACCGGGGCGGCCACCGGCCCGACCACCAGGGCAGCCGCCGGCCCGACCGTCAGCCCGACCACCGCGCCCACCACCGGCCCGACCACCGGGGCGGCCGTCAGCCCGACCACCAGGGCAGCCGCCGGCCCGACCGTCAGCCCGACCACCGCGCCGGCCACCGCGCCGACCAGCGGCCCGATCATCAGCCTGGCCACCGCGCTGTGGGGCCGCGCCGAGCAGCAGGACTTCCGCAGCCGGGTGCGCGGCACCCTCCTCGGCTCCGCCATCGGCGACGCCCTCGGCGCCCCGGTCGCCGGCCTCTCCCTGGAGGGCATCCGCGAGGCCCACGGCCCGGCCGGCCTCACCGAGCCCGCCCCCGCCCACGGCCGCCGCGGCACCGTCACGGCGTCCACCCAGCTCACCCTGTTCACCGTCGACGGCCTGATCCGGGCCCACGTGCGCCGCGACACCGGCGCCTGGCACCCCCCGACCGACGTCCACCGCGCCTACCTCCGCTGGGCCGCCACCCAGCACGACTGGGGCCCCGACGAGCGCCGCAAGGACGACGGCTGGCTCGCCCGGGAGGAGTGGCTCTACGCCCGGCGCGGCCCCGACCGGGCCTGCCTGACCGGCTTCGCCGACGACACCCTCGGCACCCTGGACCAGCCCAAGAACCCCACCGCCCGCGACGCCGCCGCCACCGTGCGCTCGGCCCCCTTCGGCCTCCTCGTCGGCTGGGAGCCCTCCCTGGTGCTCCAGCTCGCCGTCGAGTGCGCCACCCAGAGCCACGGGCATCCCACCGCGTACCTGTCCGCCGGGGCCCTCGCCGTCATCGTCCACGGACTGACCCGGGGCGAAACCCTCGACGCCGCCGTCCGGCGCGCCCTGGCCCTCCTCGCCGCCCGCCCCGGCCACCAGCCCGTGACCGACGCCCTGCGGCGCGCCGTGGCCTCCGTCACGGAGACCACGCCGGGCCCCGCCGCCGTCGAGTCCCTCTCCCCCGGCGACGGCCGCGACGCCGGGGACACCCTCGCCGTCGCCGTCTACTGCGCCCTCGTCGCGCAGGACGTGCCGCACGGGCTGCGCCTGGCCGTCAACCACGGCGGCGACTCCACGGCCACCGGCGCCCTGTGCGGGGCCCTGCTCGGCGCCCTCCACGGCGAGACGGCCCTCCCGGCGGCCTGGATCGCGGACCTGGAGGGCCGGGCCACGATCCTGGAACTGGCCGACGACTTCGCCCTGGAGATGACCCAGGGCCCCACCCTCCACGGCCCCTCGGCCTCGGCCCCGGCCTGGCTCACCCGCTACCCCCGAGGCTGACCGCCGGCCCCAGGTGCGGGCAGTCGTTCCGCAGGGCCCGGGGGTCCCCCCTGCTCGCGCGGAGCCGAGAGCTCTGGGAAGGGTGGGCACACCGGAACGCGCCGCCGCGCAGGCCGCCCCGCCCACCCCGGCACCGGCCGGCCCGCAGCTGCGCGCCCTGCACGCCGAACTGCTCCGGCCCCGCCGACGCCGCGCGCCGCGCCGCGCCGCGGCAACCTCCGCCCCCGCCTGACCTCCTTCGTCGCCACCGGCCGGCCCGCACCGGCCGACCCCGTCCAGCCCGCCACCCCGGCACCGGCCGGCTAGGCGTGCCCCCCGTCCGCCCCCCGCGGCCGCACCCACAACGCCTCGGCCACCGCGCACACCTCCCCCTCCGCCGTGGCAAGGGCGGTCCCCACCACGCACTTGCGCCCCTCGACCCCCACCAGCCACGAGTACGACACCAGCCCCGCCCCGGCCCCCGGCACGCCCCCCGACACCCGCGCCGTCAGCGCGGCGGTGACCGCTCCGGCCGGACCGCCCGCCAGCAACCGCCCCGCCGCGTTCCCCGGACAGTCCAGCGCCCCCCACACCAGCTCCGCCGGCAGCGCCCCGTCCCGGTCCAGCAGCCCCGCGTCCGGCGTCCACGCGGCTGCGACCAGCTCCCGACCCGGCACCACCCCGCAGTGCAGCCGCAGCCCCGTCGCCGGGGTCCGCCCGAGCCCGCAGCCGAAGCAGTCGACCTGCCCGTCCGGCGGGTCCGCCCGATAGGCCTCGGCGGCCTTCACGGCCTCCGCCCAGGAGGGCGCCACCGGCACCTCCCCACCGGGAACACCGGGAGCACCGGGAGCACCGGGAGCACCGGCAACGCCGGGCACGCCCGCCGGCACCGCGGCGGCCAGCAGCACCCCGTCCGCGCCGAGCAGCACGGCCCCGGGGCCGGTCCCGCCCTCCCCGGGCCCCAGCCGCACCTCGGTCCGGGTCGGCACGGGCCGGCGGAAGTCCACCCGCACGGCCCCGCCGCCCCCGCCCGGCACCCGCGCCGCCAACAGCCCGGCCACGTACCCGCCGAAGGCCACACCGGGGTAGCCGTGCAGGCCCTCCGGAACGGTGATCGTCTCCATTGACTCCATCGCGTCCATACGGACCACCCCACCACACGCGCCCCGCGCCCACCACACCCCGCCGCGGGACGCCCGCCCCCGGGACACCCCGCCCCGAGCCCCTGCCACCCGCACCCCGTACCCCGTACCTTGGCCCTCCCGACGACTCGGAGGTGCCCCACCCATGCGGATCGCCACGACCATCTTCCTCACCGACCGCACCGTCTCCCCCACCCGTCTCGCCCACTCCCTCGAAGAACGCGGCTTCGCCGGCCTCTACCTCCCCGAGCACACCCACATCCCGGTCAGCCGCACCACCGCCGCCCCCATGGGCGGCGAACTCCCCGAGGAGTACGGCCGCACCCTCGACCCCTTCGTCGCGCTCGCCCAGGCCGCCGCCGTCACCCGCCGCCTCCACCTCGGCACCGGCATCACCCTCGTCGCCCAGCACGACCCCATCGGCCTCGCCAAGCAGGCCGCCACCCTCGACCACCTCAGCGGCGGACGCCTCACCCTCGGCATCGGCTACGGCTGGAACGTCGAAGAAGCCGCCGACCACGGCGTCGACTGGCCCACGCGGCGCGAACGGGTCGGCGCGCACATGGCCCTCATGCGCGCCCTGTGGTCCCCGAGGCCCACGGCGTACGAGGGCCCGTACGGCTCCGTCCAGGCCAGCCTCGCCTACCCCAAGCCGGCCACGCCCCCGCGCGAACTCCCGGCCGGAGAAAGGCTGTGCGGCCCCCGCACCCTCATCGGCGGCGCGGCCGGCCCGAAGCTCTTCGCCGCCGTCGCCGGCCACGCCGACGGCTGGCTCCCCATCGGGGGCGGCGGCCTGACCGAGAGCCTCCCGGTGCTGCGCCGGGTCTGGGAGGACGCCGGGCGCGACCCGAAGGCCCTGCAGGTGGTCCCGTACGCCGTCCGGCCCAACCCCGGCAAACTCGCCCACTACGCCGAGCTGGGCATCGACGAGGTCGTCCTGCAACTCCCCTCCGCCCGGGAGGAGGAGGTCCTGCGCACCCTGGACGACTACGCCCGGTACCTCTGATCCGGACACCGGCCCGGGACGGTTCCGAGACCCCTTCGGGACACGGTGGCCGGAACCGCACCGCCACCGCGGGGCGTGTCTCCGAGTGCCTCGGCCCGCCCGCACGGCTGGTACTTTGGCGCGTTCCGTCGATCGATCAACTCGCTTTCCTGGGGGACCCTCCCGTGCACCGCACCCTGCGCCTCACCGCCTTCGCCGCCGCCGGCCTGGCAGCCGCCCTGACCCTGACCGCCTGCGGCAGCAGCGGTTCCCCGAAGGCGGACACGAAGCCCGGCGCCGCCGCCTCGGCCCCGGCCGCCTCCACCCCGACCGCCGCCCCGACCGCCGGTGCGGACGCGGGCGCGGCCGGCGGCACCCTGGACGGCGGCTGGCTCTCGATGCAGAACCCGGGCAAGGGCGTGGTGCTCACGGTCAAGGGCCAGAAGGCGCTCGTGGTCGAGGCCGCCACCGGCCTGACCTGCGAGGGCAGTGCGACGGGTACCACCCTCGACCTGAAGTGCCCTCCGGGTGCGACCCGTTCCAAGGGCAAGGTCGACTCCGTCGACGCCACCACCCTGAAGGTCACCTGGGACGGCGCGGGCCAGGACACCTTCCAGCGGAGCGAGGCGGGCAAGCTCCCGTCGCTGCCGGCGCTGCCGACGAAGAAGTAGCCGCGGGCCGGGCGCGCCGCCCGGCCGCCCGCCGGCATGACGAACCGGGCCCGGAGCGCAGCAGCGGCTCCGGGCCCGGTTCGGCGTCACGCTCCCGCGTGCTGGATCGGAACCTGTGGTTCCGATCCCCCCGTTGACGGCACCGATCTCAGAGCGCCGCTGAGGGGAAAACTAGAGCCCGGCTGGACCGCCCGCCACCTCACGGATGCACGGTCGCGGGGCAGGAGGGTGTCACGGGTGCACGGTGCACCCGCCCCGACCGGCCCGGATGCCCCCCGGACGGATCCTCGCCGCGCCCCTGGGCTTCCGCCTCCGCCTCCGTCGCGAGCGCGAGCACCACCTCGTAGAGCCCGCCCCCGCCCGCGACGAGCTGCCGCCGCAACAGGCCCTCCGCCCCGCGCAGGTGCTCGCGGACCGTCTGCGGATGCACGCCCCGCCGCCGGGCCGCCGGCCCCACCGCACAGTTCTCCCCGACCCAGTCCCGCAGGGTCCGCCCCAGGTCCCGCTCGTCGGCGCCCAGCGGTGCGAGCAGCTCGCGGGCCCACGCCCGGACGGGGCCCGCGGCCAGGAGCCGGCCCAGGCCGGCGGCCCCCCGGCCCGGGTCCGCCACCTCGTCCTGGAACCTCAGGGCCAGATCGAGCGCCGCCCGGTCCCGTACGTCACCCAGATCGACGCCGAGCAGCCCGGCCGCCCGGTCCATCCGCGCCCGCACGGTGTTGCGGCTGATCCCGAGCAGCCGGGCCGCGTTCACCGCGGTGAACTCCAGCCCGAGCCGTACGGTGGCCGTCAACTGGCCGCGGTCCTGCGGCGGCACGGCCGCCAGCGGCCGCAGGAACCCCGCCGCCCAGCCCGCCGCCGCGCCCGCGTCCAGCACCTCCGACAGCCGGATCCGGGCGGAGTGCCCGGCCACCCGGCCGGGCACCAGCCGCGCGGCCGCCAGGCTCCGGACGGCGTCGTCGTAGCCCGCGGCGACGCGGGAGAGGGGATGCCGGTCGCCGACCCCCAGGAACACCCCGTCCCGCCCGGCGACGAACGCCCGCAGGGCCGCCTCGGCACCGCCGCCGCCGTCGCCGGTGACCGGCACGACCACGATGACGTGCCCGTCGTCCGCGGGACACCGCACGACCAGCGCCCGCCCGGCGAGGAGCCCCTCACAGGACCGCGCCACCTCGCGCCGCTCACCATGGGGTGCCTCCAGTACGCACACCACCGCGCGGTCCGCGTCCAGCAGCCCGGGCCGCAGCCCGGCCATCGTCCGCTGGGCGAGCGCCACCTCCCCGCCCATCAGCAGCTGGAGCACCGACAGCCGCACCCCCGCCCCCGCCTCGGCCAGCCGGCGCCGCTCCCCCTCGGCCTCACCGGCCCGCAGGAGCAGCTCCAGGACGGTCGCGGCGTGGGCGACGAGGGCGGCGGCCGTCCCGTCATAGGGGGACGGGCGGGTGACGACGAGCACCGGATGGGGCCGCTCCTGTCCGAGCGCCAGGACCCGCACGTGCCGCCCGGGCTCCGCGACCCCGGCGGAACGGGGGCTCCCGGCCGCGACGTCCCGGACCAGCCCGGCCTCCCGGCCCCCGCCGCCCGTCCCGCCCCCGATCCGCGCGGACCCCCCGACGGCCCCGCCCAGCCAGCCGAGCACCCTGCGCACGGCCGCCCGGCTCCCGTCGGGCCCGACACGGGCGGCCCTGAGCAGCCCGGCGACCGCCCCGGCCTCCCGGCCCGCACCAACTCCCGGCCCGACCACGTCAGTCACCGCCACCCCGCCTTCCCGGTCCACCGGACTCCGGCGCGCATGCTAGTCCCCTGACCTGGGGCGGCTGTGGAGGCCGCCACGGGAACGGCCCCGGACCGCCTCGGAGGAGCTCGGGCATCCCGTCCAGCGGCACCACGACCCCGGCCACCCGCACGGCCGCGGCGTCCTCGCACCAGGCCCCCTCGCCTCGGCGTAGGTCACCTCGATGCCCGCCGTCGACTCCCCGGCCATACCGCCCCGCCCCGATCTGCCTGATACTTACCGCCACGGACAGCGGCAGCCGGGGAGCCGACGACAGGAGGACCCGATGCCGGGCCAGCGCAGGCGGAAGGCACGACGACGCCGGGAGGCCGACGCCTGGAACCGGCGGCTGGCCGGGGCGCGGTGGGAGCGCCGGTTCTCCACCCAGGACCGGGACGAGCTGCGCACCTACCTGAACCTGCTGACACGGTCCGGGGTACCGGCCGACGAGGTCCGCATCGACATGCCGTGCGGACGCCTGGAGCAGCCGACGTGGTACACCGTCAGCGTCCTGGTGCCGACGCCGGACCGGCCGTCCTGACCGGCGGGGAGCCGCCCGCGGACAGCTCCGCCCAGACCGTCTTGCCGATGATCCGGTCCGTCACCCCCCAGTCGGCCGCGAGGCCGTCCACGATGCGCAGGCCGTAGCCCGACTCCGCCTGGCAGGCCGGCCGGCGGACGGCGGGACGGCGGTCCCGCCGGGGGTCGGAGACCTCCAGGCGCAGGATCCCGGCCGCGTGGGGGTCTTCGCCGCCCAGCAGGGTCATCCGGAGCTCGAAGTCCCGTCCGACGACCCGCCCGTGCGTGGCGGCGTTGGAGGCGAGCTCCGCGACGACGAGCCCGGCGTCGGCGGAGAGGGCAGTGCCTTCGGGGACGCCCCAGTCGTGCAGGCACACCAGCGCCAGCTGACGGGCCAGCCGGGCACCGCGGGGGGTGCAGCTGAAACGCTGAGTGAACACGCGTACGAGGGGTGGGGTGGGGCGCGCGGGGCGGGAGGGTGCGGTCATGGGGAAGAACGTCCCGTGTGGGCTGGGGAGTTCCCAGCACCTGCACTGCTACTGGAGAAGAGTAGTAGTCCACGACCTGGACACGCACGGTGACGGTCCGTGAGCATGGTGGCGGGGAGGTGACCGCGATGACGGGCGCGACGTCCAGGACGACTGGTGACCAAGGCGGCGGCGACAAGGAGGCGGTCAAACCGGATGCCGACCTGCGGAACTTCGGGGAGATGGTGAAGGCCTTCCGCAAACGCGCGGGCCTGACGCAGGAGGAGTTCCGCGCCGAGGTCGGGTATTCGGTCCAGTACGTCGCGGCGGTCGAACAGGGCCGCCGACATCCGTCGGCGACGTTCGTCCGGGAGGCGGAGCGGGTCCTGGACGCCTTCGGCGTCCTGGAGATCGCCGCGAAGCAGCTCACGCGGCGGCGGGGGCTGGCGTCCTGGTTCACGCAGTGGGCGGAGCTGGAGGAGGAGGCGATCGCGCTCAACACGTACGAGTGCCGGTCGATTCCGGGTCTGCTGCAGACGGAGGCCTATGCGCGGGCGCAGATCAAGAACGTCCCACCTCTGCCGACCCCGGACAAGGCAGAGGCCCGCATAGCGATGCGGCTCGACCGGCAGAAGCTCCTCCACCGCACGCCGTACATCGCGTTCAGCTTCATCTTCGAGCAGACGCTGCTGGAGCGGCGGACGGGCGGCGCCGACATCACGCGGGGGCAGATCGACCACCTGCTGGAGTGCGCCGAGCTGGCGAACGTGGACATTCAGATCATGCCGACCGTCAGCCCGGAACATGCGGGTACCGATGGGCCGTTCCGGCTTCTCGAAACCAACGAGAACGAATGGGTTGGCTACAGCGAAGGCCAGCAATCCGGCATCGTCATCTTCGACCCGAAAGACATCAGCCTGCTCCACCAGCGGTATGCGAAACTGCGCATCCAGGCCCTCAACCCTGCGGACAGCACGGGCCTGTTGATGCGAATGCGAGGTTCCTTGTGAACAGCTCCCAGCTCCGGTGGTTCAAGAGCAGCTACAGCGGCAGCCAGGGCGACGACTGCGTCGAGGTCGCCACCTGCACCGACACCGTCCACATCCGGGACTCGAAGCTCACGGCCGGCCCGGAGCTGAAGGTCGGCCCCGCCACCTGGACCGTCTTCCTGGGCGGGATCACCGCCTAAGGCGGCGGAATCGGCCCCGGGGCCGCCACGCCGGGGGCCGGACGCCAGAAGCGCCCGTCAGGCAGGGCCTGACGGGCGCCGAGGAAGTAGTCGGCATCGCGCTGGAACCGGACAGCCGGCACGGCGCGGCGGACGTGCGCCCAGATACTCGGCGCCACACGGTACTCGCCCGCCACCATCCAGGGATCGTCCCCCAGCACGAAGAGGTGCCTGATCTTCAGGA
The DNA here is from genome assembly GCF_040701585.1 of Streptomyces sp. NPDC093801. NCBI lineage: Bacteria > Bacillati > Actinomycetota > Actinomycetes > Kitasatosporales > Streptomycetaceae > Streptomyces > Streptomyces sp. NPDC093801. The sequence goes on along the minus strand of NZ_JBFBDP010000044.1, from coordinate 7,980 downwards.
ACTGGTCCCGGGACAGCGAAACGGACTCGACTATCTCCTCGTCCGCGCCACCGAAGCCGGTCAGGTCCCAGACGAGGTTGTAGCCGTCGGCGAATGGATAGTCGCTGCTCACCGACTCAAGCTAGGCCGCGGCCGCGTGCACCCGCACCTTCTTTTACGACGAGCCGCCCGGCATCCGGCGGCCGGGCCGACATCCGCACCGGAGGACGGTCGGAGGCCGGGACCGGGCCGCTGGGTGTCAGTTGCTGCGGGCGGTGATGTCGCCGTAGGCGGTGGTCGCCTGGATGGTCAGGGCCGCCGTGCCCTCGGCGTTCTGGAGGGAGTTGCTGATCCGGCCGTAGCCGGTTCCGGCGTCCAGGGAGGCGGTGACGCCACGGGCGGCGCCGACCGTGATGTTGCCGTGCTGGGTGCTCAGGGTGAGCACACCGCCGGTGGCCTCGGCGATGGCGATCTCGCCCTTCTGGGTGCTGAGTTCCGCCGGGCCGCCCAGGCGGCCGAGGGAGATGTCGCCGGACTGGACGGTGACGCGGGCGGAGGCGGTCTCCTCCAGCTGGACCTGGGACTGGGCGGCCTCGACGACGACGTCGCCCAGCCGGCCCGCGCCCAGGAGCTCGGCGGCGGCCACCTTGGCCTCGACGTGCGAGCCGGCGGGCAGCTGGACGGTCACGTTCACGAAGCCGGAGTTGCCCGTGATCCGGTTCTTCGCGGGGCCGGCCACGACGCGCAGGACACCGTCGGCGAACGCGACTTCGATCAGCTCGGCCGCCTGCACGTCGCGGCTCTTCGAGGGGTCCGCGGGGCGGATCTCGACGGTGGCGTCGGCCCGGTCGGCGGCGGTGATCTGCACGCGACCCGCGGGGATGTCGAGGACGGCGGAGACCGGAGTGGCCGTGGCGAACGTCTGCATCATGCTCTCCTTCATCGGTATCGCGCGCCCTTCCGGCCCGCTGCTTTCTGACATGAGAAACGCTACGTTGCATTCCAGGTGACGACAACACCCTCGTTGCACATGACTTCAATAAACGCAGGTCAAACTCTTGCAATCGTTGCAACAGTCCTGAATTCAACGCAACGAAGGGATGCCGCACATTGCAATGGAGTACAGGTAAACGCTATGCCCACGAGCATGAGGACGGCTAGTGTGCGTCCATGGCTTCTCTCATACGACACATCACCCTCGACTGCCACGACGCCTACGCCCTGGGCCAGTTCTGGGCAGAGGTCCTCAACGGGACCCTCGACAAGGACGACAAGCCCGGAGACCCGATGGCGCTGCTCACCACGGAGGGTGGGACGCTCCTGTTCATCCAGGGGCCCGACAGCAAGTCCGTGAAGAACCGGGTGCACTTGGACATCCAGCCGCAGGACCGTTCGCGAGACGAGGAAGTGGAACGCCTCCTGGCCCTCGGCGCCACGCTCGTCGGCGACCACCGGAAGCCCGACGGAACCGGCTGGGCGACCCTCGCCGACCCCGAGGGCAACGAGTTCTGCGTGGAACGCAGCGCGGCCGAGCGGAACTAGCCCACGCAAAAGCCCCGGCCTCCCTGAGGAGGCCGGGGCCTTGATCGAGCGCTGGGCAGGCCTTGCACCTGCATCCCCCCACAGGAAGTGGGGTGCCTTTCCTTGGACCACCAACGCCAGTCCCACCGCCGGTTTCCCGGCCGCGAGCTCGAGATCGACTTTACACGAGAACCAGCCCCGAAACCATCGCCGCCGGTCAAGAAGCGGAACCTGCTCGCCACCTGACGGCGCCACCACTTCCGGAGACGCCCCTCTCCACCCTTTCGTGCAGGTATCAGGCCCGGACGGCCGCCGGCCGCCGGACCCGGAGAAGCGCGCAGCGATCCGGGGCGGCCCGCCCGCCGGCCCATCTGACAGACCGGCCCCTCTTCCGACGCCGAACGCCCCCGGCCCCCGTAGCCTCCCGGCATGATCGATGCACACACCCACGTCCGCGTCGCCCGCCCCTCCCGCGACCTCGTCGCCGCCGAGCGGTTCTACGTCGACGGGCTCGGGCTCGACGTCCTGTGGCGGACCTCGGGGCACGTCCCCGGGGAGCACGACCTCGTCATGGTCGGCCCGGCCGGCGGCGGGTGGCACTTCGAGCTCACCCGTGACCCCGAGCACCCGGTCGACCCCTCCCCCACCGTGGACGACCTGTTCGTCGTCTACCTCGGCCAGGCCCCCGACGCCGCCCTCGTCCGCCGCCTCGTCGCCTGCGGCGGGGAGCAGGTCCCGTCCAACAACCCGTACTGGGACGAGTACGGCGTCACCGTCGCCGACCCCGACGGCTACCGCCTCGTCCTCTGCTCCCGCACCTGGGGCTGACGGAGCACGGGTCGGCAGCACGACCAGTGCGTCAGCGCACCGACGGGGCGTGGGGCAGGCCGCCGTCCAGGGCGGTGTCGGCGCCCGCGAGGGAGCCCTGGGTGGACTTGGTGGCGCTGCCGGCGGCCGCGGTGGTGACGGCGAGGGCGGTCTTGGTGTCCTGCACCGCCTGGCCCGGGTGGCCGGCGATGTCGACGACGCGCTCGACGACGGGCTGGCCCTGGTTCTCGGCGGTCGGGCCGTCGGCGGCGTGCGCGGCGACGGGGGTGAGGGCGAGGGCGGCGCCGCCGGTGAGGACCAGGGCGGACAGGGTGCGCTTGATGGCAGTCATGCCCCGCCCAACGACCCCGCCGCACCCCGGGTCACCGCCCACCCCCTCATTGGTGTGAACCCGGGTGACGGGCGTCGCGGCCGGGGTCCCTGCGGGCCGGCCCCCCCGGCCGGCCCGCGGCCCTCAGTCCTCGACCACCAGCGACGGCGTCGACCTGGTCAGGACCTCGCCGCGGAAGAAGGCCGGGCTGCGGCGTTCGGTGACCAGCATGATGACCACGCCCAGGGCCAGCAGGCCGACGCCGATGACGAAGACGCTGCCGACGCCCAGGCCGGGGATGGCGGAGCCGGAGCCGTACGACGGGTCCCAGGCGTCCGTCAGGGTCTTGGTGAAGACCGCCGCCAGCAGCAGGCCGCCCAGGACCGGGAAGACGCCCTTGAAGAACAGGTCGCGGGCGGAGCGGCGCAGGTCGCCGCGGAAGTACCAGGCGCAGGCGAAGGCCGTCAGGGAGTAGTAGAAGCAGATCATCAGGCCGAGCGCGAAGATCGTGTCGGTGAGGACGTTCTCGCTGACCAGGGTCATGACCGTGTAGAACGCGCCGGTCGCGACGCCCGCCGTGACGGTGGCGCGGCCCGGGGTCTTGAAGCGGGGGTGGACCCGTGCGTAGGAGGCGGGCAGGGCCTCGTACGTGGACATGGCCAGGACGGTGCGGGCGACCGGGATGAAGGTGGTCTGGAGCGAGGCGGCCGCGGAGGCGAGGACGGCCACGAAGAGCAGGATCCCGAGGAGCGGGCCCATGACGGGGCCGGCGAGGGCGGCGAAGACGTTGCCGGAGGTCTCCGGGTTGCCGAGGCCGAGGCCCTTGCCGCCGGAGCCGACGGCCATCTGGGCGGCGACGCCGGTGGCCAGGTAGGAGCCGACGAGGACGGCCATCGCGATGAGCGAGGCGCGGCCGGGGGTCTTGGCGGAGCCGATGGTCTCCTCGTTCGCGGTGAGGCAGGTGTCCCAGCCCCAGTACATGAAGATCGAGAGCGAGAGTCCGGCGGTGAAGGCGCCCATGGACTCGACCGCGAAGGGGTTCATCCACTGCCAGGAGAAGTCGACGCCGGTGTCGAAGGCTCCGGCGGAGGCCTTCTGGAAGGCCATGGCCACGAAGACCGCGAGGACGACGAGCTGGAGGCCGACGAGGGTGTACTGGACGCCTTTGGTGGCGGTCATGCCCCGGTAGCTGATGGCGGTGGCGGTGGCGATCAGCGTCAGGCAGGTGGCGATGTGGGCGAACTTGTCGTGGTCGAGGGCGGCGACGTCCGGGTTGGACGTGATCTCGCCGGCCAGCAGCCAGAAGTAGGACGTGGCGACGCCGGCCAGGTTGGACAGGACGATGATCGTGGCGATCACCAGGCCCCAGCCGCACATCCAGCCGATCCGCGGGCCGAAGGCCTTGACGGTCCAGGTGAAGGAGGTACCGCAGTCCGGCATGTCCTTGTTGAGCTCGCGGTAGGCGAAGGCGACCAGCAGCATCGGCAGGAAGCCGGCGAGGAAGACCGCGGGCATCTGGAGGCCGACCTGGCCGGCGGTGGAGCCGAGGGTGGAGGTCAGGCAGTAGACGGGGGCGACGGTGGAGATGCCGATGACGGCGCTGCCCACCAGGCCGACGGAGCCCTTGCCGAGGCCCTTGCCGCGCACCTCTCCGTCGCCCTCGGCGACGACGCTTACCGTGTCTCCGACCCGAGGCCGCTCGTCCAGCTGTGTCATGTGAAAGGACGGTAGAGGGTGCGATTTCCACATCTGGACTGGTTAAGTCCAGATGTCGGCGCAATGAATCGCCTTGGAATGCCAATCCAATGGCAGTTTACGACGCCCGATTGCAAGATCGACTCACACCCCCGCGCCCGATTCGCAGGTCCCGGACACGGGGTTCCGGAATGCGGAAACCGCACCGCCGACCGAAATGTCCGTTTAGAAAATTTCCCGAGGCAATTTTCCGGCTACCCCGCCCACACGATCGACTGCACCTCGCTGTAGGCGTGCAGCGCGTACGAGCCCACGTCCCGGCCCACCCCCGACCGCTTGAAGCCACCGAACGGCGCCTCCATGTTCCGGCCGATCGTGTTCACCCCGACCCCGCCCGCCCGCAGCCGCCGCGCCACCCGGAAGGCGCGCGCCGCGTCACCGGACCACACGTAGCTGAGCAGCCCGTACTCGCTGTCGTTGGCCAGGGCCACCGCCTCGTCCTCGCCCCCGTCGAAGGGGACGACCACGACCACCGGCCCGAAGATCTCCTCCCGCACCACCCGCATGTCGTTGGTGCAGTCCACCAGCAGCGTCGGGGCCACGTAGAAGCCGCGCCCCTCCCCCACCACCGGCCGCTCCCCGCCGTACGCGATCCGCGCCCCCTCCTTGCGGCCCAGCTCCACGTACGACTCCACCCGGTCCCGGTGCACGGCCGAGATCACCGGACCGACCACCGTCCCCTTCACCGCCGGATCCCCGACCTTCATGAACGCCAGGTACCCCGTCAGCTTCTCCACCAGCTCCGCGTACACCGACCGGTGGACGATCACCCGGGTCGGCGCCGTGCAGATCTGCCCGCTGTAGAAGGAGAAGGTGGTGCCGATGCCCATGACGGCCGCGTCCAGGTCGGCGTCCTCGAAGACCACCGCCGCGCCCTTGCCCCCCAGCTCCATCAGCTGCCGCTTCATGGACCGCCCGCAGACCTCCGCGATGCGCTGCCCCACCCCCGTCGAACCGGTGAAGGACACCATGTCCACGGACGGGGAGTCCACCGCCGCCTCGCCGACCTCCACGGCCCGCCCCGAGACCACGTTCACCACCCCCGGCGGGATCCCGGCCTCCGCCAGCGCCTCCGCCATCCGGAACACCGACAGCGGGTCCTGCGGGGCCGGCTTGACCACCACCGTGTTCCCCATCGCCAGCGCCGGCGCCACCTTGCCCGCCGGATTCGCCCACGGGTTGTTGTACGAGGTGATGCAGGTGACCACCCCGACCGGCTGGCGCACCTCCAGCGCGCCCAGCACGCTCGCCCTCCCCATCGGCCCGGCCTCGGTGACCTGTGGCGGAAGGCCGCGCTCCACCGGCTCCAGCGCCCCCTTCGCGTACCGCCGGAACCGCGACACCCCCACCCCGACCTGCATCCCGCGCGCGATCCCCGTCGGGGCGCCCGTCTCCGCCCGGGCCAGCTCCGCCCACGGCTCGAACTCCCGCTGGATGACGTCCGCCGCCCGGTCCAGGATCGCCGCCCGCTCCTCGGGCCGTGTACGGGACCACGGGCCGAAGGCCTCGGCGGCGGCGCGGGCGGCCTCCTCGACCTGTGCCCGCGAGGCCTCGGGGGCCAGGCCCACCACGGACTCGTCCGCCGGGTTCACCACCTCGTAGTGGCCGCCGTCGGGCTCGACCCACTCCCCGCCGATGTACAGCTTCTGCCGCTGTTCGGCCCTCATCGCGTGCTCACCGTCCTCGTGTCCCGGCCCGACCGGAGCACGATCCCCGGGACCGCGCCGGTCACCTCGTCGTCGCGGATGGTCTCGACCCCGTTGACCCGTACCGACACGATCCCGATCGCCCGGGAGTCCAGGCGCGGGCTGTCCCCGGGCAGGTCGTGGACCAGGGTGGCCGGTCCGGCCTCGATGCGCTCCGGGTCGAAGAGGACCAGGTCCGCGTGCCAGCCCTCGGCGATCCGGCCGCGCTCGCGCAGCCCGAACAGCCGGGCCGGGTCGTCCGTCAGCATCCTCACCGCCTGCTCCAGCGGCACCAGCCTGCGCCCGCGCAGGCAGTCGCCGAGGAAGCGGGTCGTGTACGGGGCCCCGCACATCCGGTCCAGGTGCGCGCCCGCGTCGGAGCCGCCGAGCAGGACGTCCTCGTGCTGCCAGGTCTCGGCGCGCAGGGCCCAGGTCGCCGGGTCGTTGTCGGTGGGCATCGGCCACAGGACGGTGCGCAGGTCGTCGTTGGCGCAGATCTCGACCAGGCACTGGAAGGCGTCCTGGCCCCGCTCGGCGGCGATGTCGTTCACGACGCGTCCGCTGAGCCCCTCGTTCGCCTCGCTGTACGTGTCGCCGATGACGTACCGCCCGAAGTTCGCGAGGCGCCGGAAGACCCCGGCCTCCTTGCTGTCGGCGCGGCGCAGCATCTCCGCGCGGACGTCCGGGTCGCGGAGCCTGGCGATCCGCTCGGGAACGGGGAGGGCGAGGACCTCGCCCCAGCCCGGGATGAGGTTGAGGGCGCAGAAGGTGCCGAGGGACATGTTCATGGGCGTGAGGATCGGCATGGTCAGCGCCACGATCCGGCCGCCGGCCTTGCGGGCGCGCTCGCTGGGGACCAGCTGGCGCGGGACCCGTTCGGGGACGGCGGCGTCGATGGTGAGCACGTTCCAGTTGAGGGGCCGGCCGGCGGCCGCGCTCATGTCGACGAGGAGGTCGACCTCCTCGTCGGAGAACTGGTCGAGGCAGCCGGCGACGATGGCTTCGAGCTGGGTTCCCTCGTGCTCTCCGACGGCCCGGGAGAGCGCGAGGAGCTCGGCGGGCCGGGCGTGGCGGGAGGCGACGGGGTGGCCGTCGCCGTCGGAGTGGGTGGAGGACTGGGTGGTGGACAGGCCCCAGGCGCCGGCGTCCATGGCCTCGTGGAGCAATGCCAGCATCCGGTCCAGCTGGGCGGGGGTGGGGGCGGCGGCGCCGGTGGCGCCCTCGCCCATCACGTGGCGGCGCAGGGCGCAGTGGCCGACCATGAACCCGGCGTTGACGGCGATCCGCCCTTCGAGCGCGTCGAGGTACTCGCCGAACCCCGCCCAGGACCAGTCGACCCCCTCTTCGAGGGCGGCCAGGGCCATGCCCTCGACCTTGCTCATCATGCGGCGGGTGTAGTCGGCGTCCTCGGGGCGGTCGGGGTTGAGGGGGGCCAGGGTGAAGCCGCAGTTGCCGCCGGCGACGGTGGTGACGCCGTGGTTCATGGAGGGGGTGGCGTACGGGTCCCAGAACAGCTGGGCGTCGTAGTGGGTGTGGGGGTCGATGAACCCCGGGGTGAGGACCAGCCCGGTGGCGTCCTCGCTGGTGCGGGCCTCCTCGTCGACGGTGCCGGGGGCGGCGACGACGGCGATGCGGCCGTCGCGCAGGCCGACGTCGGCGACGCGGGCGGGGGCGCCGGTGCCGTCGACGACGGTCGCTCCGCGGATGAGGTGGTCGAGCATGGGGTTCCCTTCCCGTCCTGGTCTACGGCCTGCGGTGTCGTACCGGGTGCGGTGCCGGGTGCGGGCGGGCCGCTGCGCGGAGCCGGTCCCGCACATCGACACGGACCCGGTCCACCGCACGACCCGCTTCCGCCAGTCCGCGTAGCGGGCCCCGCCGGGGGCCCGGTGGTGCCGCTGCGCG
>NZ_JBFBDP010000043.1:0-67086 GCF_040701585.1 Streptomyces sp. NPDC093801 | reverse complement strand
CCGTGAAACGGCCTCTGGGCCGCGCGGAGCGGGTACCCCAGCGCTGCGCGCTGGGGACCGAAGGCGCTCCGCTGCGCGGAGCGCGGAGCGCTTCGCGCTCCTCTGAGGCCCGCGTAGCGGGCCGGGGTACCTCCGCTTCGCTTCGGTACCTGGGCCGCGCTCTGCGCGGCCCAGAGGCCGTTTCACGGCCTCTGGGCCCGGTCCGCTGCGCGGACCGGGCAGCCCGCTGCGCGGGCAGCTGGCTGCGGAGGGGACGCCGGTCCGTTTTTGACTGGCCGTCAGGAAATGGGTTCGGGAAATCAAGCTTTCCCCATAGGTTTCGCGATTTAAGTGCGGTATCTTATTCATGTCAGGGGTTAGCGGCCCCGGACGCCACGGAAAACACCAACGAGAGGAACTTTAGTGGAAACCGAAATTCCGGTCCAGATCCGGGACCCCAAGGCGTATGTCAAGCCGGAGGTTTGGGTCAAGGAAATCGCCCTCCTCATGCGTGACTACCCGTTCGACATTCTCATGGCCGAGCGCGTCTTCGGGCAGGCTGTGGCCTACCTGATCACCGCCATGGAGATGAAGGGACGGGGTCTGGGAATGGGCCCTGGTGAGCTGGTCGACCTCGGCGTGCACACCTTCATCCTGGACACGGTCAACTACCGGGAATTCTGCGCCTCCCACATGGACGGTGGATTCCTGGACCACGTCCCGGAGGTGGAGCGCAAGGGAGACGGCAGCGTCTTCAAGACCGCCCAGATCATCGAGGCGAACGGCTTCCCGGTCGACTGGCCGCTCTGGGAGAAGGACGCCATGGCGTGCACCCCGTGCCGCCCGGGGGAGGACGGCCACTAAGCCGCGCCTAGCCCGGTAGCGCCCTCCGGCCGCCCTGACGGCCGGAGGGCCCGACCCCACCCCGCCAGGGCGCGCAGCGCCCGGGCCGCCCTGGCGGGGAGCGCGGCGGACCGCCAGGGCGGCCCGCCGCGCAGCGGCGGGCCTTCCCCGGGGAGCGCAGCGAGCCGGGACACCCGCTTCGCGGGAAGTGTCTGAACCCCCGCCACCCACGGGCTGCGCCCGGCAGGGCCAGGGCTGCGCCCCGGACTGGGGCCGTGAGGGCGCGCAGCGCCCGGTCTCAGGGGTCCGCGCAGCGGGCCCGGTCACCCGCTGCGCGGGGAGTGTCTGAACCTCAGCCCCGCGGACCCGCAGCCACGCCACGCGCTGCGCCCCGTACATGGGTGGGAAGCCACACAGCATGCGAAGTGCCCTTGCATCAATCCCACGTGATGCAAGGGCACTCTCTGCTGCTGCCACACGAATCGATCCTCGCTTCAAGAGGGCTGCGCTGAGGAGCTGGGGCGAAGTGCAGCAATGTCTCCAAGCACTTCGTACCGGGCTACCACAGCAGCGGCAACACATCGAGTTGCCGCTGCGTCCAGCGCTGAGCGCTGGCCCATGGCTACGCACAGGATCCGGCCCTACGTCACATTCGTTGAATGCTGCCGGGGACAAGCTCAGTCACCAATATCGGGGGACCGTCTCCAGGCTGTACCGATCCTGGGATGTTATGGGGGTGTGATGGCCGGCTCCGCGCCCAGGGGCGCGGAGGGGTTAGCGGCCCGCGGCCGGCCATCACTGGTGCCTGGGCCCACGAGGCAACACCGTGCCACACCCAGACACTGCCCTGATCCTAGCTCCCTGAGTGGTCAGACGGTCAGGGTGTAGATGGTGTGCTGCGCATCCAAGACGGTTTCCTCGACGGAACTCCAGCCCTGGCACATCTCTTCGAGTTCATCGGCAGTAATACCGATGCTCCTGCGGCTTTCAGGAAGCTTTTCGGCAAGAGGGGTCATTACTTGGAATACGCCGCCCGGAGTCAGGCGACCCCTTACCTTTTTCAAGAAATCTGACTTCTGTCCAATAAATGCATAAGTGAGCCGGGTAGAGATTAGGTCATAGGCGGGGAGGTCTTCCCAATCGTCGCCTTCGGCGTCTAGGCACATGAACTGAAGCCCGAGGGTCTCGGCATTGCTGGACTGGGCAAGCTCGACGGCCTTTGCGGAGTAGTCCACGCCGAGTACGGAATAGCCCTCCTCCGCAAGGAACTTGGCGAACCCCCCGGTGCCGCAGCCGACATCGAGGGCCATGCGCCCCGGGCCGTGGCCGACCATCCGGCGGAGCGCTTCCCGCTCCTCGTCCATCACCGGGCGGAACCACCGTCCGGCGTCGTAGAAGTCGTTCCACACGCTCACATCGATGGTGTCACCCACGGCTCTCCCGCCCGGTACTGTCGGTGGTGGATGCGCTGCTGCGGGTGCGCCCGCGGGCCGCGGCCGGGTACCCGAGGCGGTCCGCGGCCTGGTCGGCCGTCAGGAACGGCTGCGCGCCCAGCAGAAGGGCGATGCGCTCACTGCGCAGCCGGGCCAGCGCGCGCTGCGCGGTGGCTGTCGAGGTGCCCAGCGCGGCGCAGACGCTGGCAATCGTCACGGCCGGGTCCGCGTCGAGGAGCGCGCCCACCCGGGCGTGCAGCTCGGCGCGCGGCACGGCGTCCGGCCTTCCCTTCGGCCGGCCCGTCGCGGCCTGCTTGCCGGGCCGCTGGTCCCGGAAGGCCTGCACCACGCTGCGCGGCCAGTGCTCGACCCCGCAGACGAGCCGCACATGGGGTTCCAGGCGCGGGTCCGACTTGTAGCTGTCCCAGCTCCTGGGGGCGACGTTCAGCACGGCCGCGGCCTCCTGGCGGTCGAGCAGGTCGCCTCCGGCGCCCGCGGCCGGCAGGTCCGGCACCGGAGAGCCGGCGAAGTAGGCCGCCGTCTGCTCCCCGTCCCACAGCAGGACCCGGGCCCCTTCAGAGCTGATCGGCGCGGGGAAGCCTTCAGCCGCGTACGGCCGTTTGTTCCTGAAGGTGCCCATCGGCATGCCCATGTCCTGGGCGAGCTGCTCCCGAGTGCGTACCAGGTGCTCCCGGCCGTCGCGAATCATCACCGCTCCTGTCCGTCAAACCGTCCGCCCGCTGAGCAGACAGCACCGCTGCCAGAAAAGATACGGGACTTTCATCATCATCTGCAAGGATGAGCTCCTCCGCACGTGACTCAAAAAATCGACCGGATGAACAATGGACCACAGGTGCCCTTGCGTACGTTCACGAAACCCAGCGATCTCAGCAATTTACGCAGGTCAGGAGGCTAACGAGAGTTGGGAGCGGCAGGACCGATGCTCCGCAGAAGTCGGCTGGCCATTGGTTGGCGTCGCCGCCAGGGGTCGAGCCAGGAGGTCTGTTCGCCGATCTGCAAACTGCAGCAAGGTGCGAAGAAGATCCCGGCGCCTGCGGCGTAGGAGGGGAGCCGGCCCGCACTGGCGATGTCAGTGCGGCGGAAGGGCTAGCAGTCCTCCCCCGGCTCCCGCTCGGTACCGGGCCCACTGGGGCGGTCACCTGCCACAACACCCGGTACCGACTTCACCCTAACCTGATCCCCCATCCCGAATGGAGTCACTCATGACCGGACGCCAACGCCTGGAACCGCTTCCCGCCGCCGCCGCGCACCAGCCCCCGGCCCGCAGGCGCCGGACGCTCACCCTGGACATTCCTGTATGGAAGAGCGCGAGCGCCTCGGCCAAGGGCGAGCACCTCACCGGCGCGCGCGTCCTGGAGGTCCTCCTCCTGAGCTACGGATCGGGTCACATCACGCTCGGCCCCGCCCTCGCCGAGGAGACAGCCGATCACGACAAAGTGGGCGTGAGCCTCGCGGACAACGCCGTCGCCCGGGCCGAAACGCGCCGCGGCCAGGACCACACCGCCAGCTCGCTGTCTGAGCTGGCCCGCCGACTGCTGGCCGGCTACACCCGCGGCACCATCACCGTCACCCTCACCGCCAATGGACACGCCTGAAACGGCCGCACACCTACGCAGGGTCCACCCTGAACAGGTACGCCCATGGCAGCCAGCCAACTTCCCGATTGGCGCCTCACGGCAGCAGCTTGGTCACCCCGCGACAGCCATGATCACCACTACTGCACGGCGTAAGCAGGGACAGCCCGTCAGCCTCGGCTGACGCGCATTCAGTGCCACCTGCCCGCCCATTCACAAAAAGAAAAAGGGAGGCCCTTCCGGGCCTCCCCCACACCACTGTCACACCGTCAAAACACCCCATCACCAACCCGCTTCGGGCACGTCGTGCATGTCCCGCTCGGACGACTCGGCGTCTCCGCCCGCACCCTCCGGCGTAGGCCCTCAGCCGCTCACAGGACGGGCTGAGGGCCATGGGTCAGCCGCTCGGAGTGGTTGCTGCCGTGTCGTAAGTTTCGATGTAGCCGTATCCCGCGTGGGGGCGCGCGGCGTATGCGGCCTTGAGCCGGGCGTAGTTCGCCGGGATCATCTCCGTTTCCCAGTCGGCCAGAGTCCGCACGTCCCATCCATCGTGCTCGTCTGCGTCCAACGTGATGGCGTCCAGCTCGTTGGCGTGAAGGGTGCCGCCGTCGAAGATGAACCCGATCCTAGGGACCGTCCACGCGGCGTCGATGGTGGCGAAGTGGGTGACGAGAAGCGGCCGGGGGCCCGCGATGACGATGCCGGTTTCTTCCCGGACTTCGCGCGCGGCGGTCTCCCAGGGCGTCTCACCTTCGTCCATGACGCCGCCGGGGATCTGCCACACCTCACCCCGGTGGGGAGAGCGCAGGCACAGAGGCCGGTCCTCCATGTCGGTGAAGAACACCGAGGCGTAGACGATCGCCTTGGGGGCCTGCTGGATGTACTCGTGGCGGGGAAGCCACGTGGTGGGACGGGACACGAGATGGTTCCTTTCCGTTGAAGGGGGCGGAGAGGCATCGCTGCCTCTCCGCCCGGGGGGTCAGCGAACCTGGCTGCCAGCGGGGAAGAACCCGCCCACCTGTCCGCGCGGGTAGAGGATGCTGCCGGGACCGATCAGCGTCCCGGGCTGGAGGACCGCGCCCGCCGGGATGGCGGTGTCGTCGGCCACGACCGAGCCGAACTTCGTCTGTCCGGTGCCGATGCGCCGATCGCCGAGGAGCACAGTGATCTCCTTCGTCGCGGGCTCGGTGACCCGGCCGCCGTTCACGCGCAGCGCCGTGGTCGAGACGAACGCGCCCACGTTCACGTGACGGCCCAGCACCGAGTCCCCGACGAACGAAACGTGCTTCATGCGCACATCGGACACCAGCAGCGAACGGGCGATCTCCGCCCCCCACCCAATGTGGCAGTTCGGCCCGATGACCGAGTGATCACGGACGCGAGCGCCCATGGCGATCACCGAGCCGGGCCCGACGTACACGGGACCGTCAACCATCGCGCCCGCCTCGATGACAGCGCCCTCGCCCACGATCACGTCACCACGCACCATCGCACCGGGCTCGATGGTTCCTCCCCCGGCCAGGGGCGTGCCGTTGGTCAGCAGAGCCGCCATCGCGGGCTTGATCTCGAACACGGTCGCGCAGCTGGCCAGCAGGCCCCGGACGAACGGGTCCTCAACCCCCGCGACGTCGATGAAGTACCCGGGGGCAGTACCGCTAGAGACCTGCCCCGCGCCCTCGCCCGGCTTCGACTGAGTGGACATCATGAACTCCTCTGAGAGTGGGTGTTGTCGGTTTCACTGGCCGACTGCCACCGCCGACCAACAGGACAACTATACCATGCATTCATCACTCATGGTGGGTGCGGGGGCGCCTTTCCCAGGGAATTCCCCAGGTGGAAGGGCCACTGCCGCGAGCGCCATGGCCCGGCCGCCCGCTGTACGCAGGGCCACAGTGCTCATTCCCACGCGGAGCCCAGCGCGGTTCCCCACTCCTGCGACACAGTGAGCGGGGAACCGCGCGCCCAGACCGCGCAGTGCCCCGGCCCCTCACCTCAGCCGCGATGAAGCATCGGCCTGCTGCTCCCCGGGGCGCAGCAGGCCGCGGGCCTGCGAGCAGCACGGCTGGGAGAACCGGCTGGTTATGATCCGAACCCCAGAGGGAAGGTGCCCCGACAATGCCCCTACCGAGCCTGCTCGCGGTCTACGCCCACCCCGACGACGAGTCGCTGTGGTCGGGAGGCGTACTCGCCCAACACGCCGCCGCGGGAGCCAGAACCGCTGTCGTCACCACCACCTGGGGCGCCGACTCCCCACGGGCCGCGGAACTGGCCGGCGCGCTCGAAATCCTCGGCGCCGGCCAACCCCGGATGCTCGGCTACGCCGACGCGCGCGCACCTGAATCAGCACCCGGCCGGATGCGGCTCTGCGACGCCCCCCTCGACCAGACCGTCCGGGACCTGGTCGCGCACCTGCGGGAGTTCCGCCCCGAGATCGTCGTCACCCACGACGCGTACGGAGGACTCACCGGCCACCCCGACCACCTGCACACCCACCGAATCACCGCGCTCGCAGTCCACGCAGCCGGCCTCGAACTCCTCTACCCAGGCACCGGCGCCCCTTGGTCCCCCAGCGCCCTCTACCTCGCCACCCACCCCCACACAGCCGCACGACAGCTGAGCATGCATGTGACCACCCCAGGCAGAAGCATCCACAGCGTGCCGGATGAGCACATCACCGCCATCCTCGATGTATCCCCATGGCTGGAACAGAAGACCGCCGCGATCCTCGCTCACCGCACCGAGGTCGAGCGAGGCGCCGTCCCCGGCCTCCTGGCCAACCTCCCCCCAGCAACCCGTCAGCACCTGCTCACCACCGAGTACTACACCCGCTACAACCACACCCCCACCACCACACCCCAAACCACACTCACCCGATAGACCGTTCAGCGCGCCGCCAAGCCGGCCGTCCGGCTCGATCTGGAGACGCCAGTGACTAACAATCGCCCGAGGGCCCGGTTGACCGCAGGCGGGCCTACATGGGATCAGCGCACCAAGGCTCCGGCCCAGCGCCACCCTCAGGGGCCGGTGCCGGAAGCGGATGCCCTGATGGCCCTGGATGAGGCCCTGGTCGGCCTTCGCATCGCCTTCAAGGAAGGCGACTACCCGCGAGCATGGGCAATGCGGCGCGAAGCGTGGCGCTACGCAGACCTGCTACCCCCCGGCAGAACGCGCCACCAACGACGCGCGCTCGGGCAATACAAAGAGCTCCTCCTGGTCGCACAGAGACTCAAGCAGAACAACAAGTAGCCCGCCCCAGTTCTCGGAGCTCATCCAGCCGCCTCTGGGTGTAGCCGGCGGTACGCCCGCAGTCGATGAAGTTGCCCTCGGCCGTGGACGGACGTCCGGCGTCCACAGGAGCCAGCGCGAGAGCAACCAGCACCCTGCCCAGGAAGTCTTCCGCATCCGCATCCCCGGCCAGCTCATCGAACCCGAGCACTTCGAGCACGCGGGCTGCGTTGGAGTTGGCCATGTTCACCGACTCACTCTCGATGTCGGCGAAGAACGTGACAGACATTCGGGGCTCCAGCTCTACAAGTGCGGTTTCCGGGGTTGGAACTGACGGCGACCCTGCGGGGAGCAGCCTTCCGGCTGCTCCCCGCAGGGTCGCCGTCAGAGGTCCGTGAGGCTCGTCAGCAGGGCGAGCACCTTGTCCCGGTTGAGCGGCAGGGTCTCCCCCTCCTCGTCGGCTCCGCCGGTCAAGAGAACCGGGCCGTGGTAGTCCTGGTAGGTCCAACCGAAGCGGCGCGCGAGCAGCGTTGCGATCGGGTTGACCGGCTGGGTGTAGAGGCCGTTGTCGTCCAGCCACATGTCCAGCTGGTCGGTCAGCGCCACCACGTCCACCTGGTCGCAGCGCATCAGGGAGTACATGGCGGTCAGGCGGTCCCCGCTGTCAGCGGGCAGGTCGACCGGGATGACCTCGGCCTCGGGGGTGATGAGCAGGGCGGACGGTGTGAAGGTCATGGCGAGGCTCCATCTGTCGCAGTGTGAGATTCGGTGTTGGCCGGTGCCACCCCGACCAACAAGACAACTATACCGCAGATTCATCACTCACGTCTAGTTCCGTCCCCACGCCTCGGTTCAGCCCGCAGGCGGCCGGACCTGGGCAGGCCCGGCCGCCCGTCGGAGCGGTCAATCCTTGTGTGCCAGGCGGGCGGCCATCTCCTCGGCGCTCATACGCCCCGTAACGCCGTCGTACGGAATGCGGTCGTCCCAGGAGTACGCCCGGGTGTTCCGGTCAATCACCGACTGAATGTCCGGGCCGCCGGGCACGGTGATGGAGGCACCGTTGACGCGGAGAACCTCGTACCACTGGCCGCGCGAGCAGGCGTAGTCGCCTTTGGTGAAGTCGGCGCGGGACCAGAGCTTGAAGCCGTCGGCCTCGGCCTTGGCGATGACCTCCCGCCAGTGGGTGATCTCGTCGGTGGTCTCCGCGTGGCGGCGGGTGAGTTCGGCGACGTTCTCCGGCTTGGTGATGTCCCACCAGGAGCCGAAGGCGGACTCTCCCGCGAGCAGCTTTTCGAGGCCGCGCAGGGTGGCTTCGAGCTCCTTCAGGCGGCGCAGGGTGCGGGCCGGGTCCTTGCGGTGCTGCTCGTAGTGGGCGGCGGCGTCGGCGCGGCCGGCCCAGTGCTCCGCGCGGTTGTCCTCGTCGATGCCCTTGCGCATGTTGCTGTCGATCCGGTCGAGGGCCGCGCGGTGCCGCTTCTCGGAGTGGTGGCCGACCAGGATCGGCTGTCCGAACGGGATGGCGGAGCCGATGCGGCGCGCCTCGGCGAGCGCGGCCTTTGAGGCGCCGGCGGCCCGGTCGGCGCGAGCGCTGAACCGCTCGGCCCGGTCGTCGGCGCGCTGCTCCCGGCCGTCCTCGGCTTCGCCGAAGCTGCGGGCGACGTCCTCGCGAACGGTGACGTGCACGGCGTGCCCGGCCTCGCGGAGGGCCTCGGCAAGCGCGTTGAGGGTGAAGCGGTCGGCGGCGCGGTCGCGGGAGTGCGGGAGGTACCAGCAGCCGAGGTTGCGGGACCAGCGGAAGCGGCGGCCCTTGAGGATCTCCGCGGAGCCGTCGCCCCGGGCGGTGCCTTCGGCGAGGGTGCCGCCCGCGCGGGTGTGGCGGAGGACGATCCCGGAGAAGTCTTCGGGGACGTCGTCGTCATCCTCGGCGGCCTCGGCCGGGGCCGGAGCCTTGGTGGTGGGGAGAATGGTGTCGGCGGGGAGTTCGGGCAGGTCGGCCGTGACGGTGATTCCGGCCGTGCGCAGGGCCTGGACCGCGGTGTGAGCGGCGAGCAGCCCGGCGCCGGACTGCTCGCCCTGGGTGCCCTTGACGTACCAGTGTGCGGCCTTGCGGCTCCAGTCGAAGCCGTGGGTGCGCAGGACCGGGGCGGCGCCGTCGCCGAACGTCGTGCCGGTGACGGTGACGCCCGCCTCGGGGGTGTAGGTGACCTCGATTCCGGCGGCCGGGTCGGCCTTGGTGGAGGTCTTCCGGCGGGGCGTGGCGGCCGTCTTGGTCGAGGCCTTCGCGGCGGTCTGGGCGGCCTTCCAGCGCTTGGGGGCCACGATTTCCTGTGCGATGAAGCGGACCTGGTTCGGGGCCCAGGTGTCGGGGAGGCACTTCCCGCAGACGTGGGCCGTGTCGCGGATCCCGTCGGCGGCGTCGGGGTCTGCGCCGTTGAAGGCGGCGGACCAGAGGGCCTTGGCCTCGGCAAGGACGTCGTCCGAGAAGTCGCGGTGCGTGTTGATGCCGTCCACGAGCGGCGTGCCGGTGACCTGCTCGCCGTCCACGGTGACGGTGACCTCGTTGTTCGTCTGAACGTAGGTCTCGTTCTGCCCGTCCCAGTGGGCGCCGTGGAGAGGGGCCGCGATCCGGTTGACGGCCTCGGTGTCCGGGCCGTCGGTCCAGCTGACGGAGATCCAGGCCGAACCGGTGCCGGTACCGGTTCGGACGGAGAACTTGGCCCCGGGAAACTCCGCCTTCAGGCGGCGGCGGAGCTCGGCGGACACGTGCTTGGTCGCGATGTACTGGGTCATGCGGGCATCTCCCTGAAGGCTGAGGATGTGAATCCGGTTTGTGATCGACTGCCACCGCCGAACACGAGATAACTATAACTACTAATCATCACTCTGTCTACCGTGCCACCCTTCTCGGGGCGCCGGCCGTAACAGCCAGCGAGGGAAGGCAGCCGTCCGGCCGGCCGCGCAGACCGCTCAGGGGCCGAGCGGACCGGGCAGGGCCGAGCCCCCCGGGGCCCGGCCTGCGCCGTGACCCCGGGGCTCCGATCAGGAGCAGACGTTCGGCGCCGCGACGTGGTCGACGCCCCACTCCGGCGGGATGGGCTCGCCGGTGCCCGGGTCGGTGCAGTAGGCGTTGAAGATCTCGGCCGCACTCAGCGGTACGGCATAGAACTCGACGAGCTTCCATCCGCACACCCGGGACGTCTCGTTCGCGAAGCGCCTGCGCACTACCGCGCTCCCGCCCACGGTCGCCGCGAGGCCAGGGCGTCTTCCGGGTCCGCGTCGAACTCCTCGCCCTCGATGTGGAACGGCACGGCGATCCCGATGTCACTGCCGTTGGCCGATGTCACGAGGGTGAGCGTGTGACACCCATCCCCCACCGCCCGGAAAAGGCCCATCAGTAGCGCGGCGGCGCGCTCGGTCTCGCACGAGGGGTGGTCGTGCGACGTGATTGCCATGCCGGTTCCTCTCGGTCTGCTTCCGGGTCCTGGTCGACTGCCACCATTGAGACAACTATACCTCACACAGATCACTTTCGGGGGGCGTGGATCTTTCCGAGAGGATTTCCGCACGCCAGTAGGCGGGCCGGGAGCTTGAACGCGCCGCGCCCCGCCCCTCGTTCGGGTGGGGCGGGGCGCGGTTCGGCGGCGGCAGGAGTCAGCGCGGGCCGCGCAGGGAGATTGTGATGACGGGCTCCCCTGCGTCGCCCGGCCCACACGTCACGTCCAGGCGCACCGGGCCGCATCGGCGGCAGCGTCGAGCGGCGTGGGGGAACCGTCGACGAGGGTGGTGACGTAGGTGCCGTCGGCGGCGTGCAGGTGCGCGGACCAGGTTTCGCGATGGTCGGCCGCGGGCCGGTCGGCACGCTCGCCGGCGTACATCAGGACGTGCAAGACGCCGTAGGCGGAGTCCTCGTCATCCGGCGCGCCCGGGTCGGCGGCCATGATCAGGAAGGTCATGCCGCCCTCCTCTCCGGGGAAGGCGTGGCGGCCCAGACCTGCCAGTTCGGCGCGCAGCAGGTCGCCTTCGGTGGGTTCATTGCGGTTGGTCATCTCGTTCCTTCGCATCGAGCAGGCGGGGGCTTCTTGCCGTGCGGGTCGGTGTCGTGCCAGGAGCCGGACCTCGGCGCCCGGCCCGAGGTCCGGCCGGGCACCGAGGTGCGGTGCTGTACGCCCCGCGAGGTCCTACTGAGCGACGGTCGGCCGGTTGCAGGGGCGGGCGTTGTCCACGGCGACGGCGGCGGCGAGGCGCCCCCACTTCAGGTGGAGCCTGAATGCGGCTTCCAGGTAGAGCGCCGCCGCCTCCGGCCGCTCACCGGCTCCCGTCAGGTGGCGCTCATGGAGGAGCTGGAGGGCGCCGCGCAGGCTGGTCTCCTGGGAGGCGAGCTGAATGCTGACGGGGTGCAGGGGCCGGGGCAGTTCGAGGGTGCCGAACACGGCGCTGGTGACGTACTGGCCGAGGCAGGCGGGGAGCCCGGTCGCCGTGCTCTGCGCGACGACGTATTCGGCGATGGAGAGGAGCAGGGAGGCGTCGAAGGGGATCGTGTTGGTGATGACGACACCGTCCAGGACCGGGGGGAGGTCGGTCTCGAAGGCCAGCGCGACGTCGTCGAGGAGTTCGGCGACCGTGGTGAGCGCTTCCTCGGCCGGGTGGTTGAGCACGCTCCTCTGTCGGGCGATACCGGCGATGGCGCGGGCCCGGGCGGCGGCGTGCAGGGCGTTGGGGATCGGCGTGCTGGTGATCATGCCTCTCCGAAGGGTCTGAGGATGTGTGTCCGGTGTGGTCGACTGCCACCGCCGACCAACAAGACAACTATACCAAAGACGCATCACTTCGGTTCAGGGGCTCCTCCCTACTAGTGGAACAGAGGGCCACCAGTAGGGTGAGCCGGGAACGCTGACGATCAGTGAGATGCCATGAGAGGGAGCGCAGAGACTTGAGCAGCCTGTACGCTTTCGCGGCCAACACGGAGTACCGCCCGGGGTGGTCGCTGCTCGACGAGTACCTGTGGCTCTCGTGCGACATCATCGCCGACCTGGCCGAAGGGCGGCTCGCTCAACGTCCCCTGGTAGTCACGACTGCTCGATTAGAGCCTGGCGAGCGCGCGCTCGCCCTGGGTGCCGCGATGCGCGTGACGTGGCGGGCATTGGGCGATGGCAGCTACGTGCATAACAGCGTGGTCGCATTCGGCAGGCCGGCGTTCGTGCTCGGCAGCATGGCCGGCGCGGCCCTCGGCAACTCAGCCCGCCGGCGCGCCGCGGCTCAGGACGCACAACCGCGCTGGGTAATTGATGGAACCGGCGAGATCACCATCACCACACGCAAGGTCTACTTCGGGCACCCCACAAGCGCTCTCGACCTCGCCTGGGGCGGGCTGGACACCATCGACCTGGTCGCACCCGAGGTCTTCCAGACCAGCTTCCGCAACGTCCACACAGGTCGGCAGACGACGATCCAGCTCTACACCCCCTGGGCGTCCCTTCTGTTCGTCCTGGCCGCTGTGACAGCGTTCCCCGCCCATCCCCGGCTCGTGGGACGCGGGTGGCTTCCGCCGAACTTTGAGGAGCGCTGCACCGCCCTCGGTCGGCCATGCCGCCCGGCGGCCACCCTTCTGTTGGACCGCGGCCGCCAGTGAACGCCAGCGGGGAACTCGACGCCGACGACGTGCGGGACGCCGTATGCGGCGTTCTCCTCGTCCACGGCCCCCGGGTCGGCCGCCGCGCTCAGGAAGGCCATGTGGCCATCGGTGCCAGGGAAAGCATGGCGGCCGCGGGCGGCCAGTTCGGGGCGCAGCAACTCGCCTTCGGCCGGTGCACTCAGATCCGTCATCTCCTTCCTGCGCATCGGGGGACGTCCGTCGGAGGCCCTGGGCGGCCGGACGCTCCAGGTACCGACCGGGGCGGCGGAGCGGGGCGAGGGGCGCCCGGTCCCAGGTGGGGCCGGGCGCCAAGGGGTCAGCGGCCTGCCTGCTAGTCCTCGTCGGCGGGCAGGGGTTCCCATGCCAGGGAGCGCGCGGTCTTGCGGGAGCGGCCGTCAACGGCGACGGTCACGCCGTCCCGGTACGCGCGGCCGCCGGTCATCCGTACGTCCACCGCTTCGACGGTGCCGGTCTGGCCGGTGGCCACGTGCCGGACCCGCTCGCCGACGATGCGGGCCAGGTCCGCTTCCCTCAGGCGCCGCGCGCCGAGCCGGTGTCCGGCCTGCTGGACCAGGCGGCCAGCGCGGGTGGCCAGGGCGGCCGCGAAGGCCGCGTCGGAGTCGGGGGCCTCGACCCTCAGGAAGCAGCGCCCTTCGGGCAGGCCGGTGTGGGTGATGGTCCAGGTGTCGGTGATCGCACCCTGGGCCTGGTCGGCGGCGGCGTCCTGCTTGGCCGCGGACTCCAGGGTCGGCACGTGCCAGACGTGCAGGGAGGAGTGCTCACCGGGCTCGACGAGCCAGCCTTCGGTACGCTCGAACAGTTCCTTCGCGATGCTCAGCCGGGCCAGGGGTGGCCGCCCGTCGGCGCCGGTGGTCTGCCTGCCGCTCTCGACCCAGGTGACGGCCAGGCGGCCGCTGGTGCCGTCCGGCCGGACCCAGTAGCCGGCCACCTCGCCGAGGTCGTCGGGGCGGTTGACGTCGGCGAGCGGCTGCCCGGACAGGGCCGTCACGGCGGCGGCGGCCGCCGGGTGTTCGGCGTCCTGGGGCAGCACGCCCATACCGGCCGCCGGAGCGGTCTCGGCCGGGTCGGCGGCGGGCGGCGGGACGAGGACGGCGTTCCAGGAGCCCGCGCCGTACTCGGTGAGCTTGACGAGGCCTGCGGCGTGCAGGCTCCGGACGGCGGTGAGGTTGTGGCCGTATCCGGCGCCGATCGAGCCGTCGCGCTTGACCACGGCGTACACCCGGCGCTGCGGTTCGGTCAGGGCGTCCTCGGTGCGCTTGTGGTTCTCCTGGGCGTTCAGGTAGTCGGCGCGCTCCTGGGCGCTGGCCTCGGTCTGCCAGTCGCCCGAGACGACCAGGCCCGAGGTGTTGACGACGTCGAAGCCTTCGCCCGCAGCCGGGCGGACGGCGTAGAGGACGAGCGGTTCGCGCTCGGCGGCCGGGGCCGGCTGGGCGGCGGGCGCCTGCTTCGGGGTGGCCTTGCGGGTTCGTGCCGGCTTCTCCTGGACGTTGACTTCCTCGACGGTGATGTTCTTCCAGCCCGCGCGCTCGGCGGTCCGGGCGGCCCTGGTGACGTTGGCCGCGGACATGGACCAGGTGTGCACGATGCGGCCCTCGCCGTCGCGGCGGTCGGCGATGACCGCGTGGGTGTAGTGGCGGGTTTCGCTGGTGCGGGTGCAGCCGGTGGAGGCGACGAAGGTGGTACGGGCCATGACTGGGCTCCTTGCGTGTGGGGTGTGTTGTCGGTGCCGGTCGGCTGCCACGGCCGACCGGCGGGCGGGGCCGGGGGCGGTGGCGCCGCCCCCGGCATCGGGCTATTGGCCCCGGCGGAGCGTGCGGAGCCGCAGGCCCGCCTTCTGGATCCGGCGCTCGACGGCGCCGTACCCAGCCAGGCTCCGGAGGTTGTAGTCCCGGAGCTGGAGGTAGAGCCGGAGCAGGGCGCGCTCGGACATGTCGTCGACCGTGCCGACCACGACGGGCTCGTTGGCGAACGCCATGCCCAGCGTCCTCGGCGCGAACGAGGGGGCGCCGAGCGTGTAGAACCACACCCGGTATCCGTCCTTCGGCGCGTTCTCGTTCCAAAGGCCCAGGACGATGGCCCGGCGGACACCGGTGTTCTTGCCCTCGTCGTAGCGGGGGGTGCGCACGACCGTGCCCGGCTCCAGAACGGTCTGGGTGGCGGAGGCGGTGGCGACGGTCATGTTGACTCCTTTGGAGAGGGGGGTGGGATGTCGGCGGGAATCCCCCACCGACAAGAAAACTATACTCACAATTCATCACTTCCGCAAGGGTGCCCCTTCACAGGCGCGCCGCAGGCGGGCCCAGATGCTCACCGGCGATCGGGCATACGCCGCGCCCCGCTGGCAGCGGGGAGCGCGGGTGGCTGTCAGAACAGGGCGTACTGCGCTCCAGCGTTGTCCGGAGAGCCTTGGCGCCGGCGGATGCCCGGCGAGACTTCACCCGGCTCCTCATCGACCTCCTCCCGTACGGCCTCGTCCTCGATGGGAGCCGCAGGCCCCTCCGGGGTCGGCTCGCTCTTGGGGCACGCACACCGGCACGACCACACGCACGGCTCGCCGCCGGGGCGCACGATGAACTGGGCGACGCACCTGCCCCGGGTGTCTCGCACCCAGTCGATGTTGCCGTCCACGTGGGGGCCGCCTTCCTGCCGGTGGACGCACAGGTCGCAGCGGCCGGACCAGCAGTTCCAGCAGGTGCCCCGTTCGCACATGGCCCATCGGGCGAAGCCGAAGGGGTACTTGCGCTCGATCTTTTGGAGGTAGGCGGGCCACACCTGCTCGCGCACCCACGCGCCCTCAGCCTCCTCCATCGGCGAGGGGTTGGGGACCGGGTCCACGATGCCCATGATCAGGGCGCCCTGGAAGTTCAGGTTGGAGATTCCCCGTACGATCTCCCGCTCCTCGGGGGTGAGCGTGCGCTGCGGGCGGCGGATGACCGGGTACGCGAGCAACCCGGCCTCCGGCCGCGGGCCGGCAGCGCGTCGGGTCTCGTTCATGCAGATCCCTTCGATGCTGAGCGTTCGGCAGCCTGCTCAATCGCGGGCAGGGGGCGGAGATCCCGCCCCCTGCCGCGTGCAGCGACGGTCAGCGCTCGGTTCGGGCGTAGTTGTGGCGGTCGTCGGTGGCGGCGAACTCGACCAGCTCGGGAACGTGCGCGCCCACCCAGGTGTCCAGCGGGCCGGGGCTGTCCTGCTGGCCCGTGAGCCAGCGGTAGACGTCCGGCTTGAGTTCGAAGAGCTTGCACTCCTCGTCCTCGGCGTAGAAGTCGGCGTTGCCGCCGAATCCGTAGTCGTCGGCGATGTCCCACACGCAGACCAGGTACGGGCCGCCCTCGTCGTTGATGCGCCCGAAGACGCGCCGGATGTCGTCGGCGCCGTATCCGTGCTCGAACGCCCCGTGCAGCTCGGCGAGCTCGGCCCCGAGCTCCTGGGCGGCCTCTCCGGCCGCGGTGCCCCCGGCGCTCGGCGCGGCGTCCTCGCCCTCCTGGTCCTCGTGTTCGCCGCCGTGCTCGGCGATCAGGTCGCGCAGCGCCTCGGTGGGCACGTCCAGGAACGTTCCGGTCTCCGCGCCGAGGTCCCCGCCGGTGAGCCACTCCTCCCACGAGTCCTCTTCGGCCCAGGCTTCGGTGTCCGGGGCGGTGAGGCCCGGCGAGAGGAGCACCTCGTCCGCCGCGCGGCCGCCGGGCCGGACCTTGACGAGGAGGGCGTGGCCGTCGGCCAGGCGGATGCGGGTGAAGCCGTGGTCGGTCCCTTCGGCGATGACGGCGTCGAGCCGGGTCGTGCTGAGGGTGTGGGTGCTCATGCAGTGCCTCCGAGTTGAGCGTTTCCGGGTGGTCGGCTGCCACCGCCGAACCATGAGACAACTATACACGCCATTCATCACTTCGCAAGGAGGTGCAGTCACGCGATCAAGAGCACGTCCCCGATGACCCTGGCCCGGTGCAGCGGCGCCGGGCCGCCGGCCGACCTCTTGCGCGGGGCCGGCTCGGGCAGGTCGCGCAGCGGCCGGAAGACCGGCCTCTTCCCGGTGCATCCAGCCCGAGAGAGCCCGGCTCCCTGGATCGGAGCCCGGGCCGGAAGGGACTCGCTATCGGGCGAAAGCTGCCGCCGCGATCCGGGCGGAACGAGGGTTCACCGGGTTGTGCTTGACGATGGAGCGGGCCACAGCAAGGAGGCGGCACCCCTTCGGGACGCCGGTGAACAGTTCCAGGCTTCCAACCGCCGCGTCGTACCGCAGCCCAATGGCCTCGCACAGCTCCCCGGAGCGGTTCACCGCGCGGCGGTAGGTGAGCATGTCATGTGCTGCCTGGATGGCTTGCTCGCCGATACCCGTCAAGACACGTCCGTTGAAGACGTGGTCCCCGGCGGCGCGGTCGGCGTCGGCCACGTTCAAGGCCCCGGTGTGGGTGATGGTGAACTGCTTCGGCCAGGCGGAGGGAGGTCCGAAGGCCAGGGCCGCATACACCTCGGCGGCGGCATCCAGGGCCATCCTGACGGCGCGGGCGGTGAGGAGGGGGAGCGTCAGATCCTCGGCAGTGTCGGCGTTGAACACGCCCAGGCGCATGGTCACGCCGTAGTTGTAGACCTCCACGGTCGTGGCCTCGGGGTACAGCTCGCGAGCGGTGACGATGACGTCGTACGCGGCGCGGTAGGTGTTCACGAGGATCTCCTTGGGGTGGTGCGTTTTCGGTGTGCGGCTGCCACTGCCGCCTCGGGACCCCGTCCCGACGAGAAAACAATACCCGCTTTTCATCACTCGCGCAACTCTGCCCTCTTTCCTGATTACTCGTCAGATTTCTGGGTCGGGAACGGCCGGCGGCCGCCACCCTCCGGGCCCCGCCGGTCGCGAGGGCCGACGTCGCCCGGAGATGTCAGCGAGACGCCGCCGCAGCGCCCGGAACAACCGCTCCGCAATCGCCCGTCACGCCCGCGACGTAGAGGCGCGCCACCAGCTGACGGACGGCGCGCGGCCCGGCGGCGGGGATCCCAGGCGCACTGCGCCCGTGCGGGTGGACGGTAGCGCGCAGGATCTTCCCGGAGCGGGCGCCCACCTCCATCCACCCCCAACCGCCCTCGGGGCCGGGCGCAGCCAGGGTCACGTGGTGGCGCCGGGTGGAGGGGCGCCACACGGGCAGGAGCCCGCGCTCTGTGGCCAGCGCCACGACCGAGCGGGTGTACGCGTTGAGGCCGTGCGGTACGGCGGGGACGCCGATGTGCAGCGCCCCGCCGCGCATGGCGAGCAGGACGCCGAACGGGAGGCGCGCGCAGATGTCGGCGGGGTCGCGGTACGGAAGCCGCCCGTGCGCGGGGCAGCGGGTGCACAGCAGGATGTCGGCGCGGTCGCTGTCACCGGGCACGAGGCGGGCAGCGGGATCCGCGCAGTCGGGGCAGGGTGCGGTTTGCCATTCGTACGAGTCGGCTGCGGGCATGGGGACTCCAGGGTCGGGGAGGGTGGATCGCCCCGGGGAGGGGCGCGGGTGGGCCGGTGGCGTGGCATGGGGCTCAGCGGGAGAGGTGCCGATGTCGGGGGCTGGGGCGGGCGGGGCGGTTCCGCCTGCCCCAGCCCCGGGGCCAGAGGGGGATCCTGGGGGATTCCGTGTCCAGGCGCGCCATGTGGCAGTAGGGGCAGAGGTCGGCGGTTTCGGCAGTCTCGTTGCCGCAGGGCTCGCCCCATCCGGGGCAGACGGGCGTCTCGGGCTGCGTGTCGCGCTGGGTCATCCTCGGCTCTTTCGTGCGGGTGGGTGGCCGGGGGCCGGGGCTCGGCCCCCCGGTGGGGCGCGGCGGCGGTGGGCCCGCCCGTAGGGGCGGGCCCCGCTCGCCTATGCGGCGAGCTTCAGCTTGGGCGCCGGGTAGTCGCGTTCCAGCTCCATGTCGATCATCTGCTCCGAGGTGAAGACGAAGTGGGCCATCGGGACCACCTCGGCCGCCTTCTCCTCCGGGACGGCGAGCACGAAGCGGATGCGGTGGACGGTGTACGCCTTGATCTGCTCCAGGCTGAAGGTGCGCATCTCGCCCCGGGCGCGGCACATCGCGCGGACGATGATGGCGCCCTTGCTGGTGGTGAGGATGTTGTGGATCTCGATGGTGCGCACCGACTCCTCGCCCTTGCTGTCGACGTAGGTGATGGTCGTGGCGCGCTCGCCGTCCATGGCGCGGATCAGGTCGGTCAGGGTGCGGGTGGTGGTCTGACCGGCGGTGATCTTCATGGAGTTCGACACGGGTTTCTCCCTGGAGCGTGTGAGTTCGGTGGGGGTGTTGGCCGGGTGCCACTCCCGACCAACAAGACAACTATAACTCATACACATCACTACCGGGAAGCCTGAACGGCCTTTTCCTCGCCCCGATTTCACGTTCACCCATTCGGCCGCCCGCATCGCACCGCGCGGCGACACCACGACACCCCCACTTGACCAACGTGACGAGTGATAGTTATAGTTGTCTCAGTTGATCGGCGGTGGCAGCCGGTCAGCGACCGCGAAACACGCACTACAACAAATCCACAGCGAGGAGCCCCGAGATGGCCCGTACCTACAACGACCGCCCCGCGCACCTGCAGTCCCAGGAGCGGCCGTGGATCTCCCACCTGAAGGACGGGAGCAGGAAGTGGTACCAGCAGGCGGCACACAAGCGGGACCGCGCGGCGGTCCGGCTGGCACTGCGCCTCGGCGCCGAGCCGCCGCTCCCCCAGCGCCGCTGCGTCGACTGGGACATGCACTGACCAAGCTCCACACGAAGCGGCCCCGCCTTCCGGCGGGGCCGCTTCGGCATGTCCGGGCACAGCCTTCAAGCGGGAGCGCACGCGGCGTTCCTGGCCGGGGCGGACAGCGGGCGGCGGCGGATACAGAGAGCGGGCGCCGGCGAGTGGGACCGGGCTGCGGAGCGAGCCGGGGGCCGGGCCCGTGCTGGCCTGAGCTGGGCTGGGCTGGACCGTGGTGGTCGAGACCCGCCCGGCCCCGAGAAGAATCAGGCCTCTTCCTCCGGCTATCGCGGAGAAAGAGGTGTCGTCGTGGCAAGGGGGCTTGCCCACGGGGCCTGACCAGGCATAACGCTCAAGATCGAAAAAGTGGGGGTCCCACTCACGGTCACACCTCCGGTGCAACTCCTAGTGCACCTCTGCAAGCAACCCTCCAGCCCCCCTCCGGTGCAACTGCCGCAGAGACACCGCGGCATGGGCTTGCCCACCTGTGCCTCTCAGCGGTAGTTGGCACTTCGCAGAGGTAGTTGTCACCGAGTGGCTCTTCGGAAGCCGCCACGCATGGTGATGATCTCCTCGGCGGTCGTGTCCTTGCTCTTGTCGCGCCGGTGGGCCAGGAGGGCGACCTGGAGTGGGAAGGACGTTCCAGGTCTGGTTCGAAGGGCGTATCCCATCTTTCGGTGAATGTAGGTCGCCTCGACCGCCAGGGGTTCGAGGTATCGGGCTGCCTCGTGCTCATCCGGAACGCTGAGGAAGCGGTCCGCCATCTCGAGGACCCCGGCGGTGGCCGTGGGGTTCTCGGGTGGCGCGATGTAGACGCTGACTTTTCGCCGATAGGCGCCTGGGATGTCCCGCACGTTCTCGAACGCCTGGTGCCGTTGCTCGGCTTCCTGATCGAGAATCTTGGCCAGTGTTGAGGTGGCGGCATGGGGTCGTGCTTCAGGCCAGGTCATGAGGATCAGCGTGGCGACCGTCCGTAGGTCGGTGAAGTACTGAGCCGTGGGGACGAGCCAGCCAACACTGCTGACCTGCTCCGGTCCGTCCGATGCGAGGAAGGACAGAAGCCTGGCCTGGGTGGCGAAGACAGCCTCGCGACTGCGACTCGCCGTGGGCAGGAAGTCTCGCAGCTGGTTGCTCTTGGCCAGGTCGGCTCCGCAGGCCGGCCGGGCAGCCCGGAGGGTCTCGACCAGTTCGGATGACCGGCACTGGGTGGGGTGGAGATCACCGTCTCGCGGCCGGGCGATCAGGTTCTTCGCCTCGCCCTGAACCTGCTCGCCGCAGTCGGGGCATCGTTGCCGGAGGAAGCGCTCATGCCGAAGACAGGCGAAGACGGCAGACAGGCGCCAGAGCCGTTGCCATGCTCCGCCGTGCGCTTGCTCGATCTGTGACGACCTGTCTCCGGCAAGGCAGTCAGGGCAGTACTGGGTGCCGTCCGACAGAACCCACGGAGAGACGAACCGTGACCGTTCATCGGCCTGAGACTTGGAGTATTCGGTGCTCAGAGGTCCATAGCGGACTCCCAACGGGGCCACCAGCAGCCGGGTGACCTCCTCGCGGGACAGTCGTGTCGTGCGCGAGAACGCGTCAGAACTGATGTCGTCGAGGCTGAAACCGAGAGCTGGCGAGACCCGAGTGATCTTCGTTCCTTCAGGCCGGGTGCCGGTGAGTCCGGTGCGGACGTAGAGGCTCAGGGGATCGACGCCAAGGCGATGGGCTAGCCGAAGGATGTAGCCGGACAGGGCCTCACCCTCCAGAGGGTCGAGGCTTCGTGCCATAGGACGTAGTTGCCTCACATTGAGGGCTTCAGGCATCAGCGGTTCGCCCGCCCCGGTCGTCGAAGACGGTGTTGCGACCCCTCCGGCGTTTAGCGATGCTCTTGGCCGGCTCCGCGGCCGGGATCTCGGGGATTTCGCCGGCGCTCGGGTCGCGGTCGGCGACGTTGCCGAGCCGGATAGGGATCGTGGCCAGCAGTTCCGGCGTCAGATTCTCGGTCCCCGACTCGATGGCTTCCCTGCAGCCGTCCTCGATCAGCCGCTTGAGCAGGCCGACGATGCCGCGGGTGCGGCGGAAGAGGTATTCGGGCATCTCGCCGTCGGTGAGCATGCCGTCCTTGGTCCG
This sequence comes from Streptomyces sp. NPDC093801, assembly GCF_040701585.1. Classification (NCBI taxonomy): domain Bacteria; kingdom Bacillati; phylum Actinomycetota; class Actinomycetes; order Kitasatosporales; family Streptomycetaceae; genus Streptomyces; species Streptomyces sp. NPDC093801. Next base: position 45,549 of record NZ_JBFBDP010000043.1, on the reverse strand, counting down.
CAGGAGCCGCAGCCGGTCCTCGAGGCCGGCCAGGTGGTCGATGAACGCAGCCATGCCCTCGGTGGTGTCGTAGTCGAACGGGTCGAGGTCGACCAGGTCGAACCGACGCTCGGTCTGGGTGGCTGCGGAAGGGTTGAAGCTGCTTCCTGCCCTGGTCGGGCCCAGCGCCCACTGTCCCGTCCGGGGATCTGCGTGACCGCCTCTGATCAGCCCCGAGTTTGGGATGTCGACGCCGATGAGGACGAGCGTGACGTTGAGGTCCATGAGTTCGCGGACCAGGTCGAGGGTGTCCTGGTCGTCCTCGCGGTGGAGCCGCAACCGGGTGATGTCGTCCAGCAGCAGCGCGGTCGTGTGATGGTCGCGGATCGAGTTGCGGACCTGCCGGATCATGCCGTTGAGCGTCTTGGGGTGCGGGGCGCCAAAGAAGTCGAGGATGGCCCCGCAGAGCCCCTTCGGGGTGGCTCGCACCGGAGTTCGGCAGTAGGCGACCGGCAGTAACAGGTCGCGGGTGCCGGGAACCGGGCCGGGCAGAAGCTGCCGGTGAAGGTCCCGCCAGAGCTGTTCGAAGGCCGCGGCGGCTGCGCAGGCCGTCTCGGTCTTCCCGAGGAAGCCGCCACCGCTGATCATGAGGCCGTCTCGGGTGCCCGGCTCGAAGTTCAGCGCGTTGTTCCGCAGCCGGCCCCGCATCAGCTTGGTGACCCTCGCGCTCATCGGGGTCTCCAGCAGCCCCATGTTGACGTGGGTGGCCGTGCGGTGCAGATCGTTCAGGGCCCTCCGCCTGGGGCTCAGCGCCGCGTACTGCTCCAAGGACAGCCGCGGCGCCGCAACGAACGTGCCGCGCTGACGCTGCCACTGCTGCCAGCCCTCCCAGGTGGTGCGGTCCGGCGGCGGCCCGGACCGGAGGAAGGGGACGATGCCGCTCTCATCGTGCGTGTGGTCCGTCATGCGGCTCCTCCTCGTCGTCCTCCGGGAGGAGGAACAGATCCCGTCTGCCCGACGACTCACCCAGGGCGGGCGGCGGCGTCGGACGGCGGCGGACGGCCTGCTCGCGCCGGTGCCGACGCTGGGTGTCGATGCTGTGCTCGGCCTGTCTGGCACGCTGGCTCCAGCGCAACGACGTCACCACCGCGCCGGCTTCCACGACATCCGCGGTCCGGTCAGCAGCGGGCTCCTGCGGCGGCCGATCAGCTTGAGCCGCAGCGGCCTGGGTCATCTCGCGGGCATGCTCGGTCCGCTCCGTCTTCCGAAGGCTCTTCCAACCGCTGACCGGTGCCCGCAGCCCGATCAGCTCCAGTAGTACCGGCAGCAGCTCCTGGTCGGACTTCGGCTGCATCCCGCTGGCACGGACCTTGGCCATCAGCTCGCGTACCCGTGCGTCCCCGAAGGCCGGAGCCTGGCCGTCCGGCGGCAGCCCGGTCCACTCCAGCGGGTGCCAGCAGTGGGTGAGCGGGTCCTGGAAGAACACCCGCCGACGGTCGCGGGGATCGCGGCGGATCACCCACTTTCCCTTGTGCCGGCCACCACGGGTGGACCGCTGGCCGCGGTAGTCCGCCAGGGCCGGGCCGTCATACCAAAGGTCACGGATCTTCACCCCTCGCCGGGCGTCGATGCCGACGTAGTGGGCCGGCAGCAGTTCGTAGAACAGCTCCGGCGACGGGATGTCCATCGCGAACCCGGCCTGCGCGAAGGAGGCCGCGAACAGAGTGTTCGGGCTGTGGTCCCCGCCCGGATCCCAGCTCGGTGCGTACTCCCCCAGCCGCCGCCTCTGCCAGACCGACACGATCCACGTCGCGATCAGGTGCTCCATCTCGTCGATGGTCAGCACCGCGTCACCTTCCGGATCGGCTCCCCGGTCGGCCGCGTCGATACCGGTGTAGCCGGGCAGCTGCTCGAACAGCAGTGAACGGATCGAGCCGAAAGCCCGCTCGACGGTCTGCTTGTCCGTCGGCCGCAGGACCCGGGCCGGGAGGATGTTGCAGCCCACCACCCGCTCGACCTCGACCAGGTGGTGGTTGCGGTAGACCGACCCGTGATCCGTCGTCACTGTCTCGGGTGCGAAGAAAGGCAGGCCCGCGACCTTGTGGCCGGCGAACTCGGCGACCACCGCCGCCGGCAAGCCCGGGTAGGGCCACTCCAGGTCCTCGCCCCAGTCGTCCCGCATCGGCAACGGCAGCATCACATCCCGCAACAGCATCGCGACGTCGACGGAGGTGTCGGACACCAGCGTGAGCCGGAACGCGCAGAGCGAGCGCGTGTGGACATCCATCGCCAGTGTGAGGTGGACCTTCACCGGTTCACCGAACACGCTCTCCCGGACCATCACCGGCAGCACCGTGGTGTCCAACGCCACCACCTGGCCCGGACGGTGCACCAGCACGTGCCCGTTCTTCTCGGGCAGTTCGCCGGACCGGACGTAACGCTGGCGAGAGCCACCCGGCCCGAACCACTCGTGCCAGACCGTCCTCAGCGTGTTGTAGCAGGGGACATCGACTTCCCGGTCGCGGAAGGTCTCACGGACGTACTGGTGGATCATGCGCTCGCGTGTCCGCATGGTCACCTTCGACCGGTGCAGCGTCTCCTGCCGGACCGCGAAGATCGCTTCACGGACTTCCTCGGTGATGCTCGGATGACCGCCGCTCGCCCGCAACCAGCGGTCATCCGCGCATCCGACCAGTCCGTGCTCCTCCCGCTTCTGGTCCCAGCGGATCAGCGTGCGATAGCTGACCCGGTCCAGCCCCAGGAGCTTCGCCTCACACCGGTCCATGGCCCCCAGCTCGGCGACCTTCGCCAGCCGGCGGCTGGTCAGCGTCGTCGTGGCCGGGTCGTACTCAGGCTTGGGCTCAACCGGCCCCGGCCTCAGCGGATCCCCACTGCGGAAGCCGGTGGCCACCTCCAGCAGGTGGGCCAGCCTGAACGCCGCCAACTCCCGTTTGCCGGACTCCAGATCCCGTAGTGTCTTCGACTGTCGGCCGCGGTCAGCTCCGGTCGACGTCGTCCGGGAGGACGGCCGACAGGCAGGATGATTCGCCAGGAACCGGAAGCTCACCCGCTGCCGGGTGCCGTCGACGGCCACCAACTGGACCCGGCCAAGCTCGGGCTCCCGCCGCTCCACCGTCCACTCGGTGCCGTCGAGCATCAGCCCGGCGCCAGGGGACAAGTCCAGCACCCTCGCCGCTGTCACCGCCCCGGCCCTCCGGGACTCACGACGAGCGAGGCGTCACCGAAGGGACCGCCCAGGTCGGCGCCAAGGTGCCGGTGCCAGAGCAGATGCAGCAGCTGTGCCCTGGCCACCGGCGGAAACGGCGTCGTGTCCACCAGCTCGCCGAACGACAGGCCCTGGCCAGCCGAAACGAGCAAGGCCGGCCGTAGCCCGAGCGGGTCCCCCAGCTGGCGCCGCTGAGAGGAGAAGGCATCCAGCGCCGTCAGAACGTGCGTCCGCCACTCGGCCGCGACCATGTAGCGCCAGCCGCAGACCAGCGCGACCTCGGCCGTCGCGGCGAATGACTCAAGGTCCTCGCTCCTGACCAAGTCTCTCGGCCGGACGTCGATCAACCAAGTTCCCGACCGTGTCACGGCGAGGAAGTCCGGGGTGTGCTCTCGATGCCTCTGGGCAGTCTGGAATCGCAGCTTCAATGGCTGGGACAGGACGTCGATCAGATCGCCGGCGAAATCCAGAGCCAGCAGCACACGGGCTTCCTCCAGGCTCTCGGCGCCGTGGTGTCGGCCAGTGCTCACCAGGAACTGCAAACCGGGGCGGTGCCGCTGTCCGCGCCGCCAGGAGAACCAGCGAGTCGGGCCGCCGTCCGCCAGCGGCATCTGGGCCAGATCGCGCACCGCGCACGACACCTCGCCCCTGCCGTTCCGCCACGTCACCGACCAGCGACGCGTCCACCCCTCCCCCGTGCCCAGCGTCGTCCGGCCCGGTGCCACATCCAGCGGAACGAGAAGATCCTCCCAACCGCAGACATGCGACCACAGCCCGGCAGCCCGGGGGCGTACGCACTCAGGAGCGTCCTCGTTCACCCACCCAGCGAACCGCCATCGCGTCCCGCCCGGCCAACGATCTCCGAAGCTGGTGACAACACGGTTGAGACCGGTTCAGAAGTGACAACTACCGCGCACATTTGGTGACAACCACCGCTGCGATCTATCGCGGGGAGGCTACGGTCATTCCGATTCCGCGCATTCGTCGACGAAGGCACAGAGTCGGCGGAACAGGCTCAGGGCGGCAGCAGGGTCTGCGGTGTGTTGCATGTGCGGTGCGTCATGGAGCCACTGCTCCCACATGCCGTCCGGGCCAAGGAATCGAGCGGCTTGGTCGCCTCCGAGGTTCAGGGAGGTGAACACGAGGGCACCCATGACCACGGTCTGGTCGTAGGCGAGGTCGGGGCGCCGAAGGTAGCGATCAAGATAGGCGGCTAGCAGATCGGCGTCGCGGGGAGTGCCAAAGCCGGCCAAGGCCACGCAATAGGCCAACCCCACGCAGCAGACCTCGCTGGCCAGCAGCAGCTCACCGAGTCGCTCACGGAACTCGGTCCGGCGGCCTACGGCGATAAGCCATGCGGCGGTCCTCCGCTCACGCCACCCGCCCTCGAGAAGGGTGGCGATCTCGTCCGGGGTGATGAGTCGCGCGTCTTCGCCAAGGGCTCGCACAAATCGGTCGTACTCAGGACTGCGCATGCGCAGCACACTGCCGCCGAGCTTCAGATAGCGGCGCTCGGGCGTGACGTATCGGCGGACCAGGGCCAGCAGTTCGGCATCCTCATGGGCGTAGCGCATCACAGGATGATCCTTCGCTGTTGTGCAATCGGGCCAGTCCTTTTGAAGTCACGGCATCCCGCTTGCCAACGGGAACGGGGTGACACCCATCGCGACTCCGTCCGGGGACGCAGCCCCGGACGGAGGATGTACACGGGAACGTGCTCCGTGACGCCACCAGAAACCGCCCCCGGCATCGGCCGGGCGCCGTTCTCCGGAGCTGGTGACAGCACGATTGAGAACAGCCCGGAAGTGACAACAACCACGCGCATCCAGTGACAGAAAGCGCTGAGATCCCGGGAGAGTGTTCCTGGTCGGTGGGCATCACCGGTGACAACTATCGATGCGAGTCACACCACCACGGCAGCGCACCGGGCAGGCCGGCTCCTCCCTACCTCGGACGGTGGTACCGAAGGTCGTAGCGGCCGGGCCGGGGCTCGCCGGACATCACGTCTTGACTTCCGCTCCCCGTCCTAAACGGCGGAGATTCCTACCACGGTCGGCTGACCGTCTCGGTGGGTTCCTGCTTCTTCGCGCTGCGCGGGGACAGATCCCCGTCTTACCCGCGCTCGACAGGCTGACACCGCCAGTCCAGCGGCCTTGGCGACGTTGACCGCCGCGTTGATGTCCCGGTCAAGGACGGCCCCACACGCCCCGCACTCCCACGCGCGGACGTTCAGGGGCTTGGGGCCGTCCTGGACGCCGCACTGGGAGCACACCTGTGAGGTGGGCTCGAAGCGGCCGATGCGATGGAAGGAACGCCCGTACCGGGCGGCCTTGTACTCCAGCATCATGACGAACGCCGACCATCCAGCGTCGTGCACGGACTTGGCCAGGCGCGTGCGGGCGAGTCCCTTGACCGCCAGGTCTTCCACTGCGACCGCTTGGCTTTCGCGGATCAGCTTGGTGGAGAGCTGGTGGTGGAACTCGCGCCGTGCATCAGCCACCCGGCCGTGGGCGCGGGCGACCTTGACACGGGCCTTGTCTCGGTTCTTCGATCCCTGCGCCTTGCGGCTGAGGTTCTGCTGCGCCTTCCTGAGCCGCTTCTCAGCGCGGCGCAGAAAGCGCGGGGAGTCGATCTTCGTTCCGTCGGAGAGGATCGCGAAGTGCGACAGGCCCAGGTCAATCCCGACCACGGCATCCGTGGCGGGCATCCGGGCTCGGTCTACGTCAGGGTCGCTCTCGACCACGAACGAGCAGAAGTACCGGCCTGCGGCGTCCTTGACCACGGTCACCGTGGACGGCACCGACGGCAGGCTCCGGGACCACTTCACCCGCACGTCCCCAATCTTCGGCAACGACAGATCCCCGCCTGAAGTGATCTTCCAGCGGGCGTTCGCGGTGAACCGTACGGCCTGCCGATTGTCCTTGCGGGACTTGAGGCGGGGTGCTCCCATGCGGGGGCGCTTGCCCTTGAGGGAGTCGAAGAAATTCCGGTATGCGGTCTCCAGATCCCGAAGGGACTGCTGGAGAACGACGGCGGACACCTCGGTGAGCCACGCCCGCTCGGGCGTCTTCTTCGCCTCGGTGAGCTGCTTGCCCAGCTCGGCTGAGGAGACGAACGGCAGCCCTGCGGCACGGGCGGTCTCGCGGACGCGAAGCGCGTCATTAAAGACAACCCGAGCGCACCCAAACGCCCTGGCCAGCGCCGAGCGCTGCGGACCGTTCGGGTACATCCGGAAGGAGTACCTGAGCTGCATGATGCTGGTCATTCTACTGGGATATTCGTGGCAAAAATGCTGGTCAGACCCAGTTTCAGAGTCAACTCCGGTACTCCGCGCCCCCGTTCCGATGACATCCCGAACCTGCCGGTCCCGACCGCCCTACACGTGGTGGACAACAGCCTCGGGCTCTTCGTCCAATGGCCAGATGATTGGCACAGCGATTCCGGTCTCCGACACCTGGGTCGCGCGGTCGGTACCGTCGGCGACTTCGACGCCCAGGCGAAGGTCGCGCTGCTCCTAGAGCCCCTGGCCGGCTGCATCGCCAGCAGCTTCGCCCCCGCCCAGGAGGGCGTCGCGGCGCCGGACATTGCCTGTGTGGGTCGGCGACGTGCTCGCCGGCCGGTACAAGATGGCGCTGCGGGACATGCGCGTGTCCACCGGGTTCCTCGACAACGTCGACATGGGGTTCGGCGTACGGCAGGACGTGGCCGGCTGGGCGACGATCCTGCACGATCCGCACAGCGTCTGACCGTCCAGCCCGCCCCCGCGTAGGGGTGGGCAAGCGATTTGAGCTGGTGTTTTGCTGCCCTGGGCAAGCCTGGCCACCTCTTGGGCAAGCCCTGGGTGCACGGAGTCGGGCAAGCCTGTGGGCGCGGTGGGCAAGCCGGGTTCGGCGAGCTGGGCAAGCCGGTCGGCTCAGAGCGCGGAGGCCTGCTCGGCGCGATCGGGAACGCCCGGCCGTCATCAGGGCCGGGCCCCGGCCGGTCGTCGGACCAGGGAGCCGGTGGGGAAGCTGGCTCCGCGGTCGTGGCTGGCCTCGGCCGAGGTGGGGCGGCCGCGCGCAGCGGTCTCAGGGGTCGGTGATGCCGAGCTCTTGGCCGGCGGGGCAGATCGAGCAGGTTTCGACCTGGGGCTGGCGGAGGGCGTCGAGTGCCTGCTCGCGGGTGGTGGGCCGCGTACGGCCTGAGGCGAGGCGACAGTCGGCGGTGTGGGCGAGCATGCGCCCTCCTCTGCCGATGGGGTGTTCCAGCTTCCACGCGGTGAGCGGGGTGACGATCGGCCCGTTCCGGGCGGCTTCGGCGACGCGGTCCTCGCGTTCGATCTCCGCGATGCGGCCGCGGATCAGCTCCAGCAGCACCAGGCACCAGCGCTCCAGCGTCCGCAGTCGTTCGACGTCGGGCGGCAGAAGCCAGTCGATATCGCGTCCGGCGGCCATCGCCTACGCCTTCCTGCGGGGCCGGCGGTCGTCTGCCGCAGCGACGGTCTCCCTGGCCGGCTGCACCGGGCGGCCCGGCGTGGGGCCGGGGCGGCGCGTTCGAGGCAGGAGTCTGTAGATCACCTCAATATCGTATCTCTGTTCTAATCCCTCGTTCCGCTTTCCGGCGTGCCTGTTCGAATAAATTGCAGAGGGATCCGGTGGGCGCCGGCTCCCCGATCCTGCATCTACGCTGCCCCGTGGACGTGGACCCGGTGGTGTACCGGCTGCTCCTCGGCCTGGTGGCGGACGTGACCCCGGTGGTCCAGGCGGTCCCGCCGTCGGTCCTGGTGGCGGACGTGTCGGGGAGCATCCGGTTCTTCGACCGGGACCCGGCCGAGCTCGGGCTGATGATCAGGGCCCGGGCGATGGCCCTGTACGGGCTGCCCGTGGTGATCGGGGTCGGGCCGACGTGGTCGGTGGCCGCGATGGCCTCCCGCGATGCCGAGCGCTGCGGCCTGGTCGCCGTCGGGTCCACGCCGGAGCAGGTGGCCGCGTTCCTGCACCACCGGCCGGTCGGGGAGCTCTACGGCATCGGGCGCGCCCAGGAGCAGCGCCTGGTCCAGTTCGGGGTGCACACGATCGGTCTGCTGGCGCAGCTGCCGGAGGCGACCGTGCAGCGAGTCCTCGGTGGGCGCGCGGGGCGGCAGCTGCGCGAGGTGGCCCGCGGCATCGACCGCCGGGTGGTGGTGCCCACGGAGCTTGCGCACAGCACGGCCGCGCAGCGGCGGTTCGCCCTCGACACCCTCTCCCCCGAGGCCGTGCATGCCGCGCTGCTGTCGCTGGCGGTGGAGCTCGGGGACCGGCTGCGGACCCGGCGGCAGGCGGCGAGGACGATCACGTTGACCGTCACCCTGGCCGACCGCTCCCAGGTCCACCGCAGCCGTCAGCTGCCCGGCAGCCCGAGCGCGCACACCGAGGACCTCCGCGACACCGCGTACGAGATGTACCGGGCGTTGGGCTTCCAGCGGGCGAGGGTGCGCGGCATCGCGCTTCGCTGTGAGCAGCTGGTCGACGCGGCTGCGGTGGCCGAGCAGCTGTCCTTCGACCAGGGCCGGGAGCGGCGGCTGCGGGCGGAGAGGGCTATCGACCTGCTCAACGCCCGGTTCGGTTCCGGCACGGTGGGGCCGGCGGCCAGCTACCGGCAGGCCGGCTGACGCTCCGGCTGGGGGTAGGGGCCTGCTCTGATCAGGGGTCGCGCGGAGAGCTCTGTAGGTCACCACTGCGGCAGTGTTTCTGGGCGCGCGGGGGTTCACCGTGTCGGAGAGCCCGTCTCTCGCGGAGCTGTTCAAGGCGGCCCGAGGGCTACTGCGCTGGTCGGCGTGGTGACGGCGATGGCTGGCCGTCGAGGATCTTGATTCGGCCACTGCGGGCGAAGTTCCGACGCGCGGCGGGAAGTGGCCGATACCGTCCGGTTTGCGGCTGACGGGCGTCGCGGGCGGGAAGGCTTCCGCTGCTGGCGAGGAAGGGGGACGGGTGGCCGAGCTTCACGAGGAGATAGCCCAGGAGGTCGCGGGCAGGCAGGCCGAGATCACCGCGGCGCTGCGGGTTTTGGACGGCCTGGAGGAGGACGATCCCGCGTACGAGGCCGCCTTCGCGCGGCTGGTGAGGGCTGGGTCGGAGCTGATCGAGTACGAGGCGGAGGTGCCGGCCAGGCTGGAGGAGCCGCGGCGCAGGGCGAGCGCGAAGGCGTTCTTCTGGTCTCTGGGTGCACATGCGGCGGAGGGTGTGCTGCTGGGGTCGGCGGCGCTGCTGGGGTGGATCGGCTGGGGGTGGGCTGTTCTGTCCGCCTTGCAGCTCGTCCTGGTCGTGGTGCTCGCGGTCTCCGGGAGGAAGACGCAGGCCGGCAAGCACGAGGACCTGCGGATGGGCGCCGGCATCTTGGCTGTGGTGACCGTGTTGGTTCCTCTCCTCGTGTTCGGCGTGCTGCCTGGCTGGCTGTGGCTCCTGCCCGCGCTGGGGTGGATCGCGGTCTTCGGGTTCGCCCTGGAACTGAGCGAGGCTGCGAAGAAGGCGAGTGCATGAGCGACTACTTCACCGAGGACCACGGTCCGCGTATTGAGGCGCTCAAGCGCAGCCACGCAGACTTCGAGCGAAAGACCGACTTCGTCCTGTCCGACGTCCAGTCGAAGCTGGCCGACCTTGAGCGGAGCGTCGAGGAACATCGCTGGAGCACCATCCGGCGCTTCGAGGTCCTTGAGGGCGATCTGCAAGAGGCGAAGGAGGAAGCCGAGTCCCGTTCGGACGGGCTGGAGGAGTCAATTTCCGCAGCGGACGCGGGCACGGAGCGGGTCGCCAGGCGGGTGGCTGCTCTGGAGCGGCAGCTGCGGCAGGCCGAGGGCGCTGTCGTCGCCGACCTGGACTCCGATCGCGGCGGCAAGCTCCGCGGCCTCGGTCTCGCCGTCGAGGAGGGCCTGGCCGCGGAGGAGGAACTGCTCTCCCCGCATAAGCGCGCCGGCGTTCAGTCCAGGATCTCTCACCTTGAGCAGGCCCGTGAGGCCCTGGCCGGGCATCGGGCCACGGTTCGGCAGGCCGCTGAGGTGCTGGCCTCCACTGCGGCCGGCGACCCGCGCCGCGCTCAGGCCGAGAAGGAGTTCACTTCAGCGGCCACGGCGGCACACGAGACCCAGCAACGGGTCGCCCACCTCGTCCGGGCTGCGCAGGGCGCCCGGGCGCAGCTGGCGGCGGACGACGCTCTGCGCGCGAGGGCGGCAGGAGTCATCGAGGCGGGACAGAGAGCGCACACCCAGCTGCGGGTCCGGCTGCGCAGCCGATTGTCTGACGCTCTGAGCGGGAGCGAGCTGCTGCCGGTGTGGTTCGCCACGGCGCTTGGGCCGATGGCACCCTCCCGCAGGGCGGAGGAGTGGCTGGAGACCGCTCTGGATGTGCTGGCCTATCGGGTGACCTACCAAGTCACCGATGCCGTGCTCGCGCTCGGCAGCACTCCTGATGGGAGCAACGCTCCGCGCCGGACCGCCCGGTTCAGGGAGCTGGAGCGGGAGCTGCGCGACTGGGGGTAGCCGTAGGGACGTCTCTTTCGCCGAGGCCGCGGTCCGCACAGGGGCCGCGACCTCGGCGTTTGTCGACTCGACGGTCACCTCGGCTGTTCACGGTGTACCTCGCCCTGTCCTCGTGGGTGAGGTTGACGGGCGCCGGCGCCTCCGTCTCGATGGCCGGGGCTCGGTTCAGTGCCCGGCGTGGGGACGCTTGGTGCCCTTGCGTGCGTCGCGCAGGGCGGCGAGGAGCTCTTCGGGATCGGGCCGCAGCCCGCTGCCCAGGTAGCGGATCCCCTCGCCCTCGGGCGGGGTACCGGTGTCCTTGCCGATGGGGTGCCGACGGCTGGTCGAGGTCCGCCATCCGTAGCGGGAGTCCCACACCGCGGCGGCCGGCTGGTCGGTGTCGAGCAGCACGGCGGCGGCCACGGCGCCTCCGTCGAGCTGCCGCATCTCCACCTGGGCCTGCTGGGCGATGCCGGCCGCGGCCAGGACGTCGGCGGTGTGCTGCAGGTAGGGCTGATCATCGCGGGCGCGGAGCTCCCGCTCGGCGAAAGCGACGGCGGCGCGGTGGGTGATGGCGGGGTAGCCGAGCTGGAGAGCGGCGTCCTTCAGGTCGAGGCCGGGCTGCTCCCGGACGAGGTCGGCGATGCGCCGGCCGCGCAAGGTGGCCAGGCCGGACTGCGCGGTGGGGAACTTGGTGATGCCGAGGGTGTCGGAGACGGTCTCGACGGTGACGGCGGGGTCGGCGTCCAGAAGCTCGGCGATCCGCGGCAGGATCTCGTCGCGGGGGATCATGTCGCCGCTGCCCTCGCGTCGGCCGCCGCCGGCGCCGCGGCCCGGCCGGCTGTCCTTGTAGGCCCTGATCACCCGGCGGGGCCAGTGTTCGGTGCCCTTGGGGCCGGCGGGCACGAGGACGACTGCGGCGGCCAGGTCCGGGTCCTTCTTGTAGGTGTTCCAGGTCACGGGGGCGATGCCGAGCAGTTCGGCGGCCTCGTGGCGGTCCAGGAGGTCCTCGTCGTCGTCGACCTGGGGCAGCTCGGGGATTGGCTCGCCGGCGTAGTAGGCCGCGGTCTGCTCCGCGTCCCAGAGCTGGTTGCGGGCGTCGGGCGAGCTGATCGGTGCCGGGTGGCCTTCTGCGGCGTAGGGCTTCTGGTTGCGGATCGTGGTGAGCTTCTTGCCGAGGGCGTCGGCCAGGTCGGACATGGTCTGGACGTGCTGCAGGCGTCCGGCGCGGATCACGTGCTTCTCCTTCGTCACGGTGCGGGGCGCGCGAGGCGCCCCGCCGGTGTGGTGTCAGTCGGTCGAGGGGTCGGGCAGGCAGTTCGGGTTGCACGGCTTGAAGGCCTTGGCACCGCATCCGTCGCAGGGGCGGGCGGCCGCCTCGATGAGCGGGTGGAGGTGGGCGAAGGCGCTGTCGGCGCCGGCGTGCGGGGTGAGGTGGCCGGCGGCGATGACGTACAGGGCGTGCGGCGGGTTGCTGGTGGTGCGCACCCGGATGCCGACGGTGTCGCCCGGGCCGGCTGCGAGGCCGGGGACGGTCAGGACGCCCGCGGCGGGGAGGACGGTGATGCTGGCCTCGGCCAGGAGCTCGGCGAGGCGGGCGAGTTCGGCATCGGCGGCCGCGGCGGTGGCCGGCCAGGCTGATGCGGCGTCCTCGGCCTGGGTCACGGTGTTGGCGGGGTGGGTGAGGGAGAAGGACACGGGGCCTCCAGGGTGTCGGTGTGTTCGGGAGCGCGGGCTGCCACCACCCGCAAACAAGACAACATTACCTAGTTTACATCACCGTTGGCAAGTGGAGTGCGTCCGCAACGCCGCGGCGTACGGATACACTCGGAGGTGAGATACGCCTCTCGGGTTTCCCGGAGTGTGTGTTTTCGGTTGGCCGGCGCCCTTGCCACCCGCCTCGGCGGAAGTGGGCGCCGGCCGCTTTCGTCTCCGCCGCGCCACAGGGCGAGCCTGCGCACCAGGTGCTGGGGTACCTCTTCGCCTTCCGGGTTCCGGTGAACCGCTCCTGCGCTAGCCTCGTTGCAGCATCTACGACTTGGAGGCCGCGATGCACCTCGTCTTCGACCCGGCCGAGCAGGAGGCCCTGCGGGCCGACGCGCGGGAGATGGCTGACAGCGACCCGCGGATCGCCTACGTCCTGGAGCGCCTGGCCGGCGAGGGAGTCAACCTGGACGGCATCATCTCGTGGGAGGACCTGCGCGAGAACCTCGGGCAGCCCCCGCTCGACGACTCGGCCCCGACCTCCCACGTCGCCTGATGGGGCGGCACGGCGGCCCGAGGCGCGCCTGCATCGTCTTCTACGACGTGGCGCAGGAGCAGATCGAGCGGATGACGGAGGCCGAGCGACTCCGGCTGGACCCCGCTCTGGTGACCATCTCCAGGAATCCCGAGATCGGCGTCCCGTCGAAGCACGGCTCGATCCGTGAGCACCGCGAGGACGGGGTTCGCATCGTGTACGTGCCGACCGCCTTGGGCACCTTGATCCTGGTCGCATACGTCGAGGCGGACTAACCGCACACCGCCCGCCACGCACCGCCGCTATTGCCATGGCGGCGTGGGAGTGCCGTCTGGGTCGAGGCCGTTGGGCCACCACTCTGCGAGAAACCGCCCCAGCACGTTGTAGTACTTCGTACCGCGGTCGGCAACCTGCCGGTAGAAGCTCTCAGCGCCCTCCCGGCCCCCAGCCACCTCCCGTCGCAAAGCCAGGCGGGCCAGGGCGCGGAATTCACCGTGGTCGGAGGCTTGCAGGGCGAAGCCCTCGGCGCCCTCGTGGTCACCTGCTTCTTCTTGTATCTCAGCCAGGCGGGCCAGGGCGCCGGGGTTGCCTCGGTCGGCGGCCTGCCGGTAGAGACTCTCGGCGCCCTCGTGGTCACCTGCTTCCTCCCGCATCTCGGCCAGGCGGGCCAGGGCGCCGGGGTCGCCGCGGTCGGACGCCTGCCGGGCGAAACTCTCGGCGCCCTCCCCATCCCCAACCTCCTCCCGCATCTCGGCCAGGCAGAGCAGGGGGTAGGAGTCGCCGCGATCGGCGGCCTGCCGGTAGAGACTCTCGGCGCCCTCCCGGTCCCCGGCCCTTTCCCGCAACTCGGCCAGGCAGACCAGGGCAAGGGGGTCGCCGCGATCGGCGGCGTGCCGGTAGAGGCTCTCGGCGCCTTCCCGGTCCCCGGCCCTCTGCCGCAACTCGGCCAGGCAGACCAAGGGGTAGGAGTCGCCGCGATCGGCGGCCTGCCGGGCGAAGCTCTCGGCGCCCTCCCGGTCCCCGGCCCTCTGCCGCAACTCGGCCAAGCGGGCCAGGGCGTAGGGGTTGCCGCGATCGGCGGCCTGCCGGTAGAGACTCTCGGCGCCCTCCCGGTCCCCGGCCCTTTCCCGCAACTCGGCCAAGCGGTCCTGGGCGTAGGCACTGCCGCGGCTGGCGTCCTGCCGGTAGAGACTCTCGGCGCCCTCCCCATCCCCAGCCCGTTCCCGCAACATGGCTAGTTGGGCCGGAGCGTAGGAGTCGCCGCGATCGGCGGCCTGCCGGTAGAGCCTCTGGGCGCCCTCTCCGTCCCCAGCCCGTTCCCGCAACATGGCCAGGCGGGCCAGGGCACCGGGGTCGCCGTGGTCGGCGGCCTGCCGGGCGAAACTCTCGGCGCCCTCCCGGTCCCCAGTCTCCTCCCGCATCTCGGCCAGGCGGGCCAGAGCGCCGGGGTCGCCGCAGTTGGCAGCGCGGTGTCGGAGGTGGTGGGCCCACTGCAGGCGGTGCCGGGTGTGGGCTGCCTCGGTGAGGTTGCTCAGGTCGTCGGGGCGGGTGAGGCGGGTGAGGGCGGCGTGCCAGAAGGAATCGGGCGGACACAGTGGTCTGCGGGTGGTGCGGCCGTGTTGTTCAAGGTAGTCGGCGAGCCGGAGCATCGGCCCCGCAGTTGCCGGGTGCGTGGTGTGGGCAGGTGGGGAAGGTGTGGGCGGTCGCTGCTGGGGACGGGTGGTGGTGCTGCGCAGGGGGGCTTGTTTGCCGTGGACCGGTTCGGCAAGTTCGGCGAAGGCCCGTTGGGACCAGTCCTCGGTGAGCTGGTCGTAGTCGGTGTCGGTGAGATAGTCGGCGGCTGCGTCGGTGAGGAATGCCTGCGCCAGGTGGAGGCCGACCCCGAGGCGGCGCGCGTCCATAGCCGCCTCCAGCAGGGCTCTGGCCGCGGGCGTCGCCCGTTCGTAGCGGTGGAGCAGTTCGGGAGCGCCGGCCAGGTCCTGGGCCACCCGCCCGCTGGCGCCGGCGCGGGTGAGGGCGTCGGTCAGCAGCTGATCGCCGTCCCGGGCGAGGGCTGCCGCAGTGGTCAGAGCCTGGGCATCGAACGCATCCGGGACGGTCAGCGTGCGACCGGACAGGAGTTCCCGCGCCCGGCTGTGCGGGTCCTGCCTGTCTGGGGAGGGCATGGCAGCGTACTGGGCGGCGTACTCGGGCCAGAGGGTGCCCAGCACCAGCACCGGACCACGCTCGTCTGAGGTGAGCAGGTCGTGGAGCGCGGCGGCAATGCGTTCGCCGGCCTCTCGATCGCCGAGGTAGTCCTGGGCTTCGTTCAGCCACACCACTGTCTGAGGAGCGACGCGGTGTAGATCGTCGAGGGCGGCCTCGGCGCGGGTCGGGGCGAAGGGATGCCACAGCCTCCACCCCATGTCCGCGAGCGGCTGCACAGCCTCCCAGCACGCCCGGGTCTTCCCCGTCGATGAACCGCCTACCAAAACCACCATGCGGCTGTGGCCGGCTGCAGCGCCCTGGACCGCTTCAGCCAGTACCAGGTCGTGTGCGCGCTTCACGTACCCCGGCAGCACGCGCACCTCGTTGCCGTAGACAAGGGTGCTGGGCCCGGCCGGATGGACTTCCAGCGCGTGCGGCTCGCATTCTGCGATGGGTCGTCCCGGTGTCGGCCGCTTCCCGCCCCCGTCTTCGGCCGCGTCACGCAGCAAAGCCAGTAACTCCCCGACAGGCAGCTTCAATGCGCGGGCCAGCGCCGCCACCGTCTTCGCCGAGGGCACCGGCTCGCCCGCCTGCAACGCCTCCCACACGGTCGTGCGACCCAGCCCCGACCGTGCACAAAGATCCTTCTTGTCCATCCGGCTGCGCGCCAGCGCGTCACTCAGCCTCGCGCGCAGCTCGACGAGTGCCGGATTGTCGCCGCTGCCGTTCCGTCCGTACTGCACCTGCTCGCCCCCGCAACGCCGTGTTCGCCGGTGTTCATCTTCCTCCGGCGAACCCCGGCGAACAGGGATTCCGCGACCTTCGACCACGACACCCCATCTCATCTACCGGGAGCCTGCCGTGACCGTCGCCGTCGCCCTCCTCACCATCGCACTCGTGATCGTCATCGCGCTGCTGGCCGCCACCGGCGCAGGCAAACTCGCGCGCATGGACGGCGCCACCTACCCAACCGCCCTCACCCGAGCTGCCACCGCCTTCGCCGCGGTCATCACCCTCGCCGCCGCGGTGGCCGGCGCCCTCGCCACCCTCCTCGCCTGAACCAGCCCGCCGGGCGCGCCCTCCCTGCCCCTCCGTATGGACACACCTGGCAGACATTTCTGGGCTCAGTGCGAGAGCAGGAAGCGGAGAACAGTCCGTTGCGGTACGACGAGCTGGAAGCCATGCTGGCGGCCTCCAACTCGACCATCTGGTGGTGCCTCAGGAGTTGGGCGTCAGGGCCGCGCTAATGATGTCGGCGTGGTCGAACGCCAGGTCCGGCAGATCCTTCGCGGGCCACCAGCGAGCAGTGCGGGCGTCGTCCCCGGCGGCGGCCGGCGTGCCGTCGGGGACGATGACCATGTACGCGAAGGTGACGTAGGTGCCGCGCGGGTCGCGGCCGACCTGGTCCCAGACGCCGATCTGGTGGAGGTTGCCGACGGCCACGTGGACACCGGTCTCCTCGGCGAGCTCGCGGGCGGCGGCCACGAACGGCGCTTCTCCGGCGCCCACACGACCTCCCGGGAGCGCCCAGGCGGCTTCGAAGGGCGGCCGGTCGCGCTCGATCAGCAGAACCTCGCCGCTGAGAGTCAGGGCGACGACGTCGGCGGTGTAGACGGGCTCGTTCTCGGTCTCGGACATGTTCGCCTTTCGGTTGAAGTGAGCGCGCGCCAGCCGGACCAGGCAGGCGGCAACGCCCGGACGGGAGACCTGCTTGCCTCCGGGCCGGGCGGCCGTCCGCGCGAGGTCGGGCGCTCGGGGTACAGGAACTACCGGGTACGGCCGAGGCCGGCCAGGAATCGGCGCAGCAAGGTGCGCCAGGTCCGCGGCACCCACGCCTCTGGGGCGCCCCACTGTGAATCTCCGGCCACGGCGATCACCTCTTCCCCAGATGGCCGGCGGTCTCCTGGACCATCCACACGGAGGAGGTCCGCTTCTGCCACGCCCGGTAGGCGTCGACGGCCCCCTGGTGGGTTCGCAGGTCGGCGTCCAGGTGCGGCCGCAGCTGGTCCGCGTCCAGGGTTCCGACACGGGCCAGGACGTAGGCCAGGCGCAGGACCGCCCGCCACCGCCACTTCAGGATCAGCGCGCCGCCGTACAGGCCCTCGCGCGTCGTACTCACCGCGGGCATGCCCACCTGCGCGCAGTGCTCGTAGCACTTGACGATGTCCGAGCTCGACATCATGTTCAACGCGGTCTGGAACTCCGGAGCCCCTGCCGCGGCGCCACGGCCCCGCAGCCACATGTGAGTGGCCTGGAACCCGGCCATGCGCATCGCCAGCAGGTCCGACAGGGGGATCTCGCCGTCGCCGAACGGTGAGAAGTCGAAGTCGACCCGGTCCCCGTCCTCCAGGCCGAGAACCGCGGTGTTGACGACGGAAGCCCCCGCGACCTTGAAGCCGACGGTGTGCCCGACGATCGCGTGCCCGGCCTCATGCACGGCCGTCAGCAGCCGGTTCAGCCTCGGCTCCAGCCCGACCGTCGCCGTGATCTCCTGGCATATCGCCCGGCGCTCCGCCTCCGTCATGCGCGGCTTCTCCATCGTGTTTCCCTCCCCGGGCCAGGGCCCGCCGTCCGGCTCCGGCGGGCCCTGTGGCCGCCGGCCACCCACCCAGTCGTCGCGTGCGGCGGGCAGCCCGCCCTCGTGTCCGGCGACGCTCACGGCGCCTCCAGTGCGGTGAGGGCCGTGCGGGCCCGCTCCAGGCGCAGGCCGGCGGAGTCCTGGATGTACCCGGCGGCCGTCTCGACGTTGTCCGCGGCGTCCTCGGCGTCCTGGTCGCCGAGCCTGGTACCGATGTCGGTGAGCAACTCGGCGACCATGCCGAGGACGCTGCCCTCGCGGTCGAGGTCGTCATACAGGGCCTGGAGGACGGCGGCCTGGTCCTCGTGGTCGGCGGTGTCGCCGAGCGCGTTCTCGCGCAGCGCGTGCAGGCCGAGACGGATGGCGGCGACGGCCGTCACGATGTCGGCGCTCACCGGTGGGACGCCTTCACGGTGGCGAGCAGCGCGGCCAGCGTCTCCCAGGAGTGGTGCCAGCTCTGGTCGAGGCAGTACCGGCCGTTCATGCCGAAGTCGGCGAGGTTGAAGAAGTTCTTCTTGCCGGTGGCCTCGGCGAGCCGCTGGAGGAGGCCCTGGGGCACCCTGCGGTCGGCGGCGAAGTGGGTTGCTCCCGAGACCGCGAGGGCGGCGGCCAGGGCGGCCGGGTGCAGGCGGATGCCGAGGACGCGGGTGCCGGCGACGAGGACCAGGCCCTGGGTGGCGGTGTACTGGATGACGTGGTGGAGGCAGGCGCGGCGGCCGTCGTCGGTTCCGACGGTGGTGACCGTGCCGTCCTCGTGCCTGTACGTCACCGGGTCGGCGTCGGTGGCGCCCTTGGCCTGGGAGTCGAAATCGGACTGGCCCCAGTGGTCCGCGTGATCCGCGGCGGCGCGCAGTAACGCGTAGGCGGCGGCGAAGGTGGCGGCGCGGTGGTTCATCATGAGTGTTCTCCTCGGTTCTGCTCTGGACGGGGAGCCCCGGGGGCGGCCGTACCTCTTGGCCGATGCTGCGGCCGCCCCTGGGACCTATGGCGCCGGCCTACTGGCCGGCGGTGTCGGTGTAGCGCTTGAGCTGCTGGCGGACGTGCTCGCGGGAGAAGTCGAGGTGCTCCGCGGTCGCGCCCTGGGTGAGGTTCTTCGCCTCGATCTCGGCCTTGACCGCGGCCCAGTAGGCGCGCCGGGCGGTCTCGATGGCCTGGTCCCGGGCCTCGGCGGCCTTGTCGAGGCGGGCCTTGGCGGCAGTGGCCTCGGGGGTGTCGGGTCTGGTGGGGGTCATGGTGATCAGCTCCGTGACGGTTGAGGGACGATGTAACTGCCCCCTGCTCCGGTTGAGAGCGGGTTGGGCTGGCCCGGGGCGGGCGGCGCTTGGTTGGTAGCCGGTGGTGCCGCCCGCCCCGGGAGTCAGAGCGTCTTGGGCTTGGGCTTGCAGGCGTGCGCGAGGGCGACGTCGAGGATGGGTCCGATACGGTCGGGGTAGTCGGTGATCTTCATCGAGAGCCCGCACTTGCGGCACTTGAACGTCGCGGTCTTCATCGGGGTGGTCAGGCGGGAGAGCGCCTGGCGGATCATTTCGGCGAGCATGCGGTTCTCCTTCGGTCGGTCAGACAGCGAGGGTGATGATCCCGGCGAGGACCAGCAGGGCGACGGCACCGGCGGTGATGTCGATGGCGAGCCGGAGCGCGCGGAACTTGCGGGCGGCGATGCGGGAGAGGATCACGATCCGCTCGGCACTGCGGTCGGACGCGATGTCGGCGGCGGCCTGCTCGGGCGTGCAGGTCGCCCAGTGGAGGTAGGAGCCGCTGACGTCGCCGCCGAGGCGGGGGCGGACGATCAGCAGGACCAGGAGCATCGCGGCGGCCAAGGCGGCCGCGCCGATGCCGGCGGCGACGGTGGCGGCACCCGGGAGGTCGTGGCCGGGGACGAGGGCGATCAGGACGGCGAGGGGGAGGCTGAGGACGGTCAGGAGCGCGGACGCCTTGGTGTGGAGGTCGTGGACGGTGCGGCGGTGCGCGGCCAAGCCGGCGGCCCCGCCCTGGCGAGCCCGGCGGAGGCGACAGTGAGCAGGCGGGCGGCCGCGCCACCGAGGAGAGGGTGGCTCTGACGGTGACCCACCAAGTAGTGGCCCATGGTGGGGAGCGCGCCGTTCGGTCAGGCGGTCTGGCCGCCAGTGCTCTCCGGCCGAGGGCCCAGGGCCACCTTGGATGCCTTGCCTTCCTTGATCCGGTGGATCTCGCCTTTCTTCTCCAGTTTGTTCAGGACGTTCGCGAAGGTCGACTCCACGACCCCGCAGGCGGCCTGGAGCTGGCCCCGCTCCACGTAGTCGATGTCGTCGGGGTCGATGTCGTCGCCCTCGTCGAGCATGTCGACGTACATGGGGTCGGACTCGTCGCGGAGGGCGGCCAGGACCTTCTCCTCGGACGTGAGCTCCCGAGTCTTGGGGAGGTCGACGCCGGGGAAGCTGGTGCCCGCCTCCCCGGTTTCCACGCCTTCCTCGTCGCCTTCGCCCTTCTCCTCGAAGCCGGGGATGGGGGTCCTGGCGCGCTCCTCCATCTCGGCCTCGTCGCCCCACCACGGAACGTCAAGGGGCGCCGCGATCTCGTCGGGCCGGATGTGCGGGGTGGCGTCTTCGAGGGTGTCGAAGCGCATCATGCCGGCACGCCCGCCCGGAGCCGCGATGTAGCCCAGGCCGAAGGTGCGGCGAGGGTCGTTGTCCTCGACCGTGGGGTCGTACACCAGCGCGTCGTCGTCTTCCACCCACACGGCGGGGATCAGGGAGGGGTCCAGGCCCTGAAAGCCGTCGGGGAGGTCGCCCAGGTTGACCTGGTCGGAGTCGGTGCGCAGGATCACCCACGTCCCGCCGGCCAGGAGGTTGGCGCGGATGGCCTGTTCCCCGCCGATCTGGTCCAGGTTCACGGTCTGGTTCGCCAAGACCCAGGGCATCCCCAGGTTGCGGCCCAGGGAGGCGCCGTCCTTGACGATCTTCACGCACTCCTTGCGGTTCTGCACTCCCGGTCCCAGCATCTGCGCGGCCTCGTCCAGGATGGTGGCGCAGTACGGCCGGAGCGTGGAGGGCTCGAAGTTCTTCAGCTCAAGCCGCGCGGACTCCTCGATCCGGTGTTGCATGACCCACCAGGACAGGCGCATGGCTCCCAGTGCGCCGTACCGGGTCAGGCCGGAGTAGGCGGCCATCTTCGGGATCGCGGGGTTGGACGCGCCCTTCGGGTCGGCGTACAGCTGGGCCATGCCGTTGGCGTGGTAGGCCAGGCCGATGAGCTGGAGGCCGCCACCCTTGCCCGAGCCGGTGGTCCCTGCGACGACGATGTGGAGCGCGCCCAGCTTCGGGTCGAAGACCTGGATCCTCGCGGGGAAGCCGGAGACGATCTTCCCCATGTTGACCCAGCCGCCCGGTGTCGCCTTCAGGGAGTTCAGGCCCTGGAATGCGTGGCCGGCCTCCAGCGGGTTGTGGTCCATCACGCGGATGATCGCGCGCCTGGGGTCACGCCGTCCCGGCTCGTAGGAGACCAGATCGATGGAACGGCGCAGCGCCCCAGCCAGCTCCGCGACGTTGACGACACGGGGGAGCGCGTCCAGGTCGTCGTCGGCCACGACCCGCGCCACCTGGCCGCCGGTGTTCTCGTCCATGCCGACCTCCTCCAGGTGGGTCTTCGGCAGCACCCGCGCCCGCACCCGCTTCCACGCGCCCTGGAGCGTGGAGGGATCCAGCTCCGGCCGCTGGGTGTACCAGACGGTGATGAACGCTTCCCCGGAGTGGGCGCCGTACTTGAGGTCGATGTGATCTACAGAGCGGCCGAAGAGGCTGCTCACGGACTCCTTGGAGACGTTCACGGAGTCGCCCAGGGCGGCGGTGATCCGTCCCTGCCAGCGGTCCGCGTAGATCGTGACGTCGGAGAGGACCTGGTTGCGGTGGCGTCCCGCCTTCGGGTCGCTGATCACCCGGCCCCACGCCGCAATCATCTTGTCCGCCAGGGACACCGGCGCAGGGTCGCCCGCGTTGCCCGGGCCGGCCTGCGCCGGGGTCTGCTCGACCGTGATCCTCTGCCGTCCGAAGATCCTGCGCAGGCGCCAGCCGGTGAAGCCGACCGCCGCCCACCAGCCCAGCGACAGGATCCCGGGCAGCGTGGTCGGCTCCAAGAAGCCCGCCATCAGCGCATCCGACGTCGCGACTCCGCCCAGCTGGCCCACAGCCAGACCCATACCGGTGGTGATCGCGGAGATCCCCATGGTGTCGCGGTGCGCCCGCGCGATGTCGATGCCGGGCAGGTGGTCGGCCCAGCGGCCCAGCCGGTTCATGTAATTGGCGCCGGCGAACGTCGCCCCGGCCAGGAAGCCGGCCCCCACGTAGGCCGCCGCGTTCGCATCCAGGTAGGGGGCCAGGATGCCCACCCCGACGGGGAGGGCGATCTGGAGCGCGGCGGCGGCCCGCTCGGCCGGCTCCGCCTTCGGCACGGTCTTGGTGATGGTGGACATCGGGGACGACTCCTGTCTGGATCCTGGATCGGTCAGCAACAGGCGCGGCCGGCCCGCGGGGTGCAATCCCCGGGGCCGGCCGCGCCGGTGGTGGGTGGTGCCGGATGATGCTGGGTGCTGTTACTCCTGCTCGAACCAGTCGCGCGACACCTTGTCCAGGTCCGTCACGTCGGAGCGGTCGAAATGTTCTTGGAATCCCGCGTGGGTGGTGCGGGCCTGGTCGGCGGCCGCCTTCGCGGCCTTCGCGGTGTCGGCCGTCTTCGCCGCGTAGGCCATCGCGCCCTCCGACACTCCGCGGATGGCGTTCACCAGGTCCTGGCACTCCGCCAGCGAGTCGCGGTCCACGCTCTTGGCCCCCAGCGCGTCCGCGTCGGAGGCCGTGTCCTGGGCCAGGTGCTGGATGGTGGCCGCGGCCTTCTTCACGCCCTCCGCGTTGCGGGCCAGGGACTTCTCCTTCGCCTCGGTCTTTCGCAGGAGGGCCTTGTACGTCAGCTCCGCCATGATCGGATCTCCCGTCCGGGTCTACGCGGCGGGCGCGTAGGAGCCCTTGTCGCTGTAGAACCGGAGCTCGGCCGGTTTCGTCTCGTCGCTGTCCACCACGGCCTTGTACAGCGGCGCGTAGCGGGTCCCGATGTTGGTCAGGACGACCTTGCACATCTCCGCCGCCCGCTTCGCGCGCTTGTGGAGTTCGGCGGCCTCCGCCGCCTGGGCCTTCGCCGCGTCGGCCAGCTTCGTCAGCTTCGCGGCCAGCTTCTCCCCGCCCGCGACGGCCTTCGCCTGCTCGGCCAGGTCCTGGCAGTCCTTCGCCTCGTCCTCCGCGGCAGCCTGGAGAGCCTTGCAGGCATCGGCCACCTTGATCAGGTGGTCCTCCTTGGCCTCCAACTTCCTCTCGTACTGCTTGAAGTTCCGCAGCTCCTTGCGGCTGATCGACCCACGGGCACCGTCCGTGCCCAGGGTCAGCGTGTTCGCGTCGATCTCCTTGACCAGGAGGGGCTTCACGTCCGTGCTCACTCCGTCGTCTCCTTCATCCGGCGGGGCGATGACGAGCGTCTGGCCGCTGGGCCCGGTGACCGTCGTCCCCTTCGGGTTGCCCTGCTTCGGGTCGTCCTTCTTCGGGTCCTGCCGCTGCGCCTTGTGGTCAGCGTGTGCCTTGTCCAGCCGGGCGTGCTCCTTGCCGTTCTCCTCCTTCTTGTCCTGGTAGCCGTCCTTCGCGCCCTTCGCGTACGCCTTCACGTGGTCGACCGCGTTGCGGACCGCGGAGCCGTCGCCGTGACCGACCTCCCGCGAACGCTGGAGCGGGTTCCGGTTGTCGGTCCCCTTCGGGCTGTGGCCGGCAGCGCCGTTCTTGCCGGAGCCGCCGCTCGAACCGGAGCCGCCGCCGCTCCCGGAGGAACCACGCGCGCCAGATCCGCCGCTGCTCCCGGAGCCGCCGTTCTTGCCGGAGCCGCCGCTGCTCCCGGAGGAGCCGCCCGAGCCCTGGCCGCTGCCGCCGCCCTTCTTCAGATCGACCTTCGCGCCCTTGCCCTTGTCGGCCGTGTCCTTCGAGCTGCCGGAATTACCGCCGGACGAGCCACCGGACGAGCCGCCCGACGTCGATCCGCCGCCACTTCCGGAGGCTCCGGCCTTTCCGTCCTTGCCAGCTTTTCCGTCAGCTCCCGCGTTTCCAGAGGAGCCGTCCTTCCCCTTACCCCCTGAATCCTTCGCACCCTTGGGGCTGGTGTCCTTAGGCGAACCGCTGCCACCGTTTCCGCTAGCACCGCTCCCGCCGCCTCCGGTGGCGCCGCCGCTTCCGCCACGTCCGGTACCTGTGGAGCCGCTCCCGGTGGAATTGCGGCCCCCTCCACCGGCCCCTCCGGAGCTGTTTCGGGTGGGAAGTCCAGGCGACTTCATGACCGTGGTGGTCCGGGTCTCTTTCACCTGGTGCGCGCTGGCCCTGGCTTTCTCCAGATCCAGCCGCTTGTTCGCTGTCCCGCCGCCCTTCGCCCAGCGGGTCGCGCCCGCCCGGATCAGCGTTTTGAACACACCTTCCTTGTGCCGGGCACCGGCGGCGTCGGATCCGGCCCCGGTCAGGTCCTCGGGGGCCTTGAACGACTCGCTGGTGACGCCAGGGGAGGAGCGGTCCACCACTCCGTCGGAGTGCGCCTTCGCGGCCGGGTCGTCACCGTCCGGCCTGGCCCCGGCGCCGGTCGCGGTGACCGGTCGGGCGGGCTCCACCGCAGCCATCAGAGCGGCCATGATGCCGGTGCCTGCTGCGGGTGCCAGCGCGGTGCTGGCGGCTGGCGCAGTGGGCGGCTCGGGAGGGCCCGCGGGGACCGGGGGCGCCGTATCGGTCGACATCTCTTACTCCCCCTTGTCGTGTACCACCAGCGACCACTGCCGCTTCGAATTGCTGACTAACCCTGCGCTCTTGAGCTCGGACAGCTTCACGGCCAGATGGGGCGCGGAAACGCCTGTTTCCGTGGCCACCTCATTCACCGTCATCGGGGCGTCGCTGGCCTCCAGAGCGGCCAGGATCTTCTCCTTAACCGTGGGTTTTGACGGGGATCGCTTCTGACTTTCCCGAAGTTCTTCCAGCCCTTCCGGGGAAGGGAATAGCCCGCCGTCCCGGAGGGCCTTAACCGCGTCGGTGACCATATGGATGGGGTTCGCCTCCCCGAAGTCGAACCACTCCCCGATCCCTCGAAATCGCTTCAGGTGCTCGTGGATCAGTCCCTCCAGGAGGCGCCCGCCCTCGATGGTCGCCAGGATCTGGAGGGGGTTCGGGTTGCCCGTCTGCAGCTCCACCAGGCGGTGGCGCGCGTTGCCCGCAGAGCCGATCTTTACCCGTCGGTCGGCCGCAGATCCGACCACGTAGACCACGCCGTGCGCGTTGCTCCGGCCGGTCCTGTCATGCCTCATGCGCTCCCTCAATCATTACTTAGAGTGGTTACTCCTTACTTGCTTCCCGAACCGAAAGGCGCCCAGGGCGACCCCAGGGGCGTCTTTTCGCTGTTCAGGCGATCGGGAGTAGGTAAGGAGTAACCACTTCGACTACTTTGCGTGACTATGCGTCGGCCTTCTTGCCCTTGCGCGCGAACACCGCGATGGCCAGGGCGCCGCCAGCGACGAGACCCAGCAGGGCGGGGGAGTTGATCCCTCCGTCCCCCGTGTTACCGGCGGCCTGGGCGCTGCCCGCGGCCTGCATGCCGGACGTGTCGGTCGTCTCGTACTGCTGCTTGCAGTCCGCCACGACGGCGCTCCTGGGGGGCGATCCGTACCCCTTGTCGATCTGGCCGAGGGAGTCCTTCACGCACTTGTCGACGGCCGCCTGGATCTTCTCGGCGGAGGCGGTCGCGGCCTTCTTGTCGCTGCTCGCCTGTTCGTTCCGGATCTTCATTTCCTCCAGCTCCAGCTTCTTCATCTGGATCTGGAGGGCGGCGGCCTCCTTCTCGTCCTTCGCGACGGCCGCCGAATGGACCTGGAATCAGATGGTTCCGCCGCCGATGACCGCCACTCCGGCCACCGCGATGGCGACCTTTCCCCGGCGGGTCAGACCGGCCTTCTTGTGCACAACCAGGGCACCGTACGGCCCTTCATCGGCGTACGGGGAAGCGTCCGGAGTGCCGTTTCCAAAGGTCATTCCGGCCTCCATTCCGGCTTGAATTCCTTCGAATGCCCTCTCTTCGTCCGGTGTCATTTCAATCTCCGTTCTTACGCGCCATGTCAGAGGCCGCCGAGATGGTGGCCTCCACACCCCGGAAGGTGTTGTGGGAAAGGTCGTTCCATTCCCAGAAGCGCATGTTCACGCCCTGGCGGGCCAACTGGGCCTGGAGGTAATTCACGGCCTTTCCCCGGTCGATCGTGGTGACGTGCCCGGTGGATTCCAGAAAGGTCTGGGCACCCCTGATGCACATACGTCCGGTGGGGGAGAAATCGAAGGACTGGCACCATCCGTAGCGGGTGAGGACTTCGATCACCTGGACCAGGTGGAACGAGGGCTTCAAGGGGCGCGGCTCCTGCCAGAGCCCCAGGTCAGCCATCGCGGACCGGACTCCCTTGGGGATCAGTCGCTGGCCCCAGGTCGGGGGGTCGGGCGCCCAGGTCTCCAGGGCCGGCGGGATCACCGCGGGGGGTGCCAGCGCGGGCGCCAGCGGGGTCGTCGTACGGGGGAAGCGCCCGGACTTCGGGTCGGGCCCGGTCGTCGTGGGTGCCATGCTGTACTCCTTCCTTGCGTGAGCAGACAAGGCGAGGCCCCCCGCTGATCACGCTCCAGCAGGGGGCCTTCGTGCGCCGGAACCGCGTCGCGGATCTCCAACTGCTCGGGGCGGCCCGAGCTCGGTGCAGGGAAACGGATGCGGTCTGGCGCGGGGGGTGGGTGGTGCTCGGTTGTGCCTGGCCCGCTGTGTCCGCGCTCGGGGCGCGGTGCGGGCGAGCGGCCTGCCGGCCCCGGTCCGCGCTCGGTGGGCGAGCGCGGACCGGGGACGACTATGAGCGGCAGGGCGTTGTGCGGGCGGTCCGGTCAGCGGACCGTGTGCTGCTTGAGGGCGACGGCGATCTGCCCGGCGCGGTCCGTGGCGATGGAGCCGCCCTCGGTCCGGACCGCCTTGGCGATGTTGGCCCGGTTCAGCGGCTCCTTCGCGGTCCGGAGCCGGTCCAGCGCGGTCCGCTCCAGGTCCGTGAGCCTGATGACCGTGAGGTCCGGACCGCCATCCCCGTCACGGTCCAGACCGCAGGCGCCTTCCGGGGCTTCCCGGTCGGCCGGTCCGGTGCGGTCCGGCTCCTGCGGTCCAGGGGCGACGTCGTCGGTCCGGACCGTCACCCCCCTACTGGCCGCCGGGCCCTGGGCGGCGGGCACGATCCGGGACCCACGGTCCGGACCGGGCCCGGTCCGCAGGTCAGCACTCTGCGGTCCGGCCGGACCGGCCTCCAGGGCCAGCGCCGGTCCGCCGGTCCGGTCCGTGGCCCCGGCGGTCCGGACCGGACCGTGGGCCGCGTTCCGGTCGCCCGGACCGGACCGGACCGGATACCCGCCGTGCTGGACCGGGCGGACCGGAACCAGGCTGTCCAGCGGTCCGGACCGGTCCGCGCGGGTCAGGGTGAGCACGGTCGGGATGGCTGCCGGTCCGTGGTCGTCGGCCGCGAGGCGGGGGACGACGACCCGGTGCAGGGCCAGACCGGTCCGGACCGCCTTGCGGTCCGCAAGCTCCGCGCCCGCTGCGGTCCAGGCCCGGTCCAGCGTGGTCAGGCGCGGGTCGGTGATCGCCAGCGACCAGGCGGTGAAGGAATGGACCGGGTAGCGCATCCAGCGGACCGCCCCGATGGAGGGGCGAGCCTTGGCGACCTTGCCGTCCTCACGGAGCTTGCGGCGGTGGATCAGCGAGGCGTACAACTCCCACAGCACCATCCCCACGATGCTCATGGCGGCGAACGCCACCGCCTTCGGGGTGAAGTGCCAGTAGGTGATCTGCTCCGTCCAGATCTCCTTCTTCGCGTCCCAGACCCGGCTGCCGGGCACCGGCTGCCCGGAGGCGTGCCAGAAGTTCATGGCCGCCGCCCCGAGGGCGAAGATCCATGTGCTGACGCGGTAGAGGGTTCCAGCGTCGCCGCCCTGGCGGGCCTGGTGGTACATCCAGCCCACAAACGCAGTGCTGAGTTCCCAGGCGGCCGCGAACAGGACCGTGAAGGGGACGACCCAGCCGAGGATGTCCTCGGCAAAGCCGGCCTGGCCCGTCCACGCCACGGCCATCGGCGCGGTGATCGGACCGACCACCATCAGCCGCTCCGCGTTGACCTTCACGAACTCCTTCACTCGGTCGGCCACCGCCGGCTTCCCACTGCGGGCCGCGGCCCGCAGCTCCCGGGACTTGGCCCTCCGGGCATCCTTCGCGTCCCGCCGCTCCCCTTTCGCCTGGAGCTTGAGGCGCTTACGCTCCAGCGCCCGCTCGGTACGGTCCATGGCACGCGCCATCCGCGCCCCGGCCTCCGCGACCAAGTCGTCGGCGGCCTTCAGCGTGACCTCCGCGTCCGCTTCCCGCAGCCGGGCCTGCGCCAGCGCCTGCTCAGCTTCCTCGAGCTGCGCGTCCCGCTTGGTGCGGGCGGCGGCCAGGATGCGGTCGGCCTCCTCGCGGGCGGTACGGGTCAGACGCTCGGCGTCCTCGGCCGCCGTCGCCCGCAGCCGGCCGATGTCCTCCTTGGCCAGCGTCCGCGTACGCGCCGCATCCGCACGGGACGCCTCCCGCTCACGGGTCGCGTCCTCACGCAGCTCGGCAGCCGCCTTCTCCGCCCCGGCCTTCACCTGCGCGGCCTGGACGCCCGCGCTCTCGCGCAGCAGGTCGGCCTCGCCCCGCGCCCGCTGAAGGAGCTGCTCGGCGTCGGTGACGGCACGGGTGCGGGTCTCCGACGCGGTGCGCTCCGCCGCCGCGAGCAGCTCGGCCCGCGCGGTCTCCGCGTCGGCGAGGGCCTTCGCCGCGGCCTGCGCGGCCTCGGTCCGCAGCTGCTGCGCCTGCGCGGCCGCCGTGACCGCGACCTCTTCGGCCTGGCGGCGCGCGTCGACGAGCAGCTGCTCGACAGCCACGCGGGCGTCGGCGAGGACCTGGTCGGCCTCGCCGGTCGCCTTCACCACGACGGTGTCGGCCTCCGCGCGGGCGTCGGCAAGCAGCTGCTCGGCCGTCGCTTCGGCGTCGGTACGGACCTGGTCGGCGTCGGCGGCCGCGGTGCTCGCGGCCTCCGTGCGGACCCGGTCGGCGTCGGCCTGGGCGGCGGCCAGGAGGCGGGACTGCTCGCTCGCGGCGGTCTCGGTGATCGAGGCCGCCTCCGAGCGGGCGCCGTCCAGCAGCTCGGCGGCGCGGGCCTCGCCGTCGGTGAGGATGCGGACGACATCGGCAGCGGCCTGGTCCCGGAGGTCGGCGGCACGGTCGGCGGCGTCGGCCAGTACCGGGTCGGCCTCCGGGAAGACCAGCGGCACCGTCTCCTGGGGGGCGTCGGCCTGGGCGGGGATCGAGGCCGTCGCGGCGGGCGCCTTGGCGCGGCCGCCGCTGCGGGGCTTGGCGGCCGGGGCGGGCTTCCGCCTGCGCCGTGCGGTGGTGTTGGCCACGGGGGAATGTCCTCTCTTACGTACCGGCGCCTCGTGCAAGAGGGCACCGCGGATCGGCGTCGGTCGGTAGGGTCGTGACCAGGCCCTCCGGGGCCCCGGCAGCTTCAATGCCGGGGACTCGGAGGGCCGTCTGCATGGGGCAGGTGGTCAGGGGCGGGCGGGCAGCGCGCTGCTGTCCTTCCCGAGGTGCTGGCGCAGCCAGGCGACGGCGGCCGGGGTCATCGCCCCGGTGTCCGGCTCGCTCAGCGGCGCGGTGTCGATGTCGTGCATCGCGTCGGCCGGCGGAAGCGGCCGCATGTAGTCGGGGTCGATCCCGGCGCGGGCCCGGTCGCCGCTCAGCTCCGTCAGGTCGTAGAAGACCTTGTGGGTGTCGGCGTGGGTCCAGGACCGCTCCACCTGGCCGACCAACGTGTGGCCGGGCAGACCGAGCCAGAACCGTTCGACGTCTCGGAAGAGGACCAGGTCCCCCTTGATGTAGCGGGTCTTCGGTCGTACGACGGGCTGCGTCTGCGGCTGCTGTGCCATGGGCTCTCCTCGTATCGCGTGCACCGGCGTGGGGCCGGGCGTCCGGGCTGTCCGGCTCTCAGTCACCGCCCGACCCGGCCGCCGGAGTTCGGCGCCGGGTCGGGCGGATCAGGCAGCCGTCAGACCGTGGCGAGGGGCCGGTGCGGGGCGATGATCTGGCCGTCGGGCAGCAGCTCCCCGGTGTCCTCGAAGATCACCAAGGCGTTGCAGAGCAGGCTCCTTCTCTGCACTTCACTCGATCGAGGTTCGCTGGGGATCTGAACGACAGGGGAGCGTTCGGCTCGGCCCCTGGCATGCGTTTCTCGCAGATGGCACGATGAACGCCCATGGATGATCAAGGAACTCTGACTGCTCAGGCTCTGCGGTTGGTGACGACCCGTTTCCCAGATGCCCTGGGGGCCGTGCTGGGGGGATCGGCTGCCCAGGGGCGCGCCACTGAGACCAGCGACTTGGACGTTGCAGTCCTCCTGCCGGACTCGGATATCAGCCGCCGCGAGGTAGTCCGCCATGAGGGCCGACTGGCCGAGCTGTTCCTGAACACCGTTGCGGACATACCGGAATTCTTCGAGTGGGACAGAGCTCGCCGCCGCGGCACGGTCCTGTTCATCTATGACCAGGGCCTGCCGTTGTTGGACCCGCGCGGCGATCTCTCCCGTGTGCGTGAACAGGCCCGGGCGGTCCTCGCGGCTGGTCCGCCGCCGCTCACGTCGGCGGAGTGGGAACGAGGCCGCTACGGCCTGACCTGCTTCATGGACGACCTGGTCGACACTCCGCCCGCCAACCGGTACGAACAGCTTTCCCTCGCCGACTTCACCCTGCGCGAGGCGGCACATCTGCTCACTGCCCACCACGGCGCCTGGACGGGCATCGGCAAGTGGTTGCCTCGCAGGCTGCTGAGCGCGGACCCGGTACGGGGAAAGGCGCTGCTCGACGGCCATCAAGCCTTGGCGGAACAAGCCGATCCCGCTCCGCTGGCGACTGCGGTTGAGGGGGTACTCAATCTGATCGGCGGACCGCTGAGAGAAGGCTATGCGCATCGCTGGCGCACCTGACCTGCCCTTTCCTTGTCTGCACTCACTTGATCGAGGTTCGTTGTAAGTCACTGGGTCCCTTCGGGGCTGGGGCGTGAGATGCCGAGATCGGTGGTGGGTCTCTTGGTGAGGCGGGCTGCCTCGGCCTGTTTGGCGCGGAGGAAGGTCAGAGTCGAGACGACCTCAAGAAGGTGCAGTTAACAGACCAGCCCTGTTCCGGATGGGCGGCCACGACCCGCGCGGCCTCCCGGTCCGTGCTGTCGGCCGTCGGGCAGGCCGGGGTGTGCGTGCAGAGCGAGTCCGGCAGCCGGCTGGTGCCGGTGGCCGTCGCGGTGTCGGGCGGGGTGGTGGTACGCATGGGCTCTCCTGCGGGGACGGGGCCCGAGACTCTCCCGGGCTGGAGGCGTGCGGAAGGCTGGCCGCCCGTCTGGCGGGCGACCGGCCTGGTCGAATCGCTGGGTGCGGGAGGGAAACTGCGTTTCCCTCCCGCCGGGCGGGTCAGCCTCGCGGCCGGCGCTGCTGGGCGAGGTAGGCGTCCTGGAGCCGGGCGAACGACTCGAACAGCCGCTGGCCGTCCGTGCAGCGACGGGCCTGCGTACAGGTCCGGCACTGCGCGGCATGTGTCCGGTACTCGGCAGCCGCCTTCATGTACCGCTGGTACAGCCCGTCAGCCATGGGCCCGGCGACCAAAGTCGTGCTGCTCCTCGGTGCGGCGGCGCCATTCCTCCAGGCGCTGCCTCTCCTCTTCGCTCATGCCACCGCCCTTGCCCGGTTCTTCGCGGCCCGGGCTCGGTTGCGGGTGGCGCGGCGCTTCATCGCCCGCCGCTCGTCCTCGGACAGCCCACCCCACACGCCGTGGTCCTGACCGGACTCCAGCGACCACTGCAGGCACTGCTCCATGACCGGGCAGCGGCGGCAGATGGCCTTGGCCTCCTCGATCTGCAGGAGCGCCGGGCCGGTGTTGCCGAGGGGGAAGAACAACTCGGGCTCCTCGTCGCGGCAGACCGCGTAGTGACGCCAGTCCATGCCGGTCACCGCCCCTGTCCGACGAAGGTCATCTCGGCGAGCTTGCGGCGGGCCGTGCGGCCGGCGCGGGCCGCGCGACGGTCGCCGTCGGCGGTGAGGTGGCGGACGAGCTGGTGGAACGCGGTGAGGTCCTCGGGCTCGAAGCCCCTCTTGTTGTCCTCGCGCTCGATGTCGTCGATGATCCCGGCGTCCGGCCGGGGCACCGCACGTGTCATGCTGAGCTGCATCAGGTCCTCCCATTCAGGTCCTGGACAGCCCCGGGGGCGCAATCCCCGGGGCTGTCGTCATTTCGGCTGCCCGTACGAGCAGCCATGGCCGTCGTCACCCCGACTGCCGGGTGACGACGACCATGGCCAGCCGTGTGGCTCAGCGCCGCTCGATCTCTGCCTGCACCTGCGGGGCCTCCGCAGCCGGCCACGACCGGATCAGCTGCTCCAGCCTGGCCCTGTCACCACGGGCGGCCAGGGCCATGATCTGATCCGCTCGCTGCTGCACGAGCGACCCGCCGATCTGCTTGCTGATGTGCGCAGCCGCTTGGCGGACCAGACCGTTGAAGACGTTGTCGACCTGCTTGTCCCACGCGTTCATTTCGACTCCTTGATCGATTCGGGCTGTTCGTACGAGCAGCCCACGGCCCCGGCCGCCCCCGGTGGATGCGGGCGGCCGGGGCCGTGGTCGTTCGTCTCGGTGCGCGAGTCAGAACTGGGTGCGCATCCAGGCCGGGAAACGGCCGGCGCACCGACCGCAGTGGGTCCGGCGGAGGACCTGGCGCCATCCGGCAGCGGCTGCGCGGACGAAGTTCAGCTCGGTGGTCCCGCAGTTCGCACACTCGGGCTGCACAGGATCCCCCTTCGCCAGACGGCCGTTACGTGCATGCCTGCCCAGCTCGGCCTGCCGCCGGTCGTGCGCGGTCACGTCCTGCGGGGCCAGCGGAAGGCCGGAGCCGTCCCTCGGACGGTCCCCGCCCGGGACGTTCTTGCGCGCGGCGTCCGTGACGCTGACCGCCTCGCTGACGGCGGCCCATTCGGCCTTCCGCCTGCGCGGCACCACGATGGGGGCCGGGGAGCTCCCGAGACGCTTGACGCGGGTGGTGTGCCGCGAGCCGGGGTTCATGGCCTCGTTCTGGCGGCGGTTGGTCAACTTCTCGTAGCGGGCGAGCCACTGGTCCGGGGTGATGTCGAACCAGATGCGCTGCCCGCTCCCGGCGCACCGCGGCCTGCGGTCCGGCTCGGAGCGGCGGTGCTGGCTCTGGCCGCTGTGCGGCTCGGCCCGGTGGGCGATGACCATACGGTCCTGGATGGGCCGCCAGGTCGAGCAGTCGGGGCAGACGATGGTGCGCGTCTCGCCGTCGCGCAGGTTCATGAGGTCGGGGCGAACGGTGCTCGCCTGGAGCGGGGCCCGGCCGTTGTGTCGCATGGGGTTCCTCCACAGGTGGTTGCGTTCTCTGCCCGCCAGGGCCTCGCGAAGGGGGCCGTGGCGGACAGGCAGCGCAACTGCTGTCGGGCTGCGCCCGCATTGAGCCGGCCGGGGACCTCGTGGTTCGTCTCCCGGCACCCACCATCAGGTGAGCGGTCACACAACTCGATGCGGTGCTGCGCTATGCGTTTGTGGGCGGTGCTTCGGGGCCATTGCCGGATTCCCTCGTCAGGACCGCGTGTGGACGCGGTCCTGACGAGGGAAACAGGAGTCAGCTGGCGGGGTGCTTGGCCTGCTGAAGCACCGCGGCGTAGCTGGTCTTGCCCCGGCCCGTCGCGCATGCGCCGAACGGCCGGAGGCTGCTGACCGCGATCCGCTGGGCCGGGGCCATATTGCGGTCGGCGGGCGACTTGGAGGGCACGCCGGAGACGCGACCGGTGCTCGCGGTCGGAGGCGTGTGGGACGTGTAGGGAGCCAGCCAGGCACCACAGGCGTGGGGCGTGGCGCTCAACCTGACGACGTCCAGGGGGGCGATGCTATTCCACGGAACGGGAACCGGCATGATGTTGCGCACGGTGGTGTTCCTCTCGGTTTGGTCGAGATGGACCCGCCCAGCTGCGGGCCGGGGATGCGACCCCCGAGCCCGCAGCGTCGTTTCCAGGGATGCGACCCCCGGTCCGGACACGGCGGTAGTACGAGTCAGCCTGCGCCTTGTCGGGATGCGACCCCGGTTCGGCTGGCGACGTAACGACCATGACACTCAGCGTGGGGGTCTGTCAACAACCCGACTTAATGGAGTACTCTGATGTCATCGACCTCAGGGAGGAGGGATCGCGATGCCCGCTCACCAGCAGTGGAAAGATCTGGCCGACCGGCTTGCGGCTCGCATTGACGCTGGCGAATTCCCGCCCGGCGCGAAAATGCCGACCAACCGAGAGCTGATCGACGAGGGGGAGCAGAAGACCACCGTCGATCGGGCATACCGGGATCTCGTGGAGCGCGGCTACGTGGTTCGCCGGCCCCGACACGGAACGGTGGTCCGGGATCGCACGCCCATTCGCGTGCAGCTATCGCGGTATCGCGGTGTGATCCGGCCGGACAGTCCGCAGGGGCCCTGGCAGGCCGCGACCGCCGGGCAAGGCCTCGACGGGCGGATGGAGGCGATCAGCGTCGAGCGGACCACCGCTCCGAAGGACGTGGCGGTGGCCCTCGGCATCGCACAGGACGCTCCCGTTGTTCGGCGTACCCGGCACGCTTCCATCGGAGACGATGTCGTCCAGGTTCAGACTGCTTGGTACGAGGCAGAGCTCGCCGTTGAACTCGGGCTGGACGGCCCACAGACCATCGCGGGTGGGATATACGGCGCCATGAAGCGCGGTGGCTTGACCCCCCGTTGGGCTGACGAGCACGTCACGGCCCGTATGCCGACACGGGACGAGTCCTCCGTCTTGGCTGTCGGATCAGCCGTACCCCTACTTCTCGTCCAGCGCGTAACCCGGGACGCAACCCGCCGACCGGTCGAAGTACTCCAGGTCGTCGGCGCCGCCGACCGCTTGGAGCTGATCTACGACGATCTACCCCTTGGGGAAGACGACTCCTGAATCGTCTGCTCGCCGAGCCGGCGACCAGACGAAACGGAGGCGGAAGAACGCGCGCCTCACCTCACTGCCACAACGGAATCGTGAGGAGGGTGCGCGCCGCAATCGCAGAACCACGAAAACGAGGACGGCCGCCCTGGTAGGACAGGACGGCCGTCGAAGCGACTCCCAGCCGGCAAGCTCGCGGAGTCGTGGTCAGCGCGGTGACCGCGCTGGGTGCCTGGACCGCCAGGGCCCATCGGTCACCTACCCGTCAGCATAGACAACGACTCCCGGGCAAGCCCAGCAGAAGGCTTGCCCAGTGGCCCGAGTCACACAGTTGATCAGCTGATCCACGGCTTCCCTGAACAAGGGACCGATGTGTCACATCTGAAAGAGGCCGCAACTGCGGCTGTACTCCGCTCGTTGCCCGTCCAGCCCCCCAGCCCGTCCACGCCCACACGCATCGGCTTGCCCGGCTCGGGCCTGCCCGCACGACGGGAGAGCGGGCAAGCCTGTCACCTGGGCCTTCTGAGCTGCGGGCAAGCCTTCGGGCAAGCCGCCATGTGGAGAGTTCACGGCACAACATCCACTAGGAGGTGTGCCGTGCACGTACCTGTGCACCCCGGGTCCGAAGCGATCCGTCCCACCGCCCTCATCCCGGGAGGAGCGGTATGCGCCACGATCTGATCCCCCGGGTCGTCAGCGCGGCCGCCATCGACTGGATCAAGTTCGACGCCCTGCTCGCCCGCGATGGCAGTGTCGAACCGGTCGACAAGGCGCTCTACGCGGCCATCGCCTCCTTCGCCGACCAGGGCACCCGTGAGACCGACGACGCTCCGGACGCCGACGACATCCCGACCCGCAAGGTGCTCGCCCGCTGCATCGGGCGGTCGGTCGACACCGTGGACCGGTCGACGAAGCGGCTGGAGGACACGGGGCTGCTTGAGGTCGAGCGCCGCCCGGACCCCAGCAACCCTCGCGTGAACATCCCCAGCCTGTACCGGCTGCTCGACCACGAGCGGTGGGACGAGCGCGCCGCCGCCCGGGCTCAGAAGCGGCAGGCCGAGCGGGAGGCGAGGGCTGCCCGGAAGGCGAAGCAGCAGGCCAGCAGCCCTCAGGGGGGTGGCCGCATGGATGCGGCTACCCCTGACGAGGGGGTGGCCGCACCGGTGCGGCCAGGGGGGCCGCATGGATGCGGCCAGGGTGGCCGCACCAGTGCGGCGGTTCCTTCTTCTCTTAAAGAATCTCTCTCTCAAGAGGGGGGTGCGCTCGATGCGGTACCCGGTGAGGGTGGTGCTGTCGTGACGGAGAGAGAGACCTCGGCTGCGCCGGAAACCTCTGCGGTGGTTCCCGCCCAGCGGACGGCAGACGAGGATGCGGACCAGGTGGTCGCCGCCTACCGGGCGGCGCTCCGCAGGCCGATCACCAGCAAGGCCCTCGGTACGATCCGCTCCGCGGCCATTGAGCTGCTGGCCGACGGCTTCCCCGTCTGGTGGCTGTGCGACCGGGTCCGCGAGATGGCCCCGCGCGGATGGACCGACCTGCACAAGCACGCCGATCGTGCCACCGCGCCCACCGAGCGCAGTGCCGCTGTCGAGTGGTGCGGTGAGTGCGGCCAGCACGACCGAAAGCGCTACGACGACGTGTACGAGTACGTGGACTGCTGGACCTGCAGCCCGATCGCCCTTGCCGGAGTGGCCCGGTGAAGGAACTCGAACTCCCCGAGCAGCGGGGCGGCCTTGAAGGTGCCGCCCCGCCGCACGACACCAACGCCGAGATGGCGGTCCTCGGTGCGATGCTGATGTCCAAGGAGGCCATCGCCGAGGCCATCGAGATCCTGAAGCCGGAGCACTTCTACAAGCCCGCTCACGCGACGATCTTCGAAGCCACGGTCGGCATGTACCTGCGCGGCGAGGCCGCCGACCCGATCACGCTCTCCGCCCTGCTCACGCAGCAGGGCATGAGCACCCGGGTCGGGGGCAGCGACTACCTCTTCACCTTGACCGGCTTCATGTTCGGGGTCGGCTCCGTCCGGTTCTACGCGGAGATCATCCGCGAGACGTGGTCGGTCCGGCAGGTCATCATCGCCACCCGCACCACCCTCAACACCGCTCTTCGCGGCGAAGGCACCGCCAGCGAGCTGATCGCCGCGCAGCAGCAGGCCTTGCTCGCCGCCGTCGACGAAGACGAGGAAGACGGCCTGGGCCTGCTCGGGCCGGCGCTGGAGGACTTCCACGACGACTACGAAGAGCGGGCCGCCAACTCGGGCAAGCTCAGCGGGATCAGCACCGGCTTCACCGACCTCGACGCACTCACCAACGGTCTTCAGCCCAGCCAGCTGGTCGTCATTGCCGGCCGCCCCGCCATGGGCAAGTCGACCCTCGCCCAGGACTTCGTGCGGGCCTGCTCCTTGAGGGACAGGCAGCCCTCCGTGTTCTTCTCACTGGAGATGGGCCGACGCGAGATCACCCGGCGCGTGATCTCGGCCCAGGCCCGCGTCCCGCTCCAGCACATCAACCAGGCGATCCTGCCGGACGAGCTGCGTGCCAAGGTCGACCGAACGACCGCAGAGCTGATGGATGCGCCGTTGTGGATCGACGACTCCGCCAACTTGAACCTGGTCACCATCACGGCCAAGGCCCGAAAGCTGCGCGAGCGCCAGGGACTCAAACTGATGGTGATCGACTACCTGCAGTTGATGCAGTCCGGCGCCGGGCGACGTCCGGAGAGCCGGCAGCAGGAGGTTTCCGACATCTCCAGGGCCCTGAAGATGCTCGCCAAGGAGCTGCAGATCCCCGTGGTAGCCCTGTCACAGCTCAACCGCGGACCCGACCAGCGGACAGACAAGAAGCCGGTCATCTCCGACCTGCGGGAGTCCGGCGCGATCGAGCAGGACGCCGACATGGTGATCCTCCTGCACCGCGAAGACGCCTACGAGAAGGAATCGCCACGCGCGGGCGAAGCCGACCTCATCGTGGCCAAGCACCGCAACGGCCCGACCGCCACGATCACAACCGCGTTCCAGGGCCACTACTCGCGCTTCGTCGACATGGCCAACACCTGAGGGGGACCACTGTAGGGTCTCAGATTTCGTGGCCGAATCTCACGAACGGTGGCCAACCGATGGCCGCTCCTGAGACGGCGCAGGTCAGCGACCTGACCCCGGCGACAGCCCCGAGGAATTGGCCACGAACGTGAGACTGAGTGGTTGGCCACAGCGTGAGACTCCGCGAGCAGCCGCAGGTCGCAGCTTCAGTATTGGCCACGAGCGGCAAGACCCTACAACCACTGTGGGGTCTCAAATCCCGTGTCGGAATCTCACGGTGGATGTCGGATGGATGTCGGATCCGACATCCACCGCGAGACGCCGCATGTCAGCGGGCTGCGTCGTCGCTTCTTGAAGGGCGGCGCCGACGAGTTCCAACATGGAGCTGAGACGCCGTGCGTCCGGCACCGCGTGAGACAGCGGGGGGAACCCGCAGGCCACGGGACTGGCGTCCGACACCGGCCGCGAGACCCTACAGCCCAGGTGGACAACAAGAGGTACTCGAGGCGGCCTGCACGAGCTGGGCCGTCCGGGACCGAACTCAACCTCCTAGAGCGCGAGCTGACACAGCTCCAGGCCAGGTCGCCAAACTGCGAGAACGCCGGGACGCGAAGAAGATTGCGGCAGGTACACGAAGGCCACCCTGGACTGGATCACGCCCGCCGCTGGCCTCGGCGTGAGCAGTTGGGTGGCCCCTAATGCCCCTTCCGGGCCCTCAGGACATCCCTGAGGCGCCCGAGGAGCCAACGGCAGCCCTCGGAGCCATAAGTCGATCAGCTGGCCGCTCAGAAGCCCGCAGAGCCGGTCACGGATCGGCTGCCGCCGGGCTTTTCGCCCGCTGGAGCGAAGAGCAGGTCTGGGCTCGCCTACACCGGGGGGCCACCGGCACTTTGGCCAGGATGTCCTCCCTCGACAGCGAGACCGGCTTCCCACACACCTCCGACCCGCACACCCTGATGCGGCTCACCACACACGACCGCGCCACCGTCTTCGCGACGATCGCCTCTGCCGGCAACGGCATCCCGGGACCACCCACGAAGTCGGCCTGTCCACCTGAGACCTGATCGTGGTAACCCAGGCCAGCACACCAGGGGGCGGGTGGGCAGGCCCTGGGCCGCCGGTCAACGGCGCCGTGATCCAGGCAGCGGAGCTTCGGCTGCTCCATGCGAACCACCAGCCTGCCGCAACTCCAGCTTCTGAGGCTGTCGGGAGGGCGTCCTGCTGAGAGACTATGAGACGGACAACGAGCTCGCTAGCGATCACGGGGATGGGCAGTGCAGTTCACGGTGCTTGAGGCCGGTGAGACGCCGCCGCCTGACGTCCAGGGCGCCTTCCTGATCCAGGACATCTGGGACGACTTCGGGTTCAGGACCAACTTCTTCCTGGAAGTCCGGCAGGACGACGGGCGACTGTTTCACGTAGGACCCGTACGGATTGCCCATGTGGACATGGAGTTGGATGAGACCTTCTCCATAACCGCCGACCGGATGGCCAGGACCTTCACCGCGCTTCCGGACGGCTTCTTCAGTCTGGCCCACGAAGCCGACTACTACGAGGCCCTCTACATGCTGCCAGAGGGCACAGCAGTCATGATCCTGAAGTCACTTCAGGATGTCGCGTACACATACGGCAGGGAGGTGCCTGACTCGCTGTTCATTGAGGCAGCCTTCAACCGGTCCCTGATGCGGGGCACGACTACTGCCGAATACATGCGCATGGCCCGAACTGCACGTGGTGGAGCCAGGTCCCTGCCTTTCCGATGGACCTACACGCCCTTCCCCCAGGGCCTACTGCCGCCACACCGGTTTGATTTCCGGGCGGAGCCCGGAAGTCTCCCCCCGACGAACATGCATGCGCTCATTGGCCGCAACGGGGTCGGCAAGTCTCACCTCCTGCACTCGATCGCCGAGGATGCAACAGCAGGCATGCTCCACGTCCAGAGCGGTACCGAGGACGAGGAGCAAGTCGGCTTGAACGGCTGCGTCGTAGTGTCGTTCAGCCCCTTCGACAAGCGGTACCAGTCCGGCCCGGAGCCTGTGCTTGATCTCGTCTACATCGGTCTCCGCCACGACCGCGAGAATCGCTTGAAATTGGATGAGGAGCTGCTCGCCGAGTTCGTGGACAGCTTCCGCAGGGTTCGTGTCGGAGCTCGGGGCCTCCGTTGGCAAAAGGCGATCAACACTCTCAACTACACAGCCAGCGGATTCCTTGATGGTCACCAGGATGTGCTTACCGAATGCATACGGGAGGAGAGTCCGCAGATTCTGAGGGATCAGTTGAGGCAGGTCTTCGTGAACCTCAGCTCCGGGCACCGGGTCGTGCTGCTGACCCTGACACGGCTCGTCGAAGTGGTCACCGAACGTACCCTGGTACTGGTCGACGAACCGGAGACCCACCTTCACCCGCCGCTACTCGCCGCGCTCATGCGCTCCATCTCCGACCTGCTCACCCATCAGAACGGCATGGCGATCCTCGCCACCCACTCCCCCGTGGTCCTGCAGGAAGTACCGTCCACATGTGTGTGGAAGATGCAGCGGAACGGAGACACGGTCACCGCGCATCGCCCGACGCTGGAGACTTACGGGGAGAACGTCGGTGAGCTGACGCACGAGGCGTTCGGCCTCGAAGCCACCTCCGCCGGCTACTACGCCACCATCGCGAGACTGGTCGACGAAGGGCTGCCCTACCAGGAGATCATCGGAAGGTTCTCCGGAATGGGGGCCGAAGCGCGGAGCCTGCTGCGCGCTTTGGTGCACACCAGACAGGGGCAAAACTGATGCTGTGGCCGCCCCGACCCGCCGTCCGCGTGAGCGATGCGGTCAAGGCCTGCAACGCCGGCTGGCGCGACCCGATGGCCAGGAAGACACTCGAAGCCCGACTTGACCATCTTCGTCAGGTCGAAGAAGCCTACGAGCATGCAGGTCAGACCCGCACTCTGCTGGCACTGCTACACACACAGGAATTCCAGAAACAGCATAAGGACGCCGACGCCCACCACCTCCTCGCCGCCTATGAGGGCTTGGTCGACCGGGTCGACGGCCGCGCCCTCTACGATGCGCTGAAGGCGTCGGCGGTCCACGGAACGTGTCCGCTGTGCGGCATAGGCGAGGTTGCCACCCTCGACCATCACGCGC
The DNA here is from genome assembly GCF_040701585.1 of Streptomyces sp. NPDC093801. Taxonomy (NCBI): domain Bacteria; kingdom Bacillati; phylum Actinomycetota; class Actinomycetes; order Kitasatosporales; family Streptomycetaceae; genus Streptomyces; species Streptomyces sp. NPDC093801. Next base: position 4,595 of record NZ_JBFBDP010000043.1, on the reverse strand, counting down.
CGAAGTCACGCTTCCCGTTGCTGGCCATCACTCCCCTGAATCTCGTGCCGGCCTGCGACATCTGCAACAAATGCAAGAGCAGTACCCTGCCCCCGCCATCAGGCCCAGAGGACTTGCACCCCTACTTCGACGACCTAGGGAAAGACCGCTGGCTCTTCGCCGAAGTTGCGGACGGTAGCGGCATCGCGGAATTCACTGTCCGGCCGCCCACTCCCTGGCTACCTGTCACGCAGGCCCGTCTCATCCACCACTTCAACCGGTACTCATTGGACAAGCGCTACCGAGAGCGCGCCGTCAGTCTGCTGTTCGACCGGCGCCGGAGTGACCTTCGTACCTACGACCTCGTGGGCCCTGAAGGACTACGGGACGACCTGCTGATCGACGCTGCCAGTCATGGCGAGAACGACCCCAACAGCTGGAAGACTGCCCTGCTTCACGGCTTGGCCAGCAGCTCCTGGTACACCAACGGCGGTATGAAAGACCTCTGATCCCAACCACCTCCACACCCGCCAAGCGGGCCAGGAAGAGATGTGGCCGCACAACCCTCGAAGAGGCCGACAGCGAAGCCGTGCGTCTCGGAGCGTGGATCAGCCAGCAGCGCGCCGAGGCAGGCACGCTGTCAATCCAGCGGGTCGAGGAACTGTCGGTCGACACGCGCTGGTCGTAGGGGGCCGCGCCGACAGCGTCGACAGCTCCCCAATTGGAGAGCCCACAGGCAAGATGCCCCAGCCCGGGGATCTAATTTGGCAAACCAGTCAATCAACACCGAAAAGCGACGCCCAGAATGGGCCCTACGATCGACGAACTCGGCATGCCCGGTATGGATCGACCTTGGACCACCCGGGAGGCCCGTAGACGGCCCCTCGTGGCGTTTCCGGCCCGTGGACGGGCCGCCGATTACGGCAAATGAGTGTCCTGGCGCCGCAGGGACACCTGCGCGCGGCTCTGGCCCTCGCAGCGCTCCTCGTTGGGCAAGCCTTCCCCTGCATCGCTTCGGGAAGCGGGCAAGCCTTTGGGCAAGCCGCTCTGAGGAGGCTAGTCGCAGAGACTCCCACCGCCGGTGGGAGGCGGCCGCTCGCCCCCCGGCGCTCCCGGGGGCCGGGCGCCGTGCCCCGATCCAGGAAGGCCGGCCATGACCGGACGTCGGTACCCGACGCGCACCGCTGCTCCACGACCAGGACGAGGGCGCCGAACCGTGCGCCGAAGGAAGGGAGGCCAGGGCAAGGACGCTGCCCGGCCTTCTGGCGGCGGCCGCGCTCGTGTCCCTCTTCGTTCCGCAGGCTCGACAGTGGCTGGAGCTCCACGGCTCCGGTATTGCCGTGGTCGCCGCCTCGGCCCTCGTTGCCGGGGTGCTCATCCTGTTCCTCGTCAAGGCCGTACGGCGCGGCTTCTCGGCCTGGGCCGGACGGCGCCGTCGGCCGGAAGGCTGGGACATCCGATTCCTGGACGGCCTCCATCACACCGAGTTCGAGGAAGCAGTGGGGGAATTGATGCGCCGCGATGGGGCCCGCGATGCCGTCCGCGTAGGTGGCTCCGGCGACAACGGGGCCGACGTCAAGGGCACCGACCCGGCGGGTCGGCGCTGGGTCATTCAGTGCAAGCACCGCCGCGACGGAGCGGCAGGGTCCGCAGTTGGCACGCCGGACCTCCATGTCCTCAACGGGACCGGCCGTCCTGTCCACGGGGGTGATGTCGTCGTCCTCGTCACCAACGGCCGGATCACCGCGCCTGCGGTCAAGTTCGCCCAGAGCCAGCGCCTACACCTGGTGGACCGCGGCCTCCTGAACGAGTGGGCTGCCGGTTCAGCTCCTCTGTGGGATCTCCTCCCGCACCTGCCCGCTCCGCGGCGCTGCCCTTGATCGCGCGGACTCTGGCGCCCGTCCTCATCGCCTCCAGTGACTTCCAGAGAGCCGGACCATTGGAGGGAGTCCGGCCTTCTGGCTCAGCAGCATTACGCGCGCCCCTCCAGAGCCTCAACGACGGCTCGTCTTGACCGCTCCCCTGCCACTCTTGCTTCGGCCGTTGGGGGCCGCCCGGTCTCGCACGTTAAGAACCTTCGACACGCCGGGACGTGGGGTGTAGGTGACTTCAGGTAGGGCAAGTTAGTAAGGTTGCCTCATGAGCACTCAGAACCCTGCGGGAGACAGAGAGAAGATTGTCTCCAAGCTGCCGGCCCTGATGCGCCAGGACCTGAAGGTCCGGGCCGCAGAGCGGGGCTGTGACATCCAGGACGCGGTACTTCAAGGGCTCCAGTCGTGGATGGCCACGGAGTCAGTGCTGCCTCTGGTGTCCACGACGGGAGCCATCCCGTTTGCCACTCACCTGCCGGTCGGCTCCTGGGCGGCTGTACGCGACGTCTGCGGGCAGCGCGGCATTCCGCTGGTGCAGGGGCTGTCTCAGGCCGTTCAGCTCTGGCTCGCCGACAACCCCTCGCCCAAGGTCAGACCAGTCACTGGCATTCCTCAGCGCTTGGTGGTCTGCAACCAGAAGGGGGGAGTCGGCAAGACAGCCATCGCTGCCGGCCTCGCCCAGGCAAAGGCCGAGGCAGGCGATCGCGTGCTGCTAGTCGACTTCGACCCGCAAGGACACCTCACCGAGCAACTCGGACTGGAAGAGATCCCGAACGACAAGGACCACGACAGCCTGGCGAAGCACATGGTGGGGGAGAACGACCGCCCACTGCACAACCTCTTGGTGTCCCTGGACCACGCGAAGTTCGGCGGCCGACTCTCCGTTCTGCCCACCTGTATGGATGGCTTCCTGCTCGACACAATGCTGGCTCTCTCCAAGCTGCGTACGAAGGAAACCGCCCTGGAGAAGGCGCTCCGTTCCGTGGAGGATCAGTTCGATGTCGTGATCATCGACTGTCCTCCGAGCTTGGGAACGACCATGGACACCGCTCTGTATTACGCACGCCGTCGTGATGGTGAGGCAGCGGACGTGTCGGGCGTGGTCATCCCCGTTCAAGCGGAGGACAGCTCGGCGAAGGCATTCCGCATGCTGGAGGAGCAGATCTCGGCCTTGGAGGAGGACTTCGCCCTGGAGGTCGACCTTCTGGGCTTCGTAGTCAACCTCTACGAGAGTCGGCGCGGATTCGTGGCGACTTCGTCGCTGGAACGTTGGGAGAAGATGGAGAGCCCCAGACTCCTCGCGGTCGTGGGTGATCTGAAGGAGCAGCGCGAAGCCGTCCGGCTCCAACAGCCTCTCCTCGTCTACGCAGAGGACTGCGAGCAGTCCGAGATGATGCGCACGATCGCGCGGAGGCTTTCATGAGCAGCAAGAGCGACCTGCTGGGTCAGGCCGGTACCTTCGAACGGGTTGCAGGGGGCAGGAGTGCCCGCCGCGGCATGATCGACCGGGTGACCGGGAGCGACGGAGTTCCGACTCGGCTGCCGCTGCAGGAGATCAGCGCCAATCCTGAGAATCCACGCGAAGAACTCGGTGACGTGGACGAACTCGCAGAGAGCCTGAAGACGGTAGGCCAGGTACAGGCCATCACCGTCGCCAGCCTCGACGCCTACCTCCGGGACCGGCCACAGATGGAGGGCAAGCTCGACCCCGACGCCACGTACGTTGTTGTCGACGGGCACCGCCGCCTGCTGGCTGCGGGGAGGGCCGGGCTCAAGACGATGAAGGTCTTCGTGGACGACTCGCTCGCCACGACCGACCGCAACCTGCTTGAAGCAGCCTTCGTCGCCAACGCCCAGCGCAAGGACTTCACCGACCTGGAGGCGGCACAAGCGCTGAAACTACTCGTGGACCTCCATGGCTCCCAAAGGGAGGCAGCCCGGCGGGTCGGTAAGTCGCAGGCCTACGTCTCGCAGAAGCTGTCGCTGCTGGGTCTCGCGCCTGAGCTGCAGGCCGACCTTGCATCAGGGCGTCGACAGGTGAACCACGTCCGCGGGCTGGCCGATCTTCCTGCTGCCGAGCAGAAGGCCGTCGCCGACCAGCGCGCCCAGGAAACGGCTCGCAAGAAGGCTGAGAAACGAGAGCCCCGAGAGCCGAGTGATAACTCAGTTATCACCTCTGCGGTGCCAGAGCCGCGAAACGCCGAGGCCCGCCAAGCCTCGGCGGGTGATAACTCAGTTATCACCGAGGAGCGTCAGGCACCGGCTACCGAAGCCGACACACCCCGCACGGAGACCGATAACTCAGTTATCAACGCGCCGGGAGAGAGTGGCGACTTCCCTGTGCACCCCGTTCTCGCCAGGAACCTGTGGACTCCCCTGCCTGACTTGGCCCAGCTTGCTGAGCTGCTCCGCAACCAGCTGGACGAGGATCAGCGCCTCGACCTAGCTGCCCGCATCGTCGGCTAGCTGTGGAGTACACCTCATCCTCTGGTGCCCCGGGCCACCGCGCCGGGGCACCCCCCGTAAAGCCATGCGATCGCTCAAAGATCGCAGCCATGGGACAGGTTCAAGACCTCATGATCAGCACGCGAAGGAGGTGCCAACTGTCATGCAGCTGACTCGCACGCATCGGATACTCATCGGCGTCGTAGTCGCCGGAGCCGTCGTCATCGCGGGTATCGGTTTCGCGGGGTCGTACGCCGCGGTCCGCGCCCTGGCGCTGAAGAAAGGCTTCGGCAGCTTCTC
>NZ_JBFBDP010000042.1:0-67501 GCF_040701585.1 Streptomyces sp. NPDC093801 | reverse complement strand
AGCCCCACGACACGAACCCGGGAAGACCGTGAAACGAGCCGAAACCCTCACCGAACACATCCGCCTGAAACAGCAGCGAGGATAAAGATCAAGCTAAGGGGCACCCCGGAGGTCCGGGGCGCCCCTTCCGTGTTCAGGGATCTGCGGCTACGCCGACTTCTCCTGCGGGCCCTGGTCCTTCGGGACGATGCGGGGGACGAGGGTCGGGTTGACGTTCGAGCGGACGACGTCCGCCGTGATGACCACGCGGGCCACGTCCTTGCGGGACGGGACCTCGTACATCACCGACATCAGGACCTCTTCCATGATGGCGCGCAGACCGCGCGCGCCCGTCTGGCGGAGGATGGCCTGGTCCGCGATGGCCTCCAGGGCCTCGCGCTCGAAGTCCAGTTCCACGCCGTCGAGTTCGAACAGCCGCTGGTACTGCTTCACCAGCGCGTTGCGCGGCTCGACCAGGATCTGGAGGAGCGCCTCGCGGTCCAGGTTGTGGACCGAGGTGATGACGGGCAGACGGCCGATGAACTCGGGGATCATCCCGAACTTCACCAGGTCCTCCGGCATGACCTCCTGGAACTGGTCGCTCGCCTCGATCTCCCGCTTCGAGCGGATCGTCGCCCCGAAGCCGATGCCCTTGGCTCCCGCACGCGACTCGATGATCTTCTCCAGGCCGGCGAAGGCGCCGCCCACGATGAAGAGCACGTTCGTCGTGTCGATCTGGATGAACTCCTGGTGCGGGTGCTTGCGGCCGCCCTGCGGGGGAACGGACGCCGTCGTGCCCTCCAGGATCTTCAGGAGGGCCTGCTGCACGCCCTCGCCGGAGACGTCGCGCGTGATCGACGGGTTCTCGCTCTTGCGGGCGACCTTGTCGATCTCGTCGATGTAGATGATCCCGGTCTCGGCCTTCTTGACGTCGTAGTCGGCCGCCTGGATCAGCTTGAGGAGGATGTTCTCCACGTCCTCGCCGACGTACCCGGCCTCCGTCAGCGCCGTCGCGTCGGCGATGGCGAACGGGACGTTCAGCATGCGGGCCAGCGTCTGGGCCAGCAGGGTCTTGCCCGAGCCCGTGGGGCCCAGCAGCAGGATGTTGGACTTCGCGAGCTCGATCGCGTCGTCACGGCCCTGCGCGCCGCCGTTCTCGCCGGCCTGGACGCGCTTGTAGTGGTTGTAGACCGCTACCGAGAGCGCCTTCTTCGCCGGCTCCTGGCCGACGACGTAGCTCTCCAGGAACTCGTAGATCTCACGGGGCTTGGGGAGTTCCTCCCACCGGACCTCGGAGGTCTCCGCGAGTTCCTCTTCGATGATCTCGTTGCAGAGGTCGATGCACTCGTCGCAGATGTACACACCGGGTCCTGCGATGAGCTTCTTCACCTGCTTCTGGCTCTTCCCGCAGAACGAGCACTTGAGCAGGTCGCCGCCGTCACCGATGCGTGCCACGAGGTGCTTCCCCTTCGCCTGGGAGACGCTTGGTTCAGCGCTCCTGGTGCCTCATATCCGACGGTACCTTGCCGGGGGCCCCGTACGGGGCCCCCTTGACGCGGTTCACATCGCAGAAACCTGCGGTGCGGCCGCGCCAACTGACGGCAAGGATCAGGCCGCGTTCATCTTGCGGGTCGAGACGATCTGGTCGATCAGCCCGTAGGCCAGCGCGTCCTCGGCCGTGAGGATCTTGTCGCGCTCGATGTCGTCGCGGATCTTCTCGATCGGCGTGGTCGAGTGCTTGGCCAGCATGGTCTCCAGCTGGTCGCGCATGCGCAGGATCTCGTTGGCCGCGATCTCCAGGTCGGAGAGCTGCTCGCGGCCGGTGCCGCCGGACGGCTGGTGGATCAGCACGCGGGCGTTCGGGAGGGCCATGCGCTTGCCCGGGGTGCCGGCGGCGAGCAGGACCGCGGCGGCGGAGGCCGCCTGGCCCATGCAGACCGTCTGGATGTCGGGCTTCACGAACTGCATCGTGTCGTAGATGGCCGTCAGCGCCGTGAAGGAGCCGCCGGGGCTGTTGATGTAGATCGAGATGTCGCGGTCCGGGTCCATCGACTCCAGGCACAGCAGCTGCGCCATGACGTCGTTGGCGGAGGCGTCGTCGATCTGCACGCCGAGGAAGATCACGCGCTCCTCGAAGAGCTTCGCGTACGGGTCGTACTCGCGCACACCCTGCGAGGTGCGCTCGACGAAGCGCGGGACGACGTAGCGGTTGTCCACCTGCGGGCCGGAGTAGAGGCCGCTCGCGGAGAAGTTGTTCTGCATCTGGGTGTTCACCATCCTGGTGGCGTTCAGCGGGCTGGGGTTGCCTGGAGCGGCCTGCGGGCGTACGGGGCCGTACGCCGGGCCCGGGGCGGTCAGGCCCCGGTGCCGCCGCCGCCCGGAGCGAGGGACGCGGCCGCGATGATGTCGTCGATGAGGCCGTACTCCTTGGCCTCCTCGGCGGTGAACCAGCGGTCGCGGTCGCCGTCGCGGATGATCGCCTCGACGGTCTGGCCCGAGTGGTGGGCGGTGATCTCGGCCATGCGCTGCTTGGTGCGCAGCAGGTACTGGGCCTGGATCTTGATGTCCGACGCGGTGCCGCCGATGCCGGCGGAGCCCTGGTGCATCAGGATGTCGGTGTTCGGGAGCGCGAAGCGCTTGCCCGGGGTGCCGCCGGTCAGCAGGAACTGGCCCATGGAGGCGGCCATGCCCATGCCGATGGTGACGACGTCGTTCGGGATGAACTGCATGGTGTCGTAGATCGCCATGCCGGCCGTCACGGAGCCGCCGGGGCTGTTGATGTACAGGTAGATGTCCTTCTCCGGGTCCGCCGCCAGGAGGAGGAGCTGCGCGGTGATCTTGTTGGCGATCTCGTCGTCGACCTGCTGGCCGAGGAAGATGATGCGCTCGCCGAGCAGCCGGTTGTAGACATGGTCGCCGAGGCCGCCACCGATGGACGGCTCACCCGCGGCGTAAGGCTTCAGATTCGTCACGTATCCACCTGCTCGTCTCCGACGGCCGCATGCCGTCTCAGCGTCTCGTTCTGGGGCGCGGACCGGCCGGTGGTGCGATGCCCCGCCGGCTACGGGTAGTCCCGTGCCCTCGTATTCATGGACCCTAACGCGCAGGTCGGACAACGCCATCCCGCTTCCCGAACTGTTCGCTCGGAGCGCAAGCTCCCGGGGGCCTTCCGGGCGCGTGCGGAAGGGCCCGTACACGCCTGTGTACGGGCCCTTCGCGGCACTGCTCAGCGGGCTTCGCCCGGGGTGTTACTTGGCCTCGTCGGCCTTCGCCTCGTCGTCACCCTCGACGGCGGCCTCGACGACCTCGGCGGCCGTCTCGAGCTCGTCCTCGTCGTCGGACAGGTCGATGACCTCACCGTTGGTGTCGACGACCTTGGCGGCCTCGACGACGACCGCGAGGGCCTTGCCGCGGGCGACCTCGCCGACCAGCATCGGGACCTGGCCGCCCTCGACGACGGCCTGGGCGAACTGGTCGGGGGACATGCCGGAGGACTGCGCGCGGCGCATGAGGTGCTCGGTGAGCTCCTCCTGGTTGACGCCCAGCTTCTCCTTGTTGACCAGGGCGTCCAGCAGGAACTGGGTCTTGATGCCCTTGACGGCCTGCTCGCGGGTCTCGGCGTCGAACTCCTCGACCGTCTTGCCCTGGATCTCGAGGAACTTCTCGATGTTCAGGCCCATCTGGCCGAGCTGGTGGTGCTCGAGGTTGTGCTTGCGGGTGTTGACCTCGTCCTCGAGGAGCTTCTCCGGGACGGGGATCTCGGCGAGCTCGAGGAACTTCTCCAGCACGCGCTCCTGGGCCTGGGTGGCCTGGTCGTACTGCTTCATGTTCTCGAGGCGCTTGCGGCTGTCGGCCTTGAGCTCGTCGAGGGTGTCGAACTCGCTCGCCATCTGGGCGAACTCGTCGTCCAGCTCCGGCAGCTCGCGGGCGGAGACCTTGGAGACCTTGACGGTGACCTCGGCGTCCTTGCCCTCGGCGGAGCCGCCCTTCAGCTGCGAGGTGAAGGTGGCCTCGCCGCCGGCCTCGAGGCCCTTGACGGCCTCGTCGATGCCGTCGAGGAGCTCGCCCGAGCCGATGGTGTAGGAGACGTCGGTGGCGACACCGTCCTCGAGGACCTCGCCGTCGACCTTGGCCTCCAGGTCGATGGTGACGACGTCACCCTCGGCGGCGGCGCGCTCGACGTCCTTGGTGGACGCGAAGCGGCTGCGCAGCTGCTCGACCGACTTCTCGACGTCCTCGTCCGAGACCTCGATGGCGTCGACCTCGACCTCGATGCCGGAGTAGTCCGGGATCTCGATCTCGGGGCGGACGTCGACCTCGGCGGTGAAGGCCAGCAGCTCGCCGTCCTTCAGCTCGGTGATGTCGACCTCGGGCTGGCCCAGCGGGTTCAGGTCGGCCTCGTTGACGGCCTCGGTGTAGAACTTCGGGAGGGCGTCGTTGACGGCCTCCTCCAGCACCGCACCGCGGCCGAAGCGCTGGTCGATGACGCGGGCCGGGATCTTGCCCTTGCGGAAGCCCTTCACCGTGACCTGCTGGTTGATCTTCTTGTACGCCGCGTCGAGGCTGTCCTTGAGCTCCTCGAAGGGCACCTCGACAGTGAGCCGAACCCGAGTCGGGTTCAGGGTCTCCACGGCGCTCTTCACGGTTCGGTCTCCTTGTGGCTGACTGCTGGGGGTTCTGCCGGAACGCTGCTGTTCAGCGGCCTCGGCGGATTCGGCCCGGTACATCAGACACACGGGCACGCAGCTTGCATAGTAACCGCAAGCGGCAATCAGCCCACAACGCGATCTTCGTGGTGGCACTGCTGGTGGTCGGGGTGGCCGGATTCGAACCGACGACCTTCCGCTCCCAAAGCGGACGCGCTACCAAGCTGCGCCACACCCCGTCGGTGCGACACGTAGGGTACACGCCCGAAAACCCTCCGACGCCCCCTGTTTTCCCGCCGGGCGCACGCGAGCGCGCCGCGGGCGGGGACACGGCGCTCGAAAGCGGTGTGCACTCCCCCGGTGCGACCCGCTAGGATGCTGTCCGTTGCCGCGGTCCTCGGACCTGTGGCGCGCGTTGCGGGTGTAGCTCAATGGTAGAGCCCTAGTCTTCCAAACTAGCTACGCGGGTTCGATTCCCGTCACCCGCTCTGAACGGCTCAGGGCCGGGTCGAGGACGTCTCCTCGGCCCGGCCCTGACGCGTTGTGCGGCGCCCTCCCGGGGAGCGCGATCCCCGGATCCCATTCCTTCGGACCTCAGAGCTTGATGCCGGCGATGGTGTCGGCGAGGGAGTTCAGGAAGCGGTTGACGTCCGGGGCGATGGAGCTGGACGCCAGGAAGAAGCCGAAGAGGACGGCGACGATCGCCGGGCCCGCCTTCATGTGCTTGCCGCGGATCAGGATCACCAGGATGACCGCCAACAGAACCACCACTGACAGCGAAATGGCCACTTCTGATCACACCTTCGGTCGTCCCCTGGCCGGCCCGGGGCGTACGCCCGTGCACACCCCCACATGGACCATCCTCCCACCAACCGGGCCCGCCTATCCGCCTCGTGACGAATCGCCGACGGGTCTTTCCCGCCAAGCGGTCGCGAACCGGGCACATTTCGGGCACGGAAGGAGCGCCGGGCGGGAGGTCAGGGGGTGGTGATGCCGAGGAGGGAGCGGACGCGGGCGTACTTCGCGGTCAGCCGGTCGCGGGTGGGGGCGTCCAGCACGGAGAGGCGTACGGGATCCGCGTTGTGCGCGAGGTCGGCCTCCTTGACGAGGACGGCTCCGGGCGTGGCGAGGATGCGGGCGGTGTACTCCTCGAGCGGTTCTCCGGGGCGCTTGGTGAGCGCCAGGACCATGTCCTTGACCTCCTGGGGCAGGGCGGCCTCCGCCAGCTGCCCGCCGCTGAGCGCGTCGTCCTCGACGGAGTCGTGCAGCCAGGCGGCGGCCTGCTGGGCGGGGCTGCCGCCGCGCAGGCGGACGCCCTCGGCCACGGCCGCGAGGTGTTCGGCGTAGGGCCGGCCGGCCTTGTCGGTCTGCCCCTCGTGCGCCGAGCGGGCCAGGGCCTCGACCTCGGCGAGGGTGAGGAAGCGGCTGCGGTCCGTCATGCGATCTCCTTCGTTGCCCGGCGGAGGGCCTCGGCGGCCCGGCGTACGTCGGCCGGCGTCGTACGCCAGTTGGAGAACGCGGCGCGCAGGGCGGGGGTTCCCCCGAGGACGGTGGGGGTCACGAAGACCTCGGCGGAGACGGCCGCGCGCAGGGCGGCCAGCCGTTCGGGGGTGGGGTCCTGGGCGAGGGTGAAGCAGACGACGTTGAGGCGGACGGGGGCGAGCAGGCGCAGGGCCGGGTCGCGGCCGAGGAGCTCGCCGAGCTCGCGGGCGCAGGCGGTGTCGCGTTCGACGATCTCGCGGTGGCCCTCGCGGCCGTAGGCCCGCAGGGTGAACCAGGCCGCCAGGGCCCGCAGCCGGTGGGAGTTCTCCGGGGTGAGGTGGACCAGGTCGGGGTCGGCGCCGAGGGGGCCGAGGTAGGCGGCGGAGTTGGCGAAGACCCGGGCCTGGAGGTCGCGGCGGCGGGTGAACTGGACCGCGCTGTCGTAGGGGACGTTGAGCCACTTGTGCAGGTCGACGCAGACGGAGTCGGAGGCGTCGAGGCCCGCGGTGAGGTGGGCGTGCTCCGGGGAGAGGGCCGCGAAGGCGCCGAAGGCGGCGTCGGTGTGCAGCCAGAAGTCGTGGCGGTCCTTGAGTGCGGCGACGGCCCGGAGGTCGTCGAAGTCGACGGTGTTGACGGTGCCGGCGTTGGCGACGACGACGGCAGGTCCGGGCGTGTCGGCGAGGGCGCGGTCCAGGGCGGCGGGGTCGACGGCCTCGCGGCCGGGCAGGGTGGGCACCGGGACGAGGGCGGCGCGTCCGAGGCCGAGGACGGACAGGGCCTTGGCGATGGAGGAGTGCGGGGCGCCGGACAGGACGCGGACGGGGCCGAGGGCGGCCACGCCGTCCTCGGCCGGGGAGACGCCGAGGCGCTCGCCGAGCCACTCCCGGGCGACGGCGAGGCCGACGGTGTTGGACAGGGTGGCGCCGCTGACGAAGGTGCCCGTGTGGGCGGCCGAAAGCCCGAAGAGCCCGCGCAGCCAGGTGACGGTCTCGCGTTCCAGGTGCTGGCCGGCGCCGTCCATGGCGGAGTTGGAGTTCTGGTCGTGGACCGCGGTCAGCCAGTCCCCCGCGAGGGCGGCGGGGGTGGCGCCGCCGGTGACGAAGCCGAGGTAGCGGGGGCCGGCGGAGGCGGAGAGCAGCGGCTCCCAGCGGGCCCGGAAGTCGGCGAGCGCGGCCTCGGCGCCGGAACCGTGCGCGGGGAGGGGGCGGGGGGCGGGCGGTCCGTCCTGCGGGGGTACGACGGGGCGCGCGTCCAGACCGGCGAGGGCCTCGGCGGCGGCGTGCCGGGTGGCGTCGAGGAGGGCGGGCAGGCGGGCGAGGTCGGCGGCGAGGGTGGCGTCCATGGGCGGACGGTAGCCCCGGCGGCGGCGCCGGGAACGTGCCAATCGCCACGCAGTGGCCCGGAACGCCGAGCCCTGCCGCCGGGGCGGTCCTCCGGGCGCTGCCCGGACCCGCGGCTCGAACGCCGGCGGGGTGAAAGACCTGGGGCTCCGCGCCGGACCCCGCGGCGTTCGAGCGCACCGGGCGCGGAGCGCTCGGAACGGGTCCGCCCGGAGCCCGGGGAGCGGTGGAAGGGCGGGTGGGGGACGTCGCCCCGCGCAGCGGTCCCCCAGTGGCCACGCGGCGATCTGTCCCGGCCGGTGCCGGGAAGGCGCCGCGCCGCCGAGCCGCCCGTCAATACGGGGCGCGGCGGATCAGGAGGAGGGCCCGGTCGTCGTTGACGTCCTTGGCCACCTTTTCGATCAGGTGCCACGCCGCGCCCTCCCAGCCCGCCGCGACGTACCGGTCGGCCTCCCCCGTCAGCCGGTCGATGCCCTCACTGATCTCCCGGTCCGAGGTTTCGACCAGGCCGTCGGTGAAGAGCATCAGGACGTCGCCGGGGCGGAGGCTGCCGCGGGCCGGTTCGAACTCGGCGCCGTCGTACACGCCCAGGAGCGGGCCCTCGCCGGACTTCTCCTGCCAGCGGCCCGTGCCGGCGGACAGCTGGAGCGCGGGCAGGTGACCGGCGGAGAGGAGCTCGTAGTCGCCGGTCTCCAGGTCCAGGACGAGGTGGATGGAGGTGGCGAAGCCCTCGTCCCAGTCCTGGCGGAGCAGGTAGCCGTTGGCGGCGGGCAGGAAGTCCTGGGGCGGGAGGGCGCCCAGGAGGCCGCCGAAGGCGCCCGAGAGGAGGAGGGCCCGGGAGCCGGCCTCCATGCCCTTGCCGGAGACGTCGGTGAGGACGACCTCCAGGGTGCGCCCGCCGTTGGTGCGGGCGGCGACGACGAAGTCCCCGGAGAAGGACTGGCCGCCGGCGGGCCGCAGGGCCATCTCGCGGTGCCAGCCCGGTGGCAGGGCGGGCAGCTTGCTCTGGACCCGGATGCGTTCGCGCAGGTCGAAGAGCATGGTGCCGCCGCGCCGCCAGGGCACGCCGACGCGGCTGCGGAACTGGGCGATGATCAGGCCGAAGAAGCCGCAGGCGGCGACGACGAGGACGGTTCCGGGGGTGACCCGGGCCGGCCCCTCGGTGTACGGGCCGAGGACGAGGGCCTCGACGATCAGGGCGGTCGCGGAGGCGGCGTAGAGCCCGAGCAGGCTGGCGGGCCGCAGCAGCAGGCCGCCGGCCACGATGGGCAGGACGAGCGCCGACGGGGAGAACCAGACGGGCAGCATCAGCGTGCCGCAGGCGATGGCGGGCACCGTCAGCAGGAGGCCGGCGAAGGCCAGCCAGTCGGAGGCGTCCCCGCGGAAGTAGTCGACGGCGGATTTGCGCAGAGCGGTGCGAGCCCGGTGCGACAGCATGCGCGTCCGGGCCCTGAGCGTCTCGACACGTGCTCCGGCCATTGCATCGGGACCCTATCCATCATGGCTGTGTGCGCGCAGGGGTACCCCCGTTCCGCCGGTCCCCGCGTGCCCGAAAACAGGTCGACCGGGCCGTATTGCCCTGGTAGGGATGGCCCCATGGCTCTTGATACGCGCGTATTGCAGTCTGCTGAGTGGGATGTCTGGTACGACCATCTGGAACTGGCGTTCGGCGGCGTGCCGGAATCGCCGGAGGAGCGGACGCTCTACCGCTCCCTGACGGAGTTCGACCGTTCGCTGGGCGTCTGGGACGGGGAGACCTGCGTCGGTTCGGCCGGGGCGTTCGGTTTCCGGCTGTCGGTGCCGGGCGGGGCGGTGGTCCCGGCGGCGGGCGTGACCATGGTCGGCGTGGCGCCGACCCACCGCAGGCGGGGCGTGCTGACCTCGTTGATGCGGCGCCAGCTGGACGACGTCCGGGCGGGTGGCGAGCCGGTCGCCGTGCTGACGGCCTCCGAGCCGGAGATCTACGGACGCTTCGGCTACGGCACGGCCGCCCACGCCCTGTCGTTCGACATCGACACCACCCGCGTACGGCTGGACGTGCCGCCGGGGACGGACGCGGTGCGGCTGCGGCTGGTGGACCCGGCGAAGGCGCTGGCGGACTGCGAGCGCGTGTACGCCGCGCTGGTCCCGGGCCGGCCGGGGATGCCGGCCCGGCAGCCGGGGTGGGAGCGGCAGGGGCTGCTGGACCCGGAGTCGATGCGGCAGGGCGCGTCGCCGCTGAAGTGCGTGGTGGCGGAGGACGCGGACGGCGCGGTCGTCGGCTACGCGCGCTACCGGGTGCGGCCGGACTGGGAGCCGACCGGGTCGGACGGCAAGGTGCTGGTCGGCGAGGTGAACGCGGTGGATCCGGCGGCGTACGCGGCGCTGTGGCGGTACCTGTTCGAGATCGACCTGACCTGGCACGTACGGGTGTACGGGCGGCCGGTGGACGATCCGCTGCTGCACCTGGTCAACGACGTCCGGCGGATCCGGGCGCGGCAGCGGGACGCGCTGCACCTGCGTCTGGTGGACCTGCCGGGGGCGCTGGAGGCGCGGGGGTACGGCGCCGCGGTGGACGTGGTGATGGAGGTGGAGGACGCGTTCTGCCCGTGGAACGCGGGGCGGTGGCGGCTGACGGCCGACGGGTCCGGGGCGCGGTGCGTGCGCAGCGACGACGCGGCGGAGCTGGCTCTGTCCGTGCGGGAGCTGGGCTCGGCGTACCTGGGCGGGGTGGCGCTGACCTCCCTCGCGGCGGCCGGCCGCGTCCGGGAGCTCCGGCCGGGGGCGGTGCGGGAGGCCTCGCGGGCCTTCGCGGGGGACGTCGCCCCGTGGCTCCCGCACGGCTTCTGACCCGGTTCCGCCGGGAGGGGGCGCCCGACGCGGCGGCCCTCTCCCGCGCCGTCAGCGCTGCTGGCAGACGGGGCACCAGAAGAGGTTGCGGGCGGCGAGGTCGGCCGTGCGGACCTCCGTGCCGCAGATGTGGCACGGGAGCGCCGCCCGGCGGTAGACGTACACCTCTCCGCCGTGGTCGTCGACGCGCGGCGGGCGGCCCATGGCCTCCGGGAGGTGTTCGTCCCGGACGGTGTCGATGCGGTTCCTGCGGACGCCCTCGCGCATCAGCTCGGCCAGGTCGGCCCACATCGCGTCCCACTCGGTGCGCGTGAGGTCCCTGCCCTGGCGGTAGGGGTCGATGCCGTGCCGGAAGAGGACTTCGGCGCGGTAGACGTTGCCGACGCCCGCGATGATCTTCTGGTCCATCAGCAGGGCGGCGATGGTGGTGCGGCTGCGGGAGATGCGGGACCAGGCGCGGGCGGGGTCGTCGGCCGGGCGCAGGGGGTCCGGGCCCAGGCGGTCGTGTATCGCCTTCTTCTCGGCCCCGGTGACCAGGGCGCAGGCGGTGGGCCCGCGCAGGTCCGCGTAGTGGTCGTCGTTCAGCAGGCGCAGCCGCACCGTGTCGGTGGCCGGCGGGGCCGGGGCGGGGCCGAAGCCGAGCTTGCCGAAGAGGCCGAGGTGGATGTGGATCCAGGCGTCGCCGAGTTCCAGGAAGAGGTGCTTGCCGTGCGCCTCGGCGCTCTCCAGCTCGCGTCCGTCGAGGAGGGCGGCACTGTCGGCGAAGCGTCCCTGGGGGCTGCTGACCCGGACCGGGCGGGCGGCGAAGCGCTCGGCGTGGTCCTGGGCGAGGCGGTGGATCGTATGGCCCTCGGGCACGCCTTGCTCCTACGTCGCTTCGTCACGGGGTCCGACGGACTGCGTGCCGCCGGACGACGCGCGTCCGGCGGCACGGGGGGCCTTACTGGTCCTGCGGGTGATGGGCCGGGATCGGGGGGAGCTCGCCGGTCTGCTCGTAGGCCGAGAGCATGTCGATGCGGCGGGTGTGGCGCTCCTCGTCGGAGTACGGGGTCGCCAGGAAGGCCTCGATGAAGCTGGTGGCCTCGTCCTGGGTGTGCATGCGGCCGCCGACGGAGATGACGTTGGCGTTGTTGTGCTCGCGGCCGAGCTTCGCGGTCTCCACGCTCCAGGCGAGGATGGCGCGGACGCCCTTGACCTTGTTGGCGGCGATCTGCTCGCCGTTGCCGGAGCCGCCGATCACGATGCCGAGGCTGTCGGCGTCCGCGGCGGTCTTCTCCGCGGCGCGCAGGCAGAACGGCGGGTAGTCGTCCACGGCGTCGTAGATGTGGGGCCCGCAGTCGACGGGCTCGTGGCCGTTGTTCTTGAGCCAGTCCACGAGGTGGTTCTTGAGCTCAAAGCCGGCATGGTCGGATCCGAGATACACGCGCATGGGTCGAGTGTGGCATGCGCGACCTCGAGAGAGGTCGGAGGGGTGTCGCATAAATCACTTCTAAACCTCAAGTAAACCCAAAGAACGCAGACGGGAGGGGTCGGGACCTTGATCCCGGGATGGGGGCCTTGGGTAACCATCGGAAGAAGGTCTTCCGTACTGGACGGAAATCGGGTTTGAATGCCGGAACTCTCCACCCGAGAACCTAAGGATTCGTCCATGAGCACGACGACGACCCTGCAGAAGGCAGGCGGCCCGACCGGCGAACCCGGCTCCGCACAGCCCTCCGACGGTCTCAAGGCCGGTCTCAAGAACCGCCACCTCTCCATGATCGCCATCGGCGGCGTCATCGGCGCCGGCCTGTTCGTCGGCTCCGGCGGCGGTATCGCCAAGGCCGGCCCCGCCATCCTGATCTCGTACCTCCTCGTCGGCGCCATGGTCGTCTTCGTGATGCGGATGCTCGGCGAGATGGCCGCCGCCAGCCCGAACTCGGGCTCCTTCTCCGCCTACGCCGACCGGGCGCTGGGCCGCTGGGCCGGCTTCTCCATCGGCTGGCTGTACTGGTTCTTCTGGGTCGTCGTGCTCGCCGTCGAGGCGACCGCCGGCGCGAAGATCCTCGAAGGCTGGGTCCCGGCCGTCCCGCAGTGGGCCTGGGCCCTGATCGTGATGGTCGTCCTGACGGCCACCAACCTCGGCTCCGTCGCCTCCTACGGCGAGTTCGAGTTCTGGTTCGCGGGCATCAAGGTCGTCGCCATCGGCGCCTTCGTGGTCATCGGCATGCTCGCCGTCTTCGGCGTGCTGCCGGGCTCGGACAACCCGGGCGCGGGCTTCGCCCACCTCACCGACGCCGGCGGGTTCATGCCGAACGGCTGGGGCTCCGTCCTCACCGGTGTGCTGATGGTCGTCTTCTCCTTCATGGGCAGCGAGATCGTCACCCTGGCGGCCGGCGAGTCCGAGGACCCGCGCCGCGCGGTCACCAAGGCCACCAACTCGGTGATCTGGCGCATCGGCGTCTTCTACCTGGGCTCGATCTTCATCGTCCTGACGCTGCTGCCGTGGAACGACGAGTCGATCGTCAAGAAGGGCTCCTACGTCGCCGCCCTGGACTCGATCGGCATCGCGCACGCCGGCCAGATCATGAACGTGATCGTCCTGACGGCCGTCCTGTCCTGCCTGAACTCGGGCCTCTACACCGCCTCCCGCATGGCGTTCTCGCTGGGCGAGCGCGGCGACGCGCCCAAGGCCTTCGCCAAGACCAGCAAGAACGGCGTCCCCACGGTCGCCATCCTGGGCTCGGTGGTCTTCGGCTTCATCGCCGTCTACTTCAACTACACCTCCCCGGACACGGTGTTCAACTTCCTGCTGAACTCCTCCGGTGCCATCGCCCTCTTCGTGTGGCTGGTCATCTGCCTGACCCAGCTGCGGATGCGCGGGATCCTGATGCGCGAGGCCCCGGAGAAGGTCACCGTCAAGATGTGGCTCTTCCCGTACCTCACCTGGGCGACCGCCGCGATGATCACCTTCGTCCTGGGCTACATGGTCTACGACAAGGACAACCGCGAGACGGTGCTGTACTCCCTGCTCGTCGCGGCCGTCGTGATCGCGATCGGCGTGGCGCGCAACGCCCGCCGCAAGAACGAGGTCGAGGCCCCGGCCGACGCCGTCTGACCGGCCCCGCACACGGCAGCAGCCCCGGACCGCCCGCTCGCGGTCCGGGGCTGCTGCGCAGGCTCCGGCGGGGGAATCCGCAGGGGGTCAGCCGCGGCGGCCGGCCAGCTTCCAGGCGGCCGGCAGCATGCCCATGGCCAGCGCGGCCTTGAGGGCGTCGCCGATCAGGAACGGGGTCAGGCCCGCCGCGACGGCCGCGGACAGGGACATCCCGGTGGCGGCCATCAGGTACGGCACGCCCACCGCATAGATCACGGCCGAGCCGAGCACCATCGTGCCCGCCGTGAACAGCACCGAGCGGTCGGCGCCGCGCCGCGCGAGGGCGCCGACGACGGTGGCGGCCAGCAGCATGCCGAGGACGTAGCCGAAGGAGGCCCCGCCCGCGCCGGAGGTGCCGCCCGCGAACCACGGCAGGCCGGCCGCGCCCAGGGCGGCGTAGAGGCCGAGCGCGAGGAAGCCGCGGCGGGCGCCGAAGGCGGTGCCCACGAGCAGGGCGGCGAAGGTCTGGCCGGTGACCGGCACGGGCGAGCCGGGAACGGGTACGGAGATCTGGGCGGCCAGACCGGTGAGCGCGGCTCCGCCGACGACGAGGGCGATGTCGCGGACGCGGCTCGCGGGCAGCAGGTCGGCGAGGACGGCGCCGGGCCGGAAGGAGACGGAAGCAGTGCTCATGAGGGGGCTCCGCGGGGTGGTGATCGACAGGACACCGTGACGCTAGTGCGCCCCGCCGCGCCGCCCCACCGCCGGCCGGGACAAAGGCATACTGTCCGGTTTGGTGGGGACCACACAAAGCCCACGCCTTACACCCGAGTTGAAGTGATCCCCATCACGGGGAACATCCGGCGACACATCCTTTTTGCTCCCAGGGGCGCCCTCCAGCCAGACTGTAGGGTCCCGCCAATCCCTTGCGCAGCCCCCAGCGCCGCTTGGCCGACCGAGAGTACGAGCACCTCCTCATGCGCGACCATCTGCCCGAACCGTCCGTCACCGAGGGCGGCCTGCCCCCGGAACCCCTGAGCCACAGCCTCAAGCAGCGCCACCTGACCATGCTCGGCCTCGGCGGAGTGATCGGCGCCGGGCTCTTCGTCGGCTCCGGCGCCGGCATCGCCATCGCCGGCCCCGCGATCATCTGCTCGTACCTGCTCGCGGGCGCGCTCGCGATGCTGGTCATGCGGGCGCTCGGCGAGATGTCGGCGGCGATGCCCGCCTCCGGCTCCTTCTCGGTCTACGCGGAGAAGGCCCTGGGGCGCTGGGCGGGCTTCTCGGCGGGCTGGCTGTACTGGTTCCTGCTGGTCGTGGTGCTCGCCGTGGAGGCGACCGGCGCCGCGAAGATCGCCCACGGCTGGGTGCCGTCGGTCGACCAGTGGGTGTGGGTGCTGCTGTTCATGGTGGTCTTCACCCTCGCCAACCTGGCCGCCGTGCGGAACTTCGGCGAGTTCGAGTTCTGGTTCGCCGCGCTGAAGGTCGGCGCGATCGTGCTGTTCCTGGTCCTGGGCACCCTGGCGATCTTCGGCCTGCTGCCCGACACGGACCCGGTGGGCCTGGCCAACCTGACCGGTCAGGGCGGGTTCTTCCCCCAGGGCATCGGCGGCGTGGTCGCCGGCATGCTCGCGGTCGTCTTCGCCTTCGGCGGCCTGGAGGTCGTCACGATCGCGGCCGCCGAGTCGGACGACCCCGCCCGGTCGGTGTCCCGCGCGGTGCGCAGCGCGGTGTGGCGCATCCTCTTCTTCTACGTCGGCTCGATGCTGGTCATCGTCACCCTGCTGCCGTGGGACTCGATCCAGCCGGGCCAGAGCCCGTACGTGGCCGTCCTCGACTCGATCGGGATCCCGGGGGCCGGGCAGATCATGAACATCGTGGTGTTCGTGGCGCTGCTGTCGGCGCTGAACGCGAACCTGTACGGCTCCTCGCGCATGGTGTTCTCGCTGGCCGAGCGGGGCGACGCGCCGAAGGCGCTGCTGAAGGTCTCGGGCGGTGGGGTGCCGCGGCGGGCCGTGCTCGCCTCGGTCGTCTTCGGCTTCGCCTCGGTGGTGCTGAACCTGCTGTGGCCGGACACGGTCTTCCTCTACATGCTGAACGCGGTCGGCGCTGTGCTGCTGTTCGTGTGGGCGCTGATCGCGGTCTCGGAGCTGCGGCTGCGGCCCCGGCTGGAGCGGGAGATGCCGGAGCGGCTGACGCTGCCGATGTGGGCGTTCCCGTACCTGACGTGGGCGGCGCTGGCGGGGATGGCGGCGGTGCTGGTGCTGATGCTGTTCGACGACTCGGCGCGGCCGCAGCTGCTGTGGTCCTCGGGTGCGGCGGCGGTCGTGCTGCTGGTGGCCTGGTACCGGGAGGTGCGGGCGCGCCGGGGCTGAGAGCCCGTCACCGCCGCGCGCAGGCCGAACGGCCCGGGACTTCCGTCCCGGGCCGTTTGCGTTCTGCGCGGGTGCGCGGTCACGGCGCGTGAGCCGAGTGTCCGGATGGTGAACAGCGAACGTCCGATAAACGGACGATCGGCAGACTGGGGTCCATGAGTCAGAGCACCATCACGCCTCCCGAACTGCGGCCGTCCGCGCCCGGATCCCCCCTCGGCAGCGGCCTCAAGCAGCGCCACCTCTCGATGATCGCCCTCGGCGGGATCATCGGCGCCGGCCTCTTCGTCGGCTCCGGCGCCGGCATCGCGGCCGCCGGGCCCTCGATCGTGCTCGCGTACGCCGTGTCGGGCCTGCTGGTGATGTTCGTGATGCGGATGCTCGGCGAGATGTCGGCGGCCAATCCGGCGTCGGGCTCCTTCTCGGTGCACGCCGAGCGGGCGATCGGCCCCTGGGCCGGCTTCACGGCGGGCTGGATGTTCTGGATCCTGCTGTGCGTGGGCGTGGCCATCGAGGCCATCGGCGCGGCGCACATCATGACGGGCTGGTTCCCGGGCACCCCGTCGTGGCTGTGGGTGCTGGTCTTCATGGCGCTGTTCTGCGGCAGCAACCTGGGAGCGGTGCGCAACTTCGGCGAGTTCGAGTTCTGGTTCGCCGCCCTGAAGATCGGCGCCATCGCCCTCTTCCTGGGCCTGGGCGTGCTGGCCGTCCTCGGCCTGCTGCCCGGGACCTCCGCCCCCGGCACCGCCAACCTGGCGCACGAGGGCGGGTTCCTGCCCAACGGGGTCGACGGCCTGCTCGTCGGCGTACTGGCCTCGGTCGTCGCGTACGGCGGCCTGGAGACGGTGACCATCGCGGCCGCCGAGTCCGACGACCCCGTGCGGGGCGTGGCCAGGGCCGTGAAGACCACCATGTGGCGGATCGCGATCGTCTACGTCGGCTCGATGCTGGTCATCGTCACCCTGCTGCCCTGGAACGACCCGGCCGTCACCGAGCAGGGCCCGTACGCCGCGGCCCTGGACCACCTGGGCATCCCGGCGGCCGGCCAGATCATGAACGCGGTCATCCTGATCGCCCTGCTGTCCGCGATGAACGCCAACATCTACGGCTCCTCCCGCATGGCCCACTCGCTGGTCTCCCGGGGCCAGGGACCCAAGGCGCTGGGCAAGGTCTCCGGCGGGGTGCCGCGCAGGGCGGTGCTCGCCTCCTGCGGGTTCGGCTTCGTCACGGTGCTGCTGTCGTACTGGTACCCGGACACCCTGTTCGCCTGGCTGCTGAACATGGTCGGCGGGGTCATCCTCGTCGTCTGGGGCTTCATCGCGGTCTCCCAGTTCGTGCTGCGCCGGCGGCTGGAGCGGGAGGCGCCCGAGAAGCTGACCGTGCGGATGTGGGGCTTCCCGTACCTGACGTGGCTGGCACTGGCCGGGGTGGCCGGGGTGCTGGTGCTGATGGCCGTGGGCGAGGACACCCGGACGCAGGTGCTCTTCACCGGCGGACTGGCGGTGGCCCTGGCGGCGGCCGGGTACGTGGTGCAGCGCCGGGCGGCGCGCCGGGGCTGACGGCCCGGCAGCCCCCCGGCCCCCTCGGAGGCGGATCCCGTGTGCGACACGGGATCCGCCTCTCTTCGTATGCAGGTGACCCTTATGTGTGACCTGGAATAGATACTGCTAGCGTGCAGTTGCGCATTGATTGCAATAAGCGATTGGCACGCCGAGGGGACCGGACACACGCATGGCCATCTACACGCTTCCTGAGCTTCCTTACGACTACGCGGCACTCGAGCCGGTGATCAACCCGCAGATCATCGAGCTGCACCACGACAAGCACCACGCGGCCTACGTCACGGGCGCCAACACCACGCTGGAGCAGCTGGAGGAGGCGCGCGACAAGGAGAACTGGGGCGCGCTCAACGGGCTGGAGAAGAACCTCGCGTTCCATCTCTCCGGCCACATCCTGCACAGCATCTACTGGCACAACATGGCCAGCCCGAAGACGGGCGAGGGCGGCGGCGTGCCGACCGCGGCCGACGGCCTGGGCGACCTCGCCGACGCGATCACCGAGTCCTTCGGCTCCTTCGAGAAGTTCAAGAAGCAGCTGACCTTCGCGTCCTCCGCGACGCAGGGCTCGGGCTGGGGCGTCCTGGCGTACGAGCCCGTCAGCGGCCGCCTGGTCGTCGAGCAGGTCTACGACCACCAGGGCAACGTCGGCGTGGCCAGCACGCCGATCCTGGTCTTCGACGCCTGGGAGCACGCCTTCTACCTGCAGTACAAGAACCAGAAGGTGGACTTCATCGAGGCCATGTGGAACGTCGTCAACTGGCAGGACGTGTCCCGCCGCTACGCCGACGCCAAGGCGAACACCCCGCTGCTGATCCCCGCCAAGGGCTGACCGGCACCCTGCAGACCGCCCGCCTCGTGATCGTCTTCTCAGCCTTCGCGTGCGGGCGTTTCCAGCGGAAGACCCCCGTGAGGACGTGACTCACGGGGGTCTTCTGTGTTCCGGGAAGGGCTCCCGAGGTACGGGCTACTCGAAGCTGGGGCCCTTGGTGCGGGTGCGCTTGATCTCGTAGAAGCCCGGGGTGGAGGCGACCAGCAGGGTGCCGTCCCACAGGCGGGCGGCGGCCTCGCCGCGCGGTGCCGGGGTGACGACGGGCCCGAAGAAGGCCACCTCCTCGCCGTCGGCGCCGGGTACGGAGATCACCGGGGTGCCGACCTCCTGGCCGACCCGCTCGATGCCGTCGTTGTGGGAGTCGCGCAGCACCTGGTCGTACTCGTCGGAATCGGCGTAGGCGAGCAGCTCGGCCGGCAGGCCGACCGCCTCCAGGGCGTCGGCGATGACCTCGCGGGTCGCGCCGCGGTCCTCGTTGTGGATCCGGGTGCCGAGGGCCGTGTACAACTTGCCGGTGACCTCGTCGCCGAACTTCTGCTGGGCGGCGACCACCACGCGCACCGGGGCCCAGCCCTTGGGGCCGAGGAGTTCGCGGTAGCGCTCGGGGAGCTCGTCCAGCTTGTCCTCGTTGAGCACGGCCAGGCTCATCACGTGCCAGCGGACCTCCACGTCGCGGACCTTCTCGACCTCCAGCATCCAGCGGGAGGTCATCCACGCCCAGGGGCAGAGCGGGTCGAACCAGAAGTCCACCGGGGTCTTCCCGCCAACCTGGGTGTCGGTCATGTCTCTCCTCACGTCGCACGGGGCGTCTGTCGTCATGTTCCTTCTGGCCAACCGGGCCGGATCCGCACGCATTCCCCCGTGGGAGGATTCGGCCGAAGAAGCGATCACGCACGAAGGAGTGCCACGTGCCCGGTGAGAATCTGTCCCGCGACGAAGCCCGCGCGCGGGCCGAGCTGCTGTCCGTCGACGGGTACGAGGTGGTCCTCGACCTGACGTCCGCGGTGGACGAGGCCGAACCGGCCGAGGGTCCCCGGACCTTCCGCTCGGTGACGACCGTGCGCTTCCGGTCGGCGGTACCGGGCGCCTCCTCGTTCGCGGACCTGATCGCGCCCTCGGTGAACTCGGTCACCCTCAACGGGCACGCCCTCGACCCGGCCGCCGTGTTCGACGGGTCGCGGATCGCCCTGGACGGGCTGGCCGCCGAGAACGTCCTGGTCGTCGACGCGAACTGCGCCTACAGCCGGACCGGCGAGGGCATGCACCGCTTCGTCGACCCGGAGGACGGAGAGGTCTACCTCTACACCCAGTACGAGCCGGCGGACGCCCGGCGGGTGTACGCGAACTTCGAGCAGCCCGACCTGAAGGCTCCCTACCGCTTCGAGGTGACGGCCCCCGAGGGCTGGACCGTGTGGAGCAACGGGGCGGAGGAGTCCCGAGAGGGCGGGGTGTGGCGCTTCGCCGAGACCGCGCCCATCTCCACGTACATCACCTGCGTGGTGGCGGGCCCGTACCACTACGTCACGGACACCTACACCCGCGGGGACCTGACGATCCCGCTGGGCGCGATGTGCCGCAAGGGGCTGGCGAAGCACTTCGACGCGGACGACGTCTTCCTCGTCACCAAGCAGGGCTTCGACCTCTTCCACGAGATCTTCGACTACCCGTACCCCTTCGGGAAGTACGACCAGGCCTTCGTGCCCGAGTACAACCTCGGCGCCATGGAGAACCCGGGCATGGTGACCTTCCGCGAGGAGTACATCTTCCGCGGGAAGGTCACGCAGGCCTCCTACGAGCGGCGCGCGAACGTCATCCTGCACGAGATGGCGCACATGTGGTTCGGCGACCTGGTCACCATGAAGTGGTGGGACGACCTGTGGCTGAAGGAGTCCTTCGCGGACTTCATGGGCTCCTTCGGGCTGGTCGAGGCCACCCGCTTCGACCAGGCCTGGGTCACCTTCGCCAACAACCGCAAGGCGTGGGCCTACCGGGCCGACCAGCTGCCGTCCACCCACCCGATCACGGCCGACATCCGTGACCTGGAGGACGCCAAGCTGAACTTCGACGGCATCACGTACGCCAAGGGCGCGGCCGTGCTCAAGCAGCTCGTCGCCTACGTGGGCCGGGAGGCCTTCCTGGAGGGCGCGCGGCGCTACTTCAAGGCGCACGCGTACGGGAACACCACCCTGGACGACCTGCTGTCGGTGCTCGGCGAGGTCTCCGGGCGGGACATGGCCGAGTGGTCGCGGGCCTGGCTCCAGACGGCGGGCGTCAACGCGCTGACGCCGGTGGTGACCACGGACGCGGCCGGGCGGCTGACCGAACTGGCCGTGGTCCAGGAGGGCGACGAGCTGCGCCCCCACCGGGTGGCGGTGGGCCTGTACCGGCTGGAGGCCGACGGGTCGCTGGTGCGCTACGCGCGGGCCGAGGCCGACGTGGCGGGCGTCCGCACGGTGGTCGCGGAGCTGACCGGCCTGGAGCGGCCCGACCTGGTCCTGGTCAACGACGAGGACCTCACCTACTGCAAGATCCGCTTCGACGAGGGCTCGCTGGCCACCCTCCGCGGCCACCTGGGCGACCTCACGGACCCGCTGGCCCGCGCCCTGTGCTGGTCGGCGCTGTGGAACCTGACGCGGGACGCGCTGATGCCCGCCCGGGACTTCCTGTCGCTGGTGCTGGCCCACGCGGGCCGCGAGAGCGACGTCGGCGTGCTCCAGCAGCTGCACGCGCAGGCGCTGGCCGCGGTCTCCCTCTACACGGCGCCCGACTGGCGCGAGCAGGGCGGCCGGGAGCTGGCGGCCGGCGCGCTGCACGAGCTGCGGCTGGCCGAGCCGGGTTCCGAGCACCAGCTGACCTGGGCCCGGTTCTTCGCGGCGAGCGCCGCCAGCGAGGGCGACTTCCAGCTGCTGCTGGGGCTGCTGCAGGGCTCGGCCCGGATCGACGGGCTGGAGGTGGACCAGGAGCTGCGCTGGGACTTCCTGCTCCCGCTGGCCGCGCACGGCGTGGTCGACGAGGCCGTGCTGGCGGCCGAGCTGGTCCGCGACGACACCGCCTCGGGCAAGCGGCACCAGGTGCGCTGCCTGGCCGCGCGGCCGTCGGCAGCGGTCAAGGACCAGGCGTGGGCGGTGGTGGTCGAGTCGGACGCGCTGTCGAACGCGCTCGTGGAGGCGACCATCAACGGCATGCAGCAGGCCTCGCAGCGGGAGCTGCTCGCCCCGTACACCGGGCGGTACTTCGAGGCGATCGAGCGGATCTGGGCCGAGCGCTCGATCCAGATCGGCATCGACGTGGTGAAGGGCCTGTACCCGGTGCTCCAGGACTCGCAGGCCACCCTGGACGCGACGGACGCCTGGCTGGAGGCCCGCCCGGACGCGGCCCCCGCGCTGCGCCGGCTGGTGCTGGAGTCCCGCGACGACCTGGCCCGCGCGCTGCGCGCCCAGTCTCGCGACGCCTGAGTCCCCGCAGTCCCCTGCTCCGCTCCGCCCCGTCCGGCATCCGCCGGGCGGGGCGGACCCCTGTGCGGGAAGATGGGATATCGGCTGTCGAACGTCCGTACTTTAGCCCCGTCTTGTCCTGATTTGCCGACGAGCGTGTAACAGACGTTAGCAAGGCCATGGCCTGAGGGAATCACCGCGTCATGAACCAGAACGCACCCCTCCCCCTCGCCCACCTCACCGCCAGCCGCCCCCGCGTGCTGACCCTCGCGCAGCTGCGCGAGCACGGAGTCAGCGCCGCCGAGGCCGCCGGCCGGCCGTGGCAGCAGGTGCTGCCCGGGGTGTTCCTGCTGCACGCCGGACCCGCGACGAGCGAGGAGCGCCTCCACGCCGCGCTCCTGTACGCGGGCCGGCGCGGCAACGGCGAGGCCATGATCACCGGGCTGGCCGCGCTCGCGCTCTACCGCTTCTCCTCCACCCCCGCCCTGCTCTCCCTCGCGCACATCGACGTCCTCGTCCCGAACACCCGACGGCTGCGCTCGACCGGCGACGTGCGCATCGTGCGCGCCCACACCCCGCCCCGCCCGCTGGAGGTCACCGGCGTGCCGGTGGCGCCGGTGGCGCGGGCCGTCGCCGACGCCGTCGCCCAGCTCGACGACGCCGACGCGGTGCGCCGCGTCCTCAGCGAGGCCGTCCGCGGCGGACACTGCGAACCGGCCGCCGTCGTACGGGAGCTGACGGTGGCCCGGCTGCTGAACCGGCCGCACGTGGTCGAGGCCGTCGAGGCCCTGCTCGCCGAGGGCCGGGCCATCGCGGAGGAGCGGCTGTACCAGCTCGTCCGGGGCTACGAGCTCCCCGAGCCGGTCTGGAACGTGGACCTGCGGCTGCCCGGCGGCCCGCACCTGGGCGGGGTGGACGCGTACTGGCCCGAGCAGGCCGTGGCCGTCGAGATCGACACCCGGGCCCCGCGCCAGGGCGAGGACGAGGACTGGGCCGAGACCGTCCGCAAGCGGGACGCCCTGGAACGGCTCGGGGTGACCGTCCTCCACCTGACCCCGCGCAAGCTGCGCGACTGGCCCGAGCAGCAGGCCGCGGTCGTCCGGACCGCCCTGACCGCGGCCTGCGACCGCGAGCCCGCCGCCTACCTCGTCGTCCTGCCCCGGTGAGGCCGGTCGGCCGCCCCACCGGGAACCGCCGGAACCGCCGGGGACGCCGGGACGGCCGGGGACGCCGGGACGCCCGGGTTCGCCGGGACGCCCGGGAACGCCGCGACGCCCGGGTTCGCCGGGACGGCCGGGGACGCGGGGAGAGCCGGGTTCGCCGGGGAGTACTCCGGGGTGCTCCACAGCAGCCGCCCCGGGTGCAGGCTCTCCACCACCGACTCCACCCGGAACCGGACGCTACGGCTCCCATCGGCCCCGAACTCGGCCCGGGCCCGCCCGCTCAGCTGGAGCAGCCCGCCGCCCTCCCAGTCGGGGAAGAGCAGCCCGGCCCGGTCGTCGAGGGCCAGGTTGCCCAGGGTCAGGAACATCGCGTTGCCCGGATAGTCCGGCCAGCGCAGCACGGTGGGCGAGAGCACCTCCACGAAGCCCGGCATCCCGCCCCGGTGGCTCGCGTCGGCCCCGCCCGCGCCGGCCGTGGTGGCCACGAAGAAGGTGTCGGCGGCGCGCACGGCCCGCTCCTGGTCCGGGGTGAGCGCCCGGGAGCGCCGTACGACCCCGGGCCCCTCGGCCGCCGGCCCCAGAGGCTGCCGCTTCTGCAGGTACTTCGGGCAGTTGGAGAAGACCTCCTCGGCCGCCACCGCGAAGCCCCCGGGGGTCACGGCCAGGGTCCCGTTGAGCCGCATCCGGCGCCGGGTGCGCGGGTCGAGGGCGATCGTGCCGACCTTGGTGCCGTCTGCGGCCAGCGCCGCCGCGAGCGGGTCCCCGTCCGGCAGGCCGCCGCTGACCGCGATCCGGTCCGGCCCGGTGGCGCGTGCGAACCCGGGCGCGCCGGTGAGCAGCGAGGCCCACAGCCGCCCCGCGCCGTCGGCGGCGCCGACGACGAGGTGGGGCTGGAGGGCGAGGAAGGCGGCCGCCACGTCCCGGATGCCCGGGCCGATGGAGCGGCCGACGTGCTCGGCGAGCTCACGGACGCCGACCCGTTCCTGGACGGCCAGCGAGCCCTGGTGGTACCGGTCCATGATGGCTCCCCTTCCGTGAGGACCTAGAAGAACCCGCAGGTCGGAGCGCCTGCGGTCGGGGTGGGAGCGCCCTCGGCGCCGGTCGGCACGGAGATCTCCAGCCGGGTGCCGTCCGGGTCGTGGAAGAAGATCCCGCCGGAGGTGGCGCCCTCGCGGTGGGCGACGACGCCCTCGTAGGCGAAGTCGACGCCCAGGCCGCGCAGCCGCTCCTCGTACGCCCGGACCTCCTCGAT
This sequence comes from Streptomyces sp. NPDC093801, assembly GCF_040701585.1. Taxonomy (NCBI): domain Bacteria; kingdom Bacillati; phylum Actinomycetota; class Actinomycetes; order Kitasatosporales; family Streptomycetaceae; genus Streptomyces; species Streptomyces sp. NPDC093801. The sequence goes on along the minus strand of NZ_JBFBDP010000042.1, from coordinate 43,540 downwards.
CGTGCCGGCGGAGAAGGCCAGGTGGTGCAGTCCGGCCGCCTGCGGCGCGTACCGGCCCTCCGCCTGCTGCCAGAGGGTGAGGACGAGCTCCCCGTCCCGGCCCAGGAAGGCGAAGCGGCGGCCGTCCTCCTTGCCCTCGCCGAGGAGCTCGAAGCCCAGGGCGTCGCGGTAGAAGGCGAGCGAGCGCTCCAGGTCGGTGACGTTGAGGCCCACGTGGCCCGTGCGGAGCGTGCCGACGGTGGTGGCGGTCATGAGGGTTCCCTTCAGTGGTTCTAACCTTCTAAATCGAGATTAGGGGTTAGAGAATCGGACGTCAACCGGTCACGTACCCTTGAGGGGTTAGCAGAGCGAGGAGGCGGACATGACGGCAGTACCGACGACGGACCCCCGTCCGCTCACCGGGGAGCCGCTCGCCCTCGACCTGGTGAACACGCGCTGGATGCCGGAGGGCGTGCCCACCGACCTCTTCGCCGGGGCCTTCGGCCTGAGCCGGCTGGAGGGGCTGGCCCTCTGGCTGCGGAGCACGGGGCTGGACGGCCGCTTCCGCGCCGACAAGTCGACCCTGGTCCACCTGCTGACCGCGCGCGAGGCCCTCGCCCGCGCCGTCACGGACCCGGCCGATGCCGGCGCCCGCGAGCTGATCGACGCCGTACTGGAGCACGGCCGCATCCGGGCCACCCTCACGGCCGAAGGTCCGGGCGAGCGGGCGGAGTTCGACGACCCCTCCTGGGGGCCCGCCTGGACCGCGGCCCGCGACTACCTGGAACTGCTGCGGTCGGCGCCCGACCGGATCCGCAAGTGCGCCTCGGAGACGTGCATCCTGCACTTCCACGACACCTCGCGCAACGGCACCCGGCGCTGGTGCTCGATGGCCGTCTGCGGCAACCGCGCCAAGGCCTCGCGCCATTACGCGCGCACGCGCGAGCGCTGAACGCCCGGAATCTGTCACACCCGGGGTGAGAACCGGCCCCGGCACACCCCCGCCACACGGCCTGTAAGTCGATAAATCCACTACCCGACCGACGCGAGTCGCCCGGGCTTGCCCCGACATGTTCCCGATGGCGGAAACCCCGCCCTGGCGAGTGTCCGCCACGTCAGGTCTCGGTCAATGACAACCCTCCCCAAACAGCTGTCACTTGCGCAAAGCTGACCGGTCATCCGGCACCGAAATCCGGACCGTATCGATCTCTAGCCAGGGATGCTGATGACCCTCGAATCCCCCAGCACCACCGGGGCCATACCCGGCGCCCGGCGCGCGGCGCGCGTCGCGGCGGCCGCGGGCCTGGTGGCCGCGCTCTGCGCCACCGGCGCCGTACCCGTCTTCGCGGCCACCGGCGACAACCCGTCGGCCCCGGCTCCGGCCAAGTCGGCCGACCAGAAGCTCGGTTCGGCGGACGCCGAACTGCTCCAGGAGGCCAAGGCCAAGGGTGACGCGACCGTCACCGTCATGGTCGCGACCGCGCCGGGCCAGACCAAGCAGGTCTCCGACCAGCTGCACGCCGTCCAGGGCGCTTCGGTGGGCCAGACGTACGACAAGCTCGGCTACGTCCGCGCCACCCTCCCGACCGACAAGGCGGAGGCGGCGCTGAAGGCGGCCGCCAAGCTGGAGTCGGTGCACGGCATGGACCTCAAGCAGGAGATCCAGCTTCCGGACCCGCGCCCCGATTCGGGCAAGGACGGTGCCGGCAAGAAGACCGCCGCCGAGACCTACCCCGGTCCGGACAAGAACACCCCGGCGAAGAACCCGTACAACCCGTCCTTCGAGACCGGTGCGGTGGACTTCGTCCAGAAGAACCCGCAGGCCGACGGCCGCGGCGTCACCATCGGCATCCTGGACTCCGGCGTCGACATCGCCCACCCGGCGCTGCAGAAGACCACCACCGGCGAGCGCAAGATCGTCGACTGGGTCACCGCGACCGACCCGATCCTGGACAACGACGCCACCTGGCGCCCCCAGGTCACCCCGGTCACCTCCACCGGCGGCAGCTTCGCCGCGGGCGGCCAGAGCTGGAAGGCCCCCGAGGGCACCTTCCAGTGGAGCCGCTTCAGCGAGTCGATCACCGCCACCGGTGACATGAAGGGCGACGTCAACCGGGACGGCGACACCACCGACAAGTTCGGCATGCTGTACGACCCGGTGGCCGGCACCGTCCGCGTGGACACCGACCAGGACGGCGACTTCACCAACAACGAGCCGATGAAGCCGTACAAGGACGGCTACCAGATCGGCTACTTCGGCACGGACAACCCGGCCACCGACGTCTCCGAGCGGATCCCCTTCGTGATCCAGATCCGCAAGGACGTCCCGATGGACCCGTTCGGCGGGGACTGGGTCGGCAAGAAGGCCGACTTCGTCAACATCGGCATCATCGAGTCCGAGCACGGCACGCACGTCGCCGGCATCACCGCCGCCAACAGCCTCTTCGGCGGCAAGATGAACGGCGAGGCGCCCGGCGCGAAGATCGTCTCCTCGCGCGCCTGCTCCTGGTCCGGCGGCTGCACCAACATCGCACTGACCGAGGGCATGATCGACCTCGTCGTCAACCGCGGTGTCGACATCGTCAACATGTCGATCGGTGGTCTCCCGGCGCTGAACGACGGCAACAACGCCCGTTCCGAGCTGTACAAGAACCTCATCGACACCTACGGCGTCCAGCTCGTCATCTCGGCGGGCAACGAGGGCCCCGGTGTCAACACCATCGGCGACCCCGGCCTCGCCGACAAGGTCATCTCGGTCGGCGCCGCGGTCTCCAAGGAGACCTGGGCCGCCAACTACGGCTCCGGCGTGACCAAGAAGTACAACATGTTCCCCTTCTCCTCGCGCGGTCCGCGTGAGGACGGCGGGTTCACGCCGACCATCACCGCCCCCGGCGCGGCCATCAACACCACCCAGACCTGGCTGCCCGGCAGCCCGGTCAAGGAGGCGGGCTACTCCCTGCCGGCCGGCTACTCGATGCTCCAGGGCACCTCGATGTCCTCGCCGCAGGCGGCGGGCGCCAGCGCCCTGCTGATCTCGGCCGCCAAGCAGGCGAAGATCGCCCTGCCCCCGGCCAACCTGCGCGTGGCGCTGACCAGCACCGCCAAGAAGATCGACGACGTCCCGGCGCACGCCCAGGGCGCGGGCCTCATCGACATCAACAAGGCGTGGGAGTCCATCCAGCGCGGCGCCAAGGCCAACGAGTTCACGGTCAAGGCCCCCGTCGACACCGCGCTCGACCAGTTCCTGAAGACCCCGGGCTTCGGCACCGGCCTCTACGACCGCGAGGGCGGCCTGAAGGTCGGCCAGAAGAAGGTCTACGACGTCGTCGTCACCCGCACCACCGGCCCGAAGTACGGCACCCGCCACAACCTGAGCTGGCGCAACAACGACGGCACCTTCAAGGTCGTCGGCGGTGGCGGCTACGACTACGTCACCCTGCCGCTGAACAAGCCCGTCACCATCAAGGTCGAGGCCAACGTCAAGTCGGCCGGCGTCCACAGCGGCATCCTGCAGCTCGACGACCCGACCACCGAGGGCATCGACAAGCAGATCCTGACCACGGTCGTCGCCTCCACCCCGCTGGCGCAGCCGTCCTTCGCGCTCTCGGACACCTCCTCCGTCCAGCGCAACAGCCACAAGTCGTACTTCGTGACGGTCCCGCAGGGCGCCAAGACCCTCGAGGTCGCGCTCGGCGGTCTCGCCGCGGGCAGCCAGACGCGCTTCATCTCGATCCACCCGTACGGCACGGGCGTCGAGGACAGCGCCACCACCCAGTGCTACCCGAACTACGACAACCCGGCCAACAAGTGCCGCCCCGACCTGCGCTCCTACGACAACCCGCAGCCGGGCGTCTGGGAGATCGAGGTCGAGTCGCGCCGTACGTCGCCGCTGCTGGACAACCCGTTCAAGCTGGACGTCTCCGTCCTCGGCGCGGGCTTCGACCCGGCGGTCAAGGTCCTCCCCGAGGTCAAGCAGGGCACCCCGGCCCCGGTCCAGTGGACCGTGAAGAACACCGGCGCGGCCATCTCCGGCGGCAAGCTCCAGGGCGGCCCGCTCGGCTCCGCGAAGGTCGACAAGCCGACCATCGCCGCCGGCGAGACCAAGACCACCGAGGTCACCGTCGGTGAGGGCGTCTCCCGTCTGGACGTGGCCATCAACCACACCTCCGACGCCGGCGCCGACCTCGACCTCGAGGTCTACAAGGACGGCGTGAAGGTCGCCTCTTCGGCCGACGGCGACTCCGACGAGTCCGTGAGCATCGACAAGCCCGCCGCCGGCACCTACACCGTCAAGGTCATCGGCTACGCGGTCCCGTCCGGCTCCACCACGTACGACTACCGCGACGTCTACTTCTCGTCCGCCCTGGGCACCGTCCAGGTCGACGAGGCCGCCGCGGTCAACCTCGCCAACGGCGCCTCCGCGCAGGTCTCGGCGAACGTCCTGGTCTCCAGCGCGGCCCCCGAGGGCCGTCAGTTCTTCGGCCAGGTCCAGCTGCTCAACGGCCGCGGCACCGCCGCCGGCACCGGCAGCGTGCAGATCGACAAGGTCACCCCGTAAGGGCCTGACCGGGTAACACCGAGGGGGCGGTGCTCGTACGAGCACCGCCCCCTCGGGCGTTTCCCCTCGGGCCGGCCGCCGCCCGCCCGCTCCCCCTCGGGCCCCGGCGCTACGTGCCGAGCGAGCGCAGCGACTCGGCGTAGGTGCCCACCGCGTGCGCGATCACGTCCAGGTTGGTGTCGAACGCCTTGAGGTCCAGGTTCTTCAGGGTGTCCCCCGCCCCGTGGTAGTTCGGGTCGTACGGGGCCCCGGCCGTGCCGCCGTACCGCTTGGCCTGCTCGGCGGTCTTGACGCCCTCGGCGCCGGTGAAGGTGCCGCCCGCCGGGATGCCGTTCTCGATGAACGGGCCGTAGTCGGAGCGGCCGTCGAAGTCACTGCCCTCGTGCGGCTTGCCCTTGCGGTCCAGGAAGCCGTTGATCAGCGACTCGATCTGCGCCGAGCCGGCCGGGCCGGCGCCCGCGCCCGTCCTGTCGGAGTCGTCGCCGTCGTAGACGAACTGCACCGGGTTCGGCGAGGCGATCATGTCGAAGTTCAGGTAGAGGGCGATGTCCTTCTTCTGCTTCTCGGACAGCTGCGCCACGTAGTGCTCGGAACCCAGCAGGCCCAGCTCCTCCGCCGACCACCAGGCGAAGCGCACCTTGTTGGCGGGACCCCTGCCCTTCTTGCCGGCGCCCTCGTCGGCGAGCTTGAGGGCCACCTCCAGCAGGCCGGCCGAGCCGGAGCCGTTGTCGTTGATGCCGGGGCCCTCGGGGACGGAGTCCAGGTGCGAGCCGACCGTGACCACGCGGTCGGCGCGGCCCCCCTTGGTCTCGGCGATCACGTTGCGGGTGGTCTTCTTCACGTGCTCCTGGTCCAGGTCCAGGCGCACCTTCACCTCGCCCTTGGCGGCGGCCGCGGCCAGGGCCTCGCCGTCGGCCAGGCTGATGCCCGCGCTGGGGATGATGCCCTCGGACGGGGAGGAGAACCCGCCGCGGACGGGGGTGGTGCCGCTGTGGTTGTAGACGATCACACCGGCCGCGCCGGCCGCGGCGGCGGCCCGCTGCTTCTCCACGAAGGTGCACGCACCCCGCTTGACCAGGGCGATCTTCCCGGTGAAGGCGCCGGCCGGGTAGTCCTCGGCGGTGCAGCCGGGGGTCTCGTCGACCCGGGCGGGGGCCAGCGGGGCGGTCAGGCCGCCGGCCGGGGTGGACGCGGTGAAGGTGAAGGCGGCCGTCGCCACCTCGCGCGGCTGCTCGCCGAGGACGGTGGTCTTCTCCGTCTTCGTGTGCGCCTCGTAGATGTCGAAGTCCTGGTACGAGACGTCGTAGCCGGCCTTCTTCAGGGTGTCGTGCACGTAGGCGGCGGACGCGGCGTGGCCCGGCGTGCCCGCGGCACGGTTGCCGCCGTTGGCGTCGGCGATCTGCTGGAACCTGGCGAGGTGGCGGTAGGCGCCGCGCGCGGTGACCTCCTCGACCAGCTCCTTGGCGAGCCGGCCCTCGCGCGGGTGGGCGGACGCCGGAGCGGCGGCCAGCAGGACGGGTGCGGCGACGGTGGCGGCCGCGAGGGCGGCCAGGGCCGGTATGGACCGGCGGCGGTGGCGGATGGTCCGCATGGTGGTCTTCCCCCCGGGGTTCCCGGTGTTTCGGTCTCTGGTGCGCCGTGTCCGGACAACGATCACGGCTGAACGGAAGCTAACCGGCTCCGAACAGGCAAAACGGACGTTCGGGTGAGGTGAAACACGGCCGTCACGGACTCGTCACCGGGGTTCACGGGTCCGACACTGTCCGCACCTCGGACAATGGATTGGACAAGCCTCGTGGGGTCGAACGCATGATGGCTTCACGCGCGCCCGCGTCCACGTATCGAAGGAGTCACTGTGAGGGTCGGAATCGTCGGAGCCACCGGACAGGTCGGCGGAGTCATGCGCAGCATCCTCGCCGAGCGGAAGTTCCCGGTCGACGAGCTGCGGCTCTTCGCCTCGGCCCGGTCCGCCGGCACGACCCTGGAGTGGCAGGGCCGCGAGATCACCGTCGAGGACGCCACCGAGGCCGACTACGCCGGCCTGGATATCGTGCTCTTCTCCGCGGGCGGCGCGACCTCCCGGGCCCTCGCCGAGAAGGTCGCCTCCCAGGGCGCCGTCGTGATCGACAACTCCTCCGCCTGGCGCAGCCACCCCGAGGTCCCCCTCGTGGTCTCCGAGGTGAACCCGCACGCGATCAAGGACCGCCCCAAGGGCATCATCGCGAACCCGAACTGCACCACCATGGCCGCGATGCCCGTCCTGCGCCCCCTCCACGAGGAGGCCGGCCTGACCGCGCTCGTCGCCACCACGTACCAGGCCGTCTCCGGCTCCGGCCTGGCCGGCGTGGCCGAGCTCAAGGGCCAGGCCTGCGCGGTCTCCGAGGCCGCCGACCAGCTGACCTTCGACGGCGACGCGGTGGAGTTCCCCGAGCCGGCCGTCTACAAGCGCCCGATCGCGTACAACGTGGTCCCGCTCGCGGGCAACCTGGTCGACGACGGCAGCTTCGAGACCGACGAGGAGCAGAAGCTCCGCAACGAGTCCCGCAAGATCCTGGAGATCCCCGGCCTCAAGGTCTCCGGCACCTGCGTGCGCGTCCCCGTCTTCTCGGGCCACTCCCTCCAGGTCAACGCCCGCTTCGAGCGCCCGATCGGCGTCGAGCGCGCCTACGAGCTGCTCAAGGACGCCCCGGGCGTCGAGCTGTCCGAGATCCCGACCCCCCTCCAGGCCGCCGGCAAGGACGCCTCGTACGTGGGCCGCATCCGGGTGGACGAGACGGTCGACAACGGCCTCGCGCTGTTCCTCTCCAACGACAACCTCCGCAAGGGCGCGGCGCTGAACGCGGTGCAGATCGCGGAGCTCGTGGCCGAGGAGCTGCGCGGCTGATCGCCGCCGCTGCGGTCGCAAGGGGCGGTGCCGTCGCGGCACCGCCCCTTTCGCGTGGCTTGCCCAGGACCTCCGTCCGCCCGTGTTCGCCCCTGGATTACTCCCGCCCGGTGGAGCGGCCCGCATGGAAGGATGGCGGGGCAACGTCACCATCAAAGGAGATGAACGCGTGCCTGGCACGAATCTCACCCGTGAAGAGGCTCAGCAGCGGGCGAAGCTGCTCACCGTCGACTCGTACGAGATCGAGCTCGATCTCAGCGGCGCGCAGGAGGGCGGCACCTTCCGGTCCGCGACCACCGTGCGCTTCCAGTCGGCCGAGGCGGGGGCCGGGACCTTCATCGACCTGGTCGCGCCGGCCGTGCACGAGGTCGTGCTGAACGGCACGGCCCTGGACGCCGCCGCCGTCTTCAACGACTCGCGGATCGCCCTGGACGGCCTCGCCGCCGGGGCCAACGAGCTCCGCGTCGTCGCGGACTGCGCCTACACCAACACCGGCGAGGGCCTGCACCGCTTCGTCGACCCGGTCGACCAGCAGGCTTACCTGTACACCCAGTTCGAGGTGCCGGACGCGCGGCGGGTCTTCGCCAGCTTCGAGCAGCCCGACCTGAAGGCGACGTTCCAGTTCACCGTGACGGCCCCCGAGGGCTGGACGGTCATCTCGAACTCCCCGACGCCGGAGCCCAAGGACCGGGTGTGGTCCTTCGAGCCGACCCCGCGCATCTCCTCGTACATCACCGCCCTGATCGTGGGCCCGTACCACGCGGTGCACAGCTCCTACGAGGGCAAGGACGGCCAGGTCGTCCCGCTCGGCATCTACTGCCGCCCCTCGCTGGCCGAGTTCCTCGACGCGGACGCGATCTTCGACGTGACCCGGCAGGGCTTCGACTGGTTCCAGGAGAAGTTCGCGTACGACTACCCGTTCGCCAAGTACGACCAGCTCTTCGTGCCGGAGTTCAACGCGGGCGCGATGGAGAACGCGGGCGCGGTCACCATCCGCGACCAGTACGTCTTCCGCTCGAAGGTGACGGACGCGGCGTACGAGGTGCGCGCCGAGACCATCCTGCACGAGCTCGCGCACATGTGGTTCGGCGACCTGGTCACCATGGAGTGGTGGAACGACCTGTGGCTGAACGAGTCGTTCGCCACCTACACCTCGATCGCCTGCCAGGCCTACGCCGAGGGCTCGAAGTGGCCGCACGCCTGGACCACGTTCGCGAACTCCATGAAGACCTGGGCGTACCGGCAGGACCAGCTGCCGTCCACGCACCCGATCATGGCCGACATCCGCGACCTGGACGACGTCCTGGTCAACTTCGACGGCATCACGTACGCCAAGGGCGCCTCGGTGCTCAAGCAGCTCGTCGCGTACGTCGGCATGGACGCCTTCTTCAAGGGCGTGCAGGCGTACTTCAAGGCGCACGCGTTCGGCAACACGCGCCTGTCGGACCTGCTGGGCGCCCTGGAGGAGACCTCGGGCCGCGACCTGACCGCCTGGTCGAAGGCGTGGCTGGAGACGGCCGGCATCAACGTGCTGCGGCCGGAGGTCGAGACGGACGCCGACGGTGTCGTCTCCTCCTTCGCCGTGCGGCAGGAGGCCCCGGCCCTGCCGGCGGGCGCCAAGGGCGAGCCAGTGCTGCGGCCGCACCGCATCGCGATCGGCCTGTACGACCTGGACGGCGGGAAGCTGGTCCGCACGGACCGGATCGAGCTGGACATCGACGGCGAGCTGACGGCCGTGCCGGAGCTGGTCGGGCGTGCGCGTCCGGCGGTGGTCCTGCTCAACGACGACGACCTCTCGTACGCCAAGGTCCGCCTGGACGAGGTCTCGCTGGCCAACGTCACCGCGCACCTGGGCGACTTCACCGAGTCGCTGCCGCGGGCCCTGTGCTGGGCGTCGGCGTGGGACATGACGCGTGACGGCGAACTGGCCACGCGCGACTACCTGGCGCTGGTGCTGTCCGGCATCGGCAAGGAGTCCGACATCGGCGTGGTGCAGTCCCTGCACCGCCAGGTGAAGCTGGCCATCGACCTGTACGCCGACCCGGCGTGGCGGGAGCAGGGCCTGGCCGCCTGGACCGTGGCCACGCTGGAGCACCTGCGCGCGGCCGAGCCGGGCAGCGACCACCAGCTGGCGTGGGCGCGCGCCTTCGCGGCGACGGCGCGCACCGAGGAGCAGCTGGACCTGCTGGGCGCGCTGCTGTCCGGTGCCGAGACGGTCGAGGGCCTGGTCGTCGACACCGAGCTGCGCTGGGCGTTCCTGGAGCGGCTCGCCGCGACGGGGCGCGCGGACGAGGCCGAGATCGCGGCGGAGCTGGAGCGGGACGCGACGGCGGCCGGCGAGCGCCACGCGGAGACGGCGCGTGCCGCGCGTCCGACGGCGGAGGCCAAGGCCGAGGCCTGGGCCTCCGTGGTGGACTCCGCCGACCTGCCGAACGCGGCGCAGGAAGCCGTGATCGGCGGCTTCGTCCAGACCGACCAGCGCGAGCTGCTCGCGCCGTACGCGGAGAAGTACTTCGCGGTGGTCAAGGGCATCTGGGAGAGCCGCAGCCACGAGATCGCGCAGCAGATCGCGGTGGGCCTGTACCCGGCGCTCCAGGTCTCCGCGGAGACCCTGGCGGCGACGGACGCCTGGATGGCCTCGGCCGAGCCGAACGCGGCCCTGCGCCGCCTGGTGTCGGAGTCCCGGTCGGGCGTCGAGCGCGCCCTGAAGGCCCAGGCCGCGGACGCGGCAGCGGGCTGACGGGGGCCTGACCTGCGGTGGGCCCGTCCCTGCGGGGGCGGGCCCGCTGGTTTGTGGGCGCTCGCGGTGCGGGCCCGCTTTTTCCCCCTCGAGGGGCCGGAGGCGGGTCGGTGGCCGCCCACCCGCCTCCCTGACTGCGGGCCGGTGGTGCGGGGGACGGTATCCCGCCTGAGCGGTCTCGGAGAAGGGCTGGGGCTTTCCCGTCAGTCCCACTGTCCTTCCGGGGCGGGCCGGTCCACGGTTGGGCATGCGGCCGGATCAGCGACCAGGCGGGAAGGTCGGGGGGCGGCAGACCGGGCATCCGGGCCGACCACCGGCCGTAGACGGGGCCGCCGTCCGCGTCAGACCGCTACGCGCTCCTCATTTTTCGACGTCCGCCGCCCGTCCTGGGCTGGTACCTGCGCCACATGACGAACAGACCGGTCTGCGGAGCATCCAGGCGCAGCAGATCGCTACGCGCTTCCGAGGCCTTCGCGCCTGCGGGCGGTCTGGGGCTGGTCATGGGCGGGCTGGACGTTGGCGACGGCGGTGGTGAATTCGCGGCCAGAGGCACTGCGGATGTAGGCCAGTTCCATCCAGCGCTCGTAGTCGGCGGAATCCGAGACGTTCTCGTTGATCACGGCCATCAGCTCACCTTCGGCTCCGGACGCGATGTCGCGGACACGGCGTCGGAGGAGGCGGTGGGGGACGTACTCGTACTGCTCACTCATCGGATGCTCCCTCGAAGGAGCCGAGGAAGCGCTCCCAGCCGACGAGCGCACGGGTGAGGAGTTCCGCGCCGGGCTTCTCGATGCCTGTTGCCCTCAACCACGGGTTGTCGGGTGGGAGCGGATCAGCCGATGTCGTGTGTTGCTGTGCAGTTGTGGCCATGTCGGACCCTTCGTGTCGTCTGCCTGACGATGCGATGCTCCCGTCAGTGAGCAGATGACTACAGGGACGCAACATCCCACTTTGGCGCCCTTAGTTGGCTACCCCCAGAAAGTCCGCCAGTTGCCGCAGGCCTGGGGGGTGGTGCGGCCCGGCCCAGAGGTCCGAGACGATCGCCACCGCCAAGGTGTGGTAGCGCATCCACCCTGGGGCCACCTTGCGCAGCTTCTCCAACGTTTTCACCGCCCCGGCTGCGTCTCCCAGGTCCGTGTGGGCGCGGGCCAGGTCCAGGAGCAGCCAGGTTCGCCATGAAGGGGGCGTGTCCTTGCTGAGCCTTATGCCACTGGCCAGCGTCAGGGCTTCTTCCGGGCGCTCGTGTTGGACGGCCAGGCGGACGCGTTCGATGCGTACGGACGATCTACTGAAGACCGAGACGAGTTTGCCGTCCGCCGGGGGTGGCAGGGTGGACAGACGGCCTGCTGCCCTTTCGGCGGTCACCATCATGTCGTTGGCGGTCTCGTAGTCGTCGCTCCGTGCGTAGGACGTGGCTGCGGACATCAAGAGTCCACCCCAGACGCGGACGCCCTCGGAGGTGTCGGTGTGTTCCCGCTCCACCGTGTCTGCGGCGTGCACGGCCAGGTGGCGTGCGTCGTCCAGCCGGGCCTGGCGTTGGTAGGCCCACGCCACGGAGTTGGACAACATCGGGGCCAGCAAGGGGTCGGAGGATTCGCCGGCTGCGGCGTAGGCACGTTCCAGGGCCGAGAGGGCGAGGTCCGTCTTGCCCAGGCGGATGGCCAGGTGGCCGCCCAGTTGCAACGCCTTGCCGAGAGCAGCCTGACCGGCCGCCCGCTGGTCGGCGTTGCCGACGGCCGCGAGGAGCCGGGCGTCGGCGATGATCCCCGGCAACACCTCCATGAGGCGGCCGAAGTCCGCCGCGTGGTAGAGGGTCCAGCCGTCCGCGAGCTCGGCCCTCAGGAGGGGGAGTGACAGTCGCTCTACGCCGGTCGGTTCGGCGGGAGGCGCGAACAGTGGTGGCATGATCGCGCGACGGACGGCGACGAGCGCCGGGGAATCCGCCTCGCCGGTCGACGGGACGCCTGGCGGATCGCCGAGCAGGCTCGTCAGCTCCACGCCCAGGCCCTTGGCCAGGGCGTGCAGGGTGGGCAGTCGTGCGCTGTGCTTGCGTCTCTGTTCCAGCTTGCGGACGACGTCCACGGATACTCCGGACCGTTCCGCCAGACCTTTTTGGGTCAGGTCGGCGAAGCGACGGAGACGGCTCAGCCGGTCACCCAGGTGCTCAGAGGCCATGCCGCAAAATTACGCCGTTGCCGGGCCGGATGACATGGGGTTGTCCGCGTCACCCGCCTGCGGGCCGGTCCTGTTCATCCTGCGCACGGGCCATGTGCCCATGCGCAGGATGCGCCTACGGGCCTGGTGGCGACGGACGGGTGGCCAGCCTCGACCAAGCCGAACGTCAGTCCTCCAGGCGGACCGGCATCAGCAGGGAGACGGCCGTCCCGGTGTCGGGGTGGCGGAGGGCCACCGGGGTCGTCGGTACGCCGAGTTCGAGGAGCAGGCGGTCCGCGGCCGCAGCGGCGAGGGCCTCCAGCAGGTACGCGCGGTTGACGGCGACCCGGTCCGGGTTGCCGTCTCCGTCCTCGCACAGGACGGCCTCGCCGTCGGCGACCGTGAGCAGGCTGAGGTCGCAGGCGCTGCCGTCGCGCCCCTCCCCCGCCGTGAACGGTCCGTCCTCCAGGGCCGCTCGGAAGGCGGGAACGTCGACGAGGGCGCGGCGTCCCTGCGGCAGTCGGACCAGGCGCCGGTAGTCGGGGAAGTCGTGGTCCGGGCACCTGCCGGCGCTCTGGCGGTCCCCGGCCTCCAGGGCCACCCGGTCGCCGTCCACGGTGAGGAGCGCGGTGGTGCCGTCGACGAGCAGCGCCCGCATCGCGTCGGCGAGCGGGGACGGTACGACGACCTGTGTGCGGGGGCCCTCGTGCCCCGAGGTGTGGACTTCGGCGACGGCCATGCGGTAGCGGTCGGTGGCCACCAGGTGCAGGGTCGGCCCGTCGAGGTCGAAGAGGACGCCGCCGAGGGCGGGCAGCTCCGGGTCGGTGCCGGCCGCGAAGCGGACCGTGTCGAAGGCGGCGGCCAGTGCGGCGGCCGGGACGGACACCCGGGCGTGGGCGGTGCGGAGCGCGGTCATGGGGTTCTCCTGGCGGTCGAAGAGCGAGCGGACCGTGGAGAACTCGCTGCGCGCCTCGGCCAGCCCGCGTTCGAGCCGGCGCAGATGGGCGTCCAGCAGCTGCCGTACGACCCCGGTGTCGGGGCCGGGCCAGCCGGCCAGGACCAGCCGGATGTCCGCCAGCGGCAGGCCCGTCCGGCGCAGCCGGGCGAGCAGGCGGGCCTCGTCCACCTGCTCGGGGCCGTACCAGCGGTAGCCGCTGACCGGGTCGACGCGGGCCGGGACGAGCACGCCGGCCCGGTCGTAGAACCGCAGGGCGCTCACGCCCAGGCCGCTGTCGCGGGCCGTCTCACCGATACTGCGCATCGCGTTCTCCACTCCCGTCACTGTGGTCCCTGCACCAGGTCGAGGGTCAACACCGGCCCGAAGACGTTCCCTCATGAAGGCCCCGCGCCGCCGGGACGTCAGAGGCGGGCGGCCGCGGTGGACCGGAGGGCCTGCAGGACGCGGGAGACGGCCGGGGCCGCTTCCGCGCCGCGGCGGAGGGCCGCCACCACGTAGCGGGTCGGGCGGTCGTGGGTGAGGACGCGGAGGCAGACGCCCGTCGCGCGGGCCGAGACCATGCGGGGGACGAGGGCCACGCCCATGCCGGCCTCTACCATCGCCAGGATCGCGGTCCAGCCGGACGCCGAGTGCGCCTGCTGCGGGAGGAAGCCCGCCGCCTCGCAGGCGCTGCGGGTGATCTCCGACCAGGGGCCGCTGCCCCCGTAGATCCACCGCTCGCCCGCGAGGTCGGCCAGGCGGACGAGGAGGGCGTCCGCCAGGGGGTGGTCCGGGGGGAGGGCCACGTCCAGGGGGTCTTCGAGGAGGGTGATCCGGGTGAACCGGGCGTCGGCGGTGCCCGGGGGGTGGGCGGCCAGGGAGAGGGCCAGGTCGACGGCTCCGGTGGAGAGCAGGTCGTACGATTCCGCCGCCTCGGTCTCGCGGATGTGGACCTCGATGCCCGGGTGGTCCCGCTTCAGGGCGGCCACGGCCGGGACGACCAGGGACGGGACGGCGGTGGAGAAGGCGCCCACGCGGACCTCGCCGACGTCTCCCGCGAGGTAGCCGGCCAGTTCGGCGTCGGCGCGTTCGAGCTGGGCGAAGACGGCCTCGGTGTGGCGCAGGACGAGGTGGGCCGCGTCGGTGAGGCGGACGCCCCGGCCCTGCGCCTCCAGCAGGGTCACGCCCAGCAGGCGGGCCAGGTTGGTCAGTTGCTGCGAAACGGCCGAGGGCGTCATGTGCAGCGCCTCGGCCGTGGCGGTCACGGTGCCCCGGTCGGCCAGCGTCCGCAGGATCCGCAGCTTCTTGATGTCCCAGTCGGTCACGGGGTGAAACTACCGGCGGGCCGCACTGCCCAGGGCGACACCGCCCAGGATCAGGGCCATGCAGAGCAGTTGGGCCGGGCCGGTCCGCTCGCCCAGGAGGAGCAGGCCGAGGCCGGCGACGCACACCGGCTGGAGGTAGTAGACGACGCCCGCGCGGGCCGCGCCGATCAGGGAGACGGCCTTGTTCCAGGCGAAGAAGGCGACGGCGGAGGAGAAGACGCCGACGTAGAGGAGCGGTCCGATGGTGGCGGGCGTCGCTTCGAAGCCGCCCTGGACGGTGAGGGAGACGGCGTAGGCGGGGGCCAGCATCAGGGCGCCGAGGACGAAGGTGGTCAGGAGGAAGGCGAGGCCGCCGATCTCTGCCGGCTTGCGCTTGAGGAGCGCGCTGTAGGTGGCGAAGGAGAAGGCGGCGGCGAACATCCACAGGTCGCCGGCGCCGAAGTCGGGGGTCAGGGATCCCTTGCCGACGAGGAGCAGCACGCCGAGGGCCGCCAGCAGCATCCCGGAGGTGCGGCGGGCGCCGAGCCGTTCGCCGCCGAGGCGGGCGTACAGGGCCATGATGACCGGCGAAGCGGCCATGATCATGCCCATGTTGGAGGCGGAGGTGGTCAGACCGGCCTGGTGGACGAGGGTGTTGTAGAGGGTGACGCCGAAGAGGGTGGCCAGGCTGATGTAGCCGAAGTGCCTGCGGATCAGTGCCCGTTGCTGCCAGGCCTGGCGGGCGGCGAACGGGGTGACCGCGACGGCGGCGGTGATCCAGCGCCAGAAGACGGCCTGGACGGGCGGGACCGTGCCGGCCATGCCGCGGGTGGCGACGAAGCTGCCGGACCAGACGACCGTGGCCAGCAGGGCGAGGAGTACGCCGAGTCCCACGGCCCCCTTCTTCCCGGTGCTGCTCGTGGTCTGCTGCCGGTCCTCTCGAGGTGTGGTCCGGGCGCGGTCCGTGACGGCCACTTCTTGTGTCCCCTTCCGGGTGGTGGTGGGTGTGGTGGGATTACCGTCGCATCTCCGACCGTCCAGGTCCATCGAAAGATTTTGACGGGTTGGTTTAGGAGAAATGAAGAGTCCCCGGGGAGGTCGGGGGGCCGACCTCCCCGGGGACCGGGGCGAGGGGGATGGGGCGGGTGCGGGGGGCGCGCGGTGGCGGGTGGGGTCTCAGGCAACTTGGACCTTGGGGGCTTCGGCCTTGGGGGCCTCGGACTGGAGGGTCTCCGCCCGGACGGCGTTCACGGCGGCGCTCGCGGCTGTGTCCGCCTTCGCGGTGTCCGCCTTCGCGGTGTCCGTCTTCGCGGTGTCCGCCTTCGCGGTGTCCGCCTTCGCGGTGCGGCCCGGGAGCTGTCCGAAGACCGTGGCACCGAAGGCGATCACCATGCCCAGCACCTGGACGGGGGTCAGCGCCTGGCCGAGGGCGGCCCAGCCGATGACGGCGGCGGTGAGCGGGGAGAGCGGGCCGAGCAGGGTGACCGAGGTGGCGGAGAGCTTGCCGATGCCGCGGAACCAGAGGAGGTAGGCGGCGCCGGTGTTGATCAGCATCATGTAGCCGTAGCCGAGGAAGGCCTTGCCGTCGAGCGCCGGCGGGGCACCCTCGACCAGGGCGGCGATCGGGATGATGACCAGGCCGCCCGCGGTGAGCTGCCAGCCGGTCACGGCCAGCGGGCCGACGCCCTCGGGGCGTCCCCAGCGCTTGGTCATCACGGTGCCCGCACCCATGGAGGCCGAGGAGACGATGCCGGCGATGACGCCGACGAGGTCGAGCCGGGCCTGCGAGGTCAGCACCACCATGCTCACGCCGAGCGCGGCGACGACCGCGGCGAGCACGGTGCGCAGCCTGGCCCGCTCCCCCAGCAGGAGGGCGGCCAGTCCGACGACGAACAGCGGGCCCGCGGAGCCCAGGACCGCGGCGACGCCGCCGGGGAGGCGGTAGGCGGCGAGGAAGAGGAGCGGGAAGAAGGCGCCGATGTTGAGCGTGCCGAGGACCGCCGACTTCCACCACCAGGCGCCCTTGGGCAGGGTCCGGGAGAGGGCGACCAGCAGGAGACCGGCGGGCAGGGCCCGCATCGCGCCGGTGAAGAGCGGCCGGTCCGGCGGCAGCAGCTCGCTGGCGACGAAGTAGGTCGAGCCCCAGGAGACGGGGGCGAGTGCGGTCAGGACGATCGTGGTGACACGGTTCACGGTCACTCCTCGGGCAGGGCGGGCGGTGGCTTGGGAGGCGACCTACCCGGGGGCCCGTCCCGGCCTCCCCGAGTAGGTCGCTCGTAAGTAGCTTAGCACTAAGCTACTTTTTAGCAAGCTACTTTCTTGTGGGTGAGTAAACGGAACCCGGATACTTGCGGGTATGACCGCACTGAAGAAGGACACCGCCCCAGACGCCGTCGACGCGATCACCGACCAGTGGTACGCGGTGCGCCCCGACCTGGACACCACGCCGATGGCCGTCTTCGGCCGGATCTACCGGATCTCCAAGGCCATGGGCGACGCGGTGGAGCGCGTGTACAACCGCCACGGGGTGTCCCGCGGGGAGTTCGACGTCATCGCCACGCTGCGGCGGTCGGGGAGCCCGTTCACGCTCTCGCCCCGCGAGCTGTCGGCCACGCTGATGCTCACGACGGGCGGCATGACCGGGCGGCTGGACAAGCTGGAGAAGGCCGGGCTGCTGACCCGCAGTCCCGACCCGCACGACCGGCGCGGGCTCCAGGTGACCCTCACCGAGCGCGGGCTGGCGCTGGTGGACGAGGCGGTCACCGCCGGCATCGAGGTGAACCGGGCCGCCCTCGCCGACTTCGCCCCCGAGGAGGTCGAGGTGCTCGGCGGGCTGCTGCGCAAGCTCCTCGCCGACATGCCCTGAGGCCGCCGGGGCCGGGCGCCCCGGGACCGGCCCCCGGGCCGGGCGCCCCGCATCCGGGCACGCCAAGGCGCCGGAGGTCGCCACGGGTCCGGCTCACGCCGGACCCGCGGACCTCCGGCGCCCGGAAGTGCTGGAGTCGTGGGACCGCCCGGGGGCGGGTCAGCCCTGGTTCTGCTGCTTGTGCGACTTGTCGCCGACCATCACGAGACCCGTGATGATCAGGAAGATCACGATCGGCAGGGCCACGTACAGACCGAGCGTCTCGCCGATGCTCAGCCCCGGGCCCGGGTCGTCGCCGTCGTCGCGGGTGAGCGCGAGGGCGGGAGACGTCATCAGCAGCATCATCAGCGCAGTTCCGGCCGAGACGGCGCCGGCGCGCAGAGCGTTCTTCTTGTCCACGGTGCAAACGTAGCGAACACCTAAAGCGGGCGCGCGCCCGGGGGTGCCGTACGGGTCTTCACGCCCTCCCGCACCGCGCCCAGCAGGGCGTTCGCCCGCGGCGAGGCCGTCAGCGCCTCCAGGGTCAGGGGCCGGCCCGCCGCGTCCGCCACCGGCAGCCGCCAGTTGGGGTACTGGTCCCAGGTGCCCGGGAGGTTCTGCGGCCGCCGGTCCCCCACCGCGTCCGGCAGCCATACGCCGACCAGCCGGGCCGGCGTGCGCAGCAGGAAGGCGTACAGGGCCCGTACGGCCTTCTCCTCGCCCTTGGCCTCCAGCCCCAGCCGGTCCAGCACCCGCAGCCACTGCGCGGTGTCGGCGGCGTCCTCGGCCCGCTCCAGCTCCACGGGGCGGGTCAGCAGGCCCAGCCGGTCGCGGAGTTCGACGTGGGCGCCGGCCAGCTTGGCGGCGGTGGGCGGCAGGTCGTGGGTGGTGGCGGTGGCCAGGCAGTCGGCCCGCCAGGCGCCCGGGGGCAGCGGCTGCCCGTCGCCGGACCAGTCCCGCTCGAACCAGAGCACCGAGGTGCCGAGGATCCCGCGCCGGGCCAGCGCCTCCCGTACCCGGGGCTCGACCGTCCCGAGGTCCTCGCCGACCACCACGGCGCCCGCCCGGTGGGCCTCCAGGACCAGGACGGCGAGCATCGCCTCGCCGTCGTAGGAGACGTACGTGCCCCCGGCGGGCGGGGTGCCCTCCGGGATCCACCAGAGCCGGAACAGGCCCATCACGTGGTCCACGCGCACCGCGCCCGCGTAGCGGAACACCCCGCGCAGCAGGGCCCGGAAGGGGGCGTACGCGGACTCCTCCAGGACGTCGGGCCGCCAGGGCGGCAGCCCCCAGTCCTGGCCGCGCGCGTTGAAGGCGTCCGGCGGGGCGCCGACGGAGACGTGCCGGGCGTGGAAGGGACCGAAGGCGGCGTCCGAGCCCTCGGGGTGCACGCCGACGGCCAGGTCGTGGACGATGCCCACCTCCATCCCGGCCTCCCGCGCGGCCCGCTGGGCGGCGGTCAGCTGGGTGTCCGTCAGCCAGACCAGCCAGGCGTGGAAGCCGGCCCGCTCCCCCGGGTCCTCCCCGGCGGCGGCCGCGCACCAGGCGGCGTGCCGGGCGAGCCCCTCGCCCTGGGCGGCGAGGAACGCCCGGTGGGCGGCCTCGCGGGCGGGGGTGCGCGGGACGGCGTACAGCAGTTCCAGGGCGGCCCGCTTGAGGGCCCACACGGCGTCCCGGTCGATCAGGGCGCCCTTCTCCAGCACCTCGCGGCGCAGCTCACCGCCCCGCGCGGCCAGTTCGGCGAGGGCCTCGCGGTCCGGGCAGGCCTCCCACTCGGGGAGGTCCTCGACGCGCAGGTGGACCGGGTCGGGGAAGCGGCGGGAGGCGGGCCGGTAGGGGGAGGGGTCGGTGGGGGTGCCGGGGACCGCGGCGTGCAGGGGGTTGACCTGGATGAACCCGGCGCCGTGGGTGCGGGCGGCCCAGCGGGCCAGTTCGGCGAGGTCGCCGAGGTCGCCCATGCCCCAGGAGCGTTCCGAGAGCAGGGAGTACAGCTGGACGAGCAGCCCGTGGGCCCGCTCCGGGGCCGCCGGGGCCCGGTCCGGGGCCACGATCAGGGTGGCCCCGGCGGTGCGGCCGTCGGGGGTCTCGGCGGTCACCCGGTGCACCCCGAGGGGCAGGCGGAGGGCCCACGCGGCCTCCCCGGCCCCGTCCTCCAGGGTCACCCGCAGCCGGGTCCCCTCCGGCAGTCCGGCCAGGGCCGCGGGGGCGGGCTCGCCGCGCCACTGGACCAGGGTCGGCGGCAGCAGCCGCCCGGCCGCCTCCCGTTCGGCGGATCCGGCCGTGCGCCGGACGTCCTCGGGGGTGTCGACGGGGACGCCCATCAGTCCGAGCACGGTGCGGACCGTGGCCGGCGGCACCTGGACGGTGACGTCCTCGGCGGGCTGGTAGGAGGTGGCGACGCCGTGGTGGGCCGCGAGCCGGGCGAGGTCGTCCATCTGCATCCTTGGGGCTGGAAGGGGCTAGTAGATCGCCTCGCTCGTGAGCGGGGCCTCGTGCACGAGCGGGGTCTCACTGGTCAGCGGGGCGTACGCCGCTCCGGGCAGCGGGGTCTCACTGGTCAGCGGCGCGTCCGCGCACCCGGACAACGGGGATGTGCCCGCCGGGGGCACGTCCCCGGGGCCCGACTGCACGGGCAGATGGGCGAGCGGGGCGCGGCTGCGGGCGGCGGGCGCGGTGCGGGTGGTCATGGGGGGCTCCCTCGTGCGTGCTTCGGACCGGTGCTCCGGACCCGGCCGGTCCGGCGGACGCGCCCATGCAACACCCGCGCCGGACACCGCAGCCATACCCAGTCCGGGGCACCGCATTCCTGGCCGATCTTGGTCAGATCACCCCACCCGGATTGACACTTGAGCCGCACGGGTGGTGGGCTCGGGCTCATTCGTACGGGCGGGGGACGACTCGGGACGGGGAGGCTCCGTGCAGCTCAGGGGCAGGAAGCGGAGCACCGCCGCGGCGGTCGCCGTCATAGGTTCGCTGCTGGGCGGGGCGGTGGGCTCGGTCCCGGAGGGCATGCTGGCCGCGACGCCCAAGTCCCCGGCCGTGCCGCGTCCCGACAGCGGGTCCGCCGCCGTCGCCTCCGGCGGTTCGGGACCGCTGCTCGACCCGGCGTACGACGTTCCGCGAGCCCCCTCCGAGGGTCCGGCGGTGTGGCCGCGGCCGCAGTCGGCGTCGGCCGATCCGGCCCGCGAGGTGCCGGTGGCCGCGGAGGCCGTGCTGGTGGTGCCGGAGGACGTGGACCCGTACGCCGCGGACGTGGTGCGCACCGCCCTGCGCGCGGCCGGCGTCCGGACCCTGCACGACCGGCCGCCGGGGGCGGTGCTGCCCGAGGGGGCGCTCGTCGTCAGGCTCCAGGGGCCGGACGCGGAGGTGGCGCTGCGGGCGCTCGGCGCGGCCCCGGCCGGGGACCTGCCCGAGGGCGGCTACCGGCTGGCGGTGGGCCGGACCGGCGGCCGGGACACGGTCGCACTGGCCGGGGTGGGCGCGGACGGGCTGTTCCACGGCGCGCAGACACTGCGTCAGCTGCTGGCGGCCGGGGGCGGGAAGGTGCCCGGGATGCTGGTGCGGGACTGGCCCGTCGCGCCGGTGCGCGGGGTCACCGAGGGGTTCTACGGGCAGCCCTGGACCCAGGAGCAGCGGCTCGCCCAGCTGGACTTCCTGGGCCGCACCAAGCAGAACCGGCTGCTGCTGGCGCCCGGTGACGACCCGTACCGGACGACGGCCTGGCGCGAGGAGTACCCGGCGGCGGCCCGCGAGGAGTTCCGGGAGCTGGCCGAGCGGGCCCGCGCCAACCACGTGACGCTGGGCTGGGCGGTGTCGCCGGGGCAGTCCATGTGCCTGGCGTCGGCGGAGAACCGGGCGGCGCTGCTGCGCAAGGTGGACTCCATGTGGGACCTGGGCTTCCGGGCGTTCCAGCTGCAGTTCCAGGACGTCAGCTACGCCGAGTGGGGCTGCCGGGCCGACCGGGTGCGGTACGGGACGGGGCCCGCGGCGGCGGCGAAGGCGCACGCGGAGGTCGCGGGCGAGCTGGCGGCCCACCTGGCCGAGCGGCACCCCGGGGCGGTCCCGCTGTCGCTGCTGCCGACCGAGTACTTCCAGGAGGGCGCCACCGCCTACCGGACGGCCCTGGCCGGGGCGCTGGACGCACGGGTGGAGGTGGCGTGGACGGGCGTGGGGGTGGTGCCGCGCACCATCACCGGAAAGGAGCTGGCCGGGGCACGGTCGGCGCTCGGGCACCCGCTGGTCACGATGGACAACTACCCGGTCAACGACTGGGACCCGGACCGCATCTTCCTCGGCCCGTACGCCGGGCGCGATCCGGCGGTGGCGAGCGGTTCGGCGGGGGTGCTGGCCAACGCGATGCCGCAGGGCACCCTGTCGCGGATCCCGCTGTTCACGGCGGCGGACTACGCCTGGAACCCGAGCGGGTACCGGCCCGGGGAGTCCTGGGCGGCGGCGGTGCGCGACCTGTCGGGCCCCGACCAGCGGACCCGGGCCGCGCTGGCCGCGCTGGCGGGGAACACGGCGTCCTCGGGGCTGAAGCTGGAGGAGTCGGCGTACCTGAAGCCTCTGATGGAGGAGTTCTGGCGGGCCCGCGCGGCCGGCGACAAGGCCGCGGGGGAAAGGCTCCGTGCGGCGTTCACCGTGCTGCGCGAGGCCCCGGCGCGGCTGCCCTCCCTGGCCGGGGAGGCGGGGCCGTGGCTGGAGCGTCTCTCGCGGTACGGGGCGGCGGGCGAGCTGGCGGTGGACCTGCTGCGGGCCGAGGCCCGGGGTGACGGGGCGGCCGCCTGGCAGGCCTCGCGGGACCTGGCGGCGGCCCGTGGGGCGCTGGCCGAGCAGGACGGGGTCCGGGTGGACTCCTCGGTGCTGGACCCGTTCCTGGCGAAGGCCGCGGCGGAGTCGGACGCCTGGACCGGTGCGTCCCGGCCGGCGGGGGCGGTGCGGCGGGAGCCCGGCTCCTGGACGGTGCCGCTGGAGGAGCCGCGTCCGCTGGCGGCGGTGACGGTGATGACCGACCCGCTGGCGCCGGGCTCGCGGGGCGCGGCGGTGGAGGTGCACGTGCCGGGCGAGGGCTGGCGCCGGATCGGGGAGGCCGCGGGATCCGGGTGGACCCAGGCCGACGCGGGCGGGGTCCGGGCGGACGCGGTGCGGCTGTCGTGGGCGGGCGAGGACCCGGTGGTCCACCAGGTGGTCCCGTGGTTCGCGGACGACCCGCAGGCGGGGTTCGAACTGGCCGACGGGGGCCGGGTGGACGTGGAGATCGGCGGGGCCGCGCGGACGGTTTCGGCGCAGCTGTCGTCGGTCCGCCCGGGCGAGGTCCGGGGCGCCCTGACCCTCTCGGGCCCGCCGCCGGCGGGCATCGAGGTCCGCCTCCCGGGCCAGGTCACGCTCCCGCGCGGCGGCCGGCTCTCCCTCCCGGTCGAGGTCCGCCTCCCGGCCTCCACCCCGGCCGGCACCTACGCGATCCCCGTCGCCTTCGACGGGCAGGTGCGCACGCTCACGGTCCGGGCGGTCCCGCGCACCGGCGGCCCGGACCTGCTCCGCACGGCCCGGGTCACCTCCTCGGGCGACGAGTCGGCGCGGTTCCCGGCGTCGGCGGCGGTGGACGGCGACGAGGGGACCCGCTGGTCCTCGAAGCCGGTGGACGGGGCGTGGTGGCAGGCGGAGCTGGCCGCCCCGGCCCGGGTGGGGCTGCTGACCCTGCACTGGCAGGACGCGTACCCGTCGGCGTACCGCGTGCAGACCTCGTCGGACGGGGTCACCTGGCGGGCGGCCGCCTCCGTCTCCTCCCGGGGCGGTACGGACACGGTGCGCCTGGACCCGTCCGCGGACACCCGCTACCTCCGCATCACCTGCGACCGGCGCGCGACCCCGTACGGCTGCAGCCTCTGGTCCGCGACGGCCTTCGCGGTGGCTCTGTAGCCCTGCGCAGGTCCGTCGCCGCGCGGGGCTGGTCCCCGCGCGGCGGCGGTCCGTCAGGAGGCGGCGGCCGTCGCCCCCACTCCGATGCGCTCCAGCGCGTCGTCCGCCCCGTACGGCTGGAGGTAGGGCATCCAGCGCGGATCCCTGTGCCCGGTCCCGATGATCCGCCAGGCCAGCCCCGACGGCGGGGCCGGCTGGTGCCGCAGCCGCCAGCCGAGTTCCAGCAGGTGGCGGTCCGCTTTGACGTGGTTGCAGCGGCGGCACGCGGCGACCACGTTGTCCCAGACGTGCTGCCCCCCGCGGCTGCGCGGGATGACGTGGTCCACGCTCGTCGCGACGGCCCCGCAGTACATGCAGCGGCCGCCGTCGCGGGCGAACAGCGCGCGGCGGGTGAGTGGAACGGGCCCCCTGTAGGGGACCCGCACGAAGCGCTTGAGCCGGACCACGCTGGGAGCGGGGACGGCTTGGGTCGCGCTGTGCAGGAAGGCGCCCGATTCCTCGAGGGAGATGGCCTTGTTCTCCAGGACGAGGACGAGCGCGCGGCGGAGCGGTACGACGCCGAGGGGCTCGTACGACGCGTTGAGGACCAGGACGTGCGGCACGGACTGCCTCCTTGTACGCCGGCGGCGCGTGGCTCGCGCCGGGACGATCTGTTCTCCAGTCTCCCCTTACGGCTGGTCGAAACGCCACCACGCGCCGGTAACGGGCCCGAGGTGTTTTCAACCACACTCCCTTCATCCCCAGGTGAGGACGGTCTCTCCCTCGAACACGGCAACGAGGTCGGGCCCGTGCCCGGTTAGTGTGGAAGGCCTGCCCGTACACCCCGTTCCGTTTCCGCGGGCAGGACGCCATGCCTGGAGGTTCCCCCGTGCCCTCGCCCGCCACCCTGCTCCCGTTGGCAGCGACCACCGACGACGCCGCCGAGAGCGTGACCAACGCCGCGAGCTTCATCGAGGAGAACTGGGCCACCTGGCTGAGCATCGGCCTGCGGATCCTGCTGATCATCGTGATCGCGGCCGCGCTCCGCTCGGCCGTCCGCAAGGCCCTGACCAAACTGATAAGCCGGATGAACACGAGCGCGGAGGCCGTCGAGGGCACCGCGCTCGGCGGGCTGCTGGTCAATGCCGAGCGGCGGCGCCAGCGTTCCGAGGCGATCGGCTCGGTGCTGCGCTCGGTGGCCTCGTTCCTGATCCTGGGCACGGCGGCGCTGATGGTGCTGGCCGCCCTGAAGATCGATCTGGCCCCCCTCCTGGCGAGTGCCGGTGTGGCCGGTGTGGCGATCGGTTTCGGTGCCCGCAACCTGGTGACGGACTTCCTGTCCGGCGTGTTCATGATCATGGAGGACCAGTACGGCGTCGGTGACAAGATCGACGCGGGTGTGGCCTCCGGCGAGGTGATCGAGGTCGGCCTGCGCGTGACCAAGCTGCGCGGCGACAACGGCGAGATCTGGTACGTCCGCAACGGCGAGATCAAGCGGATCGGCAACCTCAGCCAGGGCTGGGCGACCGCCGGCGTGGCCGTGCAGGTCAAGCCGACCGAGAACCTCCCCCGGCTCCGCGCGACCCTCCAGGAGGTGGCGGACACCTTCGCCAAGGACTCCCCGTGGGACGAGCGCCTGTGGGGCCCGGTGGAGGTGCTGGGCCTGGACGAGGTGCTGCTGGCCTCCATGACCGTGAAGGTGTCGGCGAAGACGATGCCGGGCCAGCAGTTCGCCGTGGAGCGCGAGCTGCGCTGGCGGATCAAGGAGGCCTTCGACGCCGCCGGCATCCGGATCATCGGCGGTCTGCAGGCGGCCGACGAGGAGGAGGCCCCGGCCGACCCGTCGGCCTCGGTCGCCCCGCCGTCGGCGCTGGCCAACCCGGCCTCGCCGCAGTCCCTGGCCACGACCCCGATCCCGGCGCCGGCCACGCCCCGGCTCCCCAAGTAGCCCGCACCCCCACCGCGCCACCACCGCCCCGCCGGGCTTCCGGCGGGGCGGTTTCATTGACACCGCTCAGCAAGCGATAGGAAACTTACCTAACAGTTCGCTTCGGTGAGGGAGAGCCTCGTCATGCCCGCCGCCACGCCCGGAACGCCCAGCCTGCTGCGCGCCATGAACGACCGCGCCGCCCTGGAGCTGCTGCTGACGCACGGCCCCCTGTCGCGGACCCGCATCGGACAGCTCACCGGCCTCTCCAAGCCCACCGCCTCCCAGCTGCTGGCCCGGCTGGAGGCCGCCGGGCTGGTCGTGGCCACCGGAACGGACGGCGGCCGGCCCGGCCCGAACGCCCAGCTGTACGCGCTCGACGCCCGCGCCGCCCACGTCGGCGGCCTCGACGTGACCCCCGACCGGGTGCTCGCCGCCGTCGCCGACCTCACCGGCACCGTCGTCGGCCGTTTCGAACTGCCCTACGCGGAGGGCGCCGACGCCGTCGGCCAGGTCACCGGCGCCCTCGCCGGAGCCCTCGCGGACGCCGGACTCCAGCGGGACGCCCTGCACCGCGTGGTCATCGCCACCCCCGGCGCCTTCGACCCCCGCTCGGGCCGGCTGCGCTACGCCAGCCACCTCCCCGGCTGGCACTCCCCCACCCTCCTCGACGAGCTGGCGGCCGCCCTGCCCGTCCCCGTCGAGTACGAGAACGACGTCAACCTCGCCGCCGTCGCCGAGCAGCGCCTCGGCGCGGCCCGCGGCCACGGGGACTTCGTCCTGCTGTGGAACGAGGAGGGCCTCGGCGCCGCCCTGGTGCTCGGCGGCCGGCTGCACCGGGGATGGACCGGCGGCGCCGGCGAGGTCGGCTTCCTGCCCGTCCCCGGACACCCCCTGGTCCGGCAGGTCACCCGGGCCAACACCGGCGGCTACCAGGAGCTGGCCGGCGTCCAGGCGCTGCCCGCGCTCGCCGCGCGGGCCGGGGTCGACACCGCGGGCCTCCCGCGCGGCGCCGAGGTGCCCGCCGCCGTCGCGCTGCTGCGGCGGGCCGCCGCCGAGCCCGAGGGGGCGCACCTGGACTTCCTCCGGTCGTACGCCACCGCGCTCGCGACCGGCCTGGCCTCGCTGGTCTCCGTGCTCGACCCGGAGATCGTGGTCCTGGCCGGCGAGGCGATCGCCGCGGGCGGCGACCCGCTGCGCGCACTGCTGGAGGCCGAACTCGCCGAGCTGGCGCCCTCCCGGCCCCGGCTGGTCTCCGGCGAGGTCCTCGAACGGCCCGTCCTGCGCGGCGCCCTGGAGAGCGCCCTGGCCGCCACCCGCGAGGAAGTGTTCGACACCTCCCGCTAGCACCGCCCCCGTCCCGCCCCCGTCCCCGTCCCCGTCCCCGACCGGCATTCCCCCCTCGGAAGTTCCTCCCCCAGAGAGCGAGCCCCGCCATGCCCACAGCCGGACGAACGACCCCCGCGGCCACCGCACTGGCCGCCGTGTCCGCCCTGGTCCTCCTCGCCACGGCCTGCACCGGCCAGGGCGCCGCCACGGCCTCCGACGACCCGAAGGCGGACACCACCCTCACCTTCTGGCACGGCTGGTCCGCGCCCGGTGAGGTCAGGGCGATCGAGGAGAACATCGCCCGCTTCGAGAAGGCCCACCCGAACATCAAGGTCAAGGTCACCGGCAACATGACCGACGACAAGATCAACCAGGCGCTGCGGGCGGGCGGCGACAAGGCCCCCGACGTGGTCTCCTCCTTCAGCACCGACAGCGTCGGGAAGTTCTGCAACTCGGGCGCCTTCGCCGACCTGAACCCCTTCCTGCGCACGTCCGGGGTCGACAAGACGAAGGTCTTCCCCGCGCCCCTGCTGGAGTACACGCAGTTCAAGGGGAACCAGTGCACGCTCCCCCTGCTGAGCGACGCCTACGGGCTCGTCTACAACAAGACCGCCTTCGCCGCCGCCGGCATCACCGAACCGCCGCGGACCTGGAGCCAGTTCACCGAGGACGCCCGGAAGCTGACCAAACCCGCCGGGGACTCGTACGAACAGCTCGGCGTGATGCCCGTCTTCCACGGCTACGAGACCACTCCCATGCGCCTGGCCGCCCAGTGGAGCCCCTCCTACTTCACCCCCGACGGCCGCTCCGACCTGGCCGGGGACCCCGCCTTCGCGAAGATGCTCACCGCGCAGAAGGAGCTGGTCGACCAGCTGGGCGGGTACGAGAGGCTGGAGCGGTTCCGGGCCGGCTTCGGCGACGAGTGGAGCGCCGAACACCCCTTCCACAAGGGGCTGGTCGCCATGCAGATCGACGGGGAGTGGCGGCCCTCGATGGCCGAGGAGGCCGGGGTCGGCTTCGAGGTCGGCACCGCGCCCCTGCCCGTACCGGACGACCAGGCCGCCGACTACGGCAAGGGCTACCTCTCCGGCACCGTCATGGGGATATCCGCGGCGAGCCGCAGGCAGAACGCCGCCTGGGAACTGGTGCGGTACATGACCACCGACACCGAAGCGGTGGTCTCCTTCGCCAACGCCATCCACAACGTGCCCTCGACGCTGGCCGCCCTCGCCTCCCCGCAGCTGGAGGTGACCCCCGGCTTCAGGACCTTCCTCGACATCGCCCGCCACCCGAAGTCCAGCACCACCCCGGCCCGCGCCGACGGCGGCACCTACCAGCTGACCTTCCAGAACTTCGCGTACCGCACCGAGAAGGGCGACGTGCCCGACCTCCGGGCCGGCCTCGCCGCCACCGCCCGGCAGATCGACACCGACATCGCCAAGGCCGAGTAGCCCATGGCCCCGACCGCCCTCGCGGCCAGGCGCCGCCGGTCCGCCCTGCGGACGCTCGCGTTCCTCTCGCCCTGGCTGATCGGCTCCGCCGTCTTCTTCGCCTACCCGCTGCTGTCCACCGCCTACTTCTCCTTCACCCGCTACGACGGCTTCCGGCCGCCCGCCTTCAGCGGCACGGCCAACTGGAGCTACGTCTTCACCGACTACCCGCTGTTCTGGCCGGCCCTGCGCAACACGCTGTGGCTGGTGGCCGTCATGGTGACCTGCCGGGTCGTCTTCGGCCTCGGCGTCGGCCTGCTCGTCACGAAGGTCAAGACCGGGGCCGGGATCTTCCGCACCCTGTTCTACCTGCCCTACCTGGCCCCGCCCGTGGCCGCGACCCTCGCCTTCGTCTTCCTCCTCAACCCCGGCACCGGCCCCGTCAACACCCTCCTCGACGGCGTGGGACTGCCCGGGCCCGGCTGGTTCACCGACCCCGGATGGTCCAAACCCGCGCTGACCGCGCTCGCGCTGTGGGGGGTCGGCGACCTGATGGTGATCTTCATGGCCGCGCTGCTCGACGTACCGAAGGAGCAGTACGAGGCCGCCGCGCTGGACGGGGCCGGCGCCTGGGCGCGCCTGCGCCACATCACCCTGCCGAACATCTCCCCGATCATCCTGTTCGCCGTGGTCACCGGGGTCATCCAGGCCATGCAGTACTACACCCAGCCGTTCGTCGCCGGGAAGGCCGCCGCCGGCGTCATCGGCGGCTCCGGGCAGCAGTTCGAGCCGGGGTACCCCGACGGGTCCACGCTGACCCTGCCCCAGCTGGTCTACAACCTCGGCTTCCAGCGGTTCGACTACGGGGCCGCCAGCGTGCTCGCGCTGGTCCTGTTCGCCCTGTCCATGGCCTTCACCGCGCTGCTGATGCGCCGCCGCGGCGGACTGACGGGAGCCGGCGGATGACCGTACGCAGCGGACGCCGGGCCGTACTGCACTGGATCGCCGTCCACGCGCTGGCCGTGGCCGCCGCCCTGTTCTTCGTCCTCCCGTTCGCCTTCCTCCTGCTCACCTCCCTGATGGGCGACCAGCAGGCCCTCACCCGGGACCTGTGGCCGCGCACCTGGGAATGGGGCAACTACGCGAAGGTCTGGCACACCCCCGGATTCCTCACCTGGTGGCGCAACACCCTGCTCTACGCGGGCCTGGGCACCCTGCTCACCGTGGTCTCCTCGGTACCCGTCGCCTACGCCCTCGCCAAGTTCCGCTTCCGGGGCCGGCGGCTCGTCCTGCTGCTCGTGATCGCCGCGATGATGCTGCCGCCGCAGGTGGTCGTCATCCCCATGTACCTCTTCTGGGCGAGACAGCTCGACCTGTCGGGCACCCTGTGGCCGCTGATCGTCCCGATGGCCTTCGGCGACGCCTTCTCCGTCTTCCTGCTGCGCCAGTTCCTGCTGACCATCCCCGACGAGTACCTCGACGCGGCCCGCGTCGACGGCTGCGGCGAGCTGCGCACCCTGCAGCGGGTGGTCCTGCCCATGGCGAAGCCCGGGATCGCGGCCGTCGCCCTGTTCCAGTTCTTCGCCGCCTGGAACGACTACTTCGGCCCCCAGATCTACGCCTCCGACAACCCCGCCGCCTGGACCCTCAGCTACGGGCTGGAGTCGTTCAAGGGCGCGCACCACACCGACTGGAACCTCACCATGGCGGCGACGGTGCTCGTCATGGCACCGGTGATCCTCCTCTTCTTCCTCGCCCAGAAGGCGTTCGTCGAGGGCGTCACCCTGACCGGAGTGAAAGGCTGAGCCCGATGAAACTCGCAGTGGTGGGCGGCGGTTCCACCTACACCCCCGAACTGGTCGACGGGTTCGCGCGGCTGCGCGACACCCTGCCCGTCACCGAACTCGTCCTGATCGACCCCGCCGCCGAGCGGCTGGAGCTCGTCGGCGGGCTGGCCCGGCGGATCCTCGCCCGGCAGGGGCACCCCGGCCGGATCACCACCACCTCCGACCTGGACGCGGGCGTCGCCGACGCGGACGCGGTGCTGCTCCAGCTGCGGGTCGGCGGGCAGGCGGCCCGGCTCCAGGACGAGACCTGGCCGCTGGAGTGCGGCTGCGTCGGCCAGGAGACCACCGGCGCGGGCGGGCTGGCGAAGGCCCTGCGCACCGTCCCCGTGGTGCTGGACATCGCAGAACGGGTGCGGCGGGCCGCCCCCCGGGCCTGGATCATCGACTTCACCAACCCCGTCGGGATCGTCACCCGGGCCCTGCTCCAGGCCGGGCACCGGGCGGTCGGGCTGTGCAACGTCGCCATCGGCCTCCAGCGGAAGTTCGCCGCGCTGCTGGGCGCCGCGCCCGCCGAGGTCCACCTCGACCACGTCGGGCTCAACCACCTGACCTGGGAGTTCGGCGTACGCCTCGGCGGGCCCGGGGGCACGGACGTGCTGCCGCGGCTGCTGGCGGAGCACGGGGGGGCCATCGCCGCCGACCTGCGGCTGCCGCGCGCGGTGCTGGACCGGCTCGGCGTGGTCCCCTCGTACTACCTGCGCTACTTCTACGCCCACGACGAGGTGGTGCGCGAGCTCGGCGCGAAGCCCTCGCGGGCGGCCGAGGTCGCCGCGATGGAGCGCGAACTCCTCGCCCTGTACGCGGACCCCGCGCTCGACGAGAAGCCCGCGCTGCTGGCCAAGCGGGGCGGGGCCTTCTACTCGGAGGCGGCCGTGGACCTCGCGGCGGCCCTGCTGGGCGGCGGCGGCCCGTCCGTGCAGGTCGTCAACGCCCGCAACGGCGGCACCCTGCCCTTCCTCCCGGACGACGCGGTCGTCGAGGTCCAGGCGGCCGTCGACGGCTCCGGCCCGGTACCGCTGGCCGTACCCCGCCCCGACCCGCTGTACGCGGGACTCCTCGCGCACGTGACGGCGTACGAGGACCTCGCGCTGGACGCCGCGCTGCGCGGCGGGCGCGAGCGGGTCGCCCGGGCGCTCCTCGCGCATCCGCTGGTCGGGCAGTTCGACCTGGCCGAGGCGCTGACGGACCGGCTGCTCGCGCACAACGGGGAGCACCTGCCATGGGCGTGAACCGCCCCTCCCCCGCCGCGGTCCTCGCGCTGGACGCGGGGAACAGCAAGACGGACGCGGTCCTGGTCGGCGCCGACGGCACGGTCCTCGGCACCGGCCGCTCGGGGGGCTTCCAGCCGCCCCGGGTGGGGGTGGAGGCGGCCGTGGACGTCCTCGGCGAGGCCGTGGCGGCGGCCGCCGCGGCCGCCGGCCTGGCCGCGCCGCCCTTCGCCGCACGGGTCTCGGCCTGTCTGGCCAACGCCGACCTGCCGGTGGAGGAGCGGCAGCTGGCCGGGGCGATCGCCGCGCGGGGCTGGGGCGCGGCCACGGAGGTGCGCAACGACACCTTCGCGGTCCTGCGGGCCGGGGTGGACCGGCCGCGCGGGGTCGCCGTGGTGTGCGGGGCGGGCATCAACTGCGTGGGGATGCTGCCCGACGGGCGCACCGCCCGCTTCCCCGCCCTCGGGCGCCTCTCCGGGGACTGGGGCGGCGGGGGCGGCCTGGCGGAGGAGGCCGTGTGGTGGGCGGCGCGGGCCGAGGACGGGCGCGGCGGGCCCACCGCGCTGGCGCGGGCCCTGCCGGGGCACTTCGGGCTGGCGGCGATGGCCGGGCTGATCGAGGCGCTGCACCTGGGCGGGATCCCCCGGGGGCGGCTGCACGAGCTGGTGCCGGTGCTGTTCGCGGTGGCCGCGGCGGGCGACGCGGTGGCCTCGGCGATCGTGGAGCGGCAGGCCGAGGAGGTGGTGGCGCTGGTGTCGGTGGCGCTGGAGCGGCTCGGGCTGCTGGAGGAGGAGGTGCCGGTGCTGCTGGGCGGCAGCGTGCTCGCGGCCCGGCATCCGCAGCTCAACGGCCGGATCGGGGAGCTCCTGTCCGGCCGGGCCCCGCGCGCCCGGGTCTCGGTGGTCACGGCCCCGCCGGTGCTGGGCGCGGCGCTGCTCGGCCTGGACGCCCTGGGTGCGGCGGCGGGGGCGCACGGCAGGCTCCGTACCCAATTCGGCTGAACCCGCGCCGGGGAGGGGTCCGGGCGGAACCGCGGGGGCGGGCGGGGCGTATTCACGGGGAAGGGGCGGTGGGGATGCCGGGGGGAGGGTGACCGGGGCGGTCCGGGGAGGGGATCGCCCAAGATCGAGCACCGGGTGCTGTGGTCCGGCGCCACTACGGCCATACTGCTGCGGAGCAGAGGGACCGAGGGGGAGGCAGGGTGGCCATCACGACACGCCCGTCCGCGCCCGGGGGCGATGCCTCCGGGGCACCCGCCGGGCCGGCCGGTCGGGGTACCGCCTGGGCCGAGGGCGTGGAGCGGCTGCGGGCGGCGGCGACGACCGAGCCGGGCCGGCTGCGGATCATCGGCGCGGTCATGGCGGCGCTGGTACTGCTGTTCGGCGCGGTGGCGGTCTGGGAGGTCTCCGACCGGGTCACCGCCGCGCAGGACGTGGTCGGCCGCAGCCAGCCGCTGAGCGCGGACGCGGCGAGCATCTACCGCTCCCTGGCCGATGCCGACACGGCCTCCTCCAGCGGGTTCCTCGCGGGCGCGCAGGAGCCCCGCGAGGTCCGCCAGCGCTACGAGAAGGACATGGCGAACGCCTCCCGGCTGCTGGTGAGCGCCGCGGCGAACACCGGGGCGGGCGGGGAGTCCCGCAAGGAGATAGCCCTGCTGGGCGAGCAGCTGCCCCGGTACACGGGCCTGATCGAGCAGGCCCGTGCGAACAACCGGCAGGGCCTGCCGCTGGGCGGCGCGTACCTGCGCTACGCCAACGAGCAGATGAGCACGGTGCTGCTGCCGGCCGCCCAGCGGCTGTACGAGGCGGAGACCGGGCGGCTGTACACGGACTACGACGAGGCCCGGGGCTGGCCGCTGGCCGCGACGGGCGCCGGGCTGCTGGCGCTCGCCGCGCTGGTGTGGGCGCAGCGGCGGGACCACCTGCTCACCAACCGGGTCTTCAACCACGGTCTGCTGGCGGCGACGGCGGCGGCGGCCGTGGTGCTGCTGTGGCTGACGGTGGGGCAGGCGGTGGCCCGGTCGGGGCTGGGCGAGGCCCGGGCGGGCGGGCAGGAGTCGCTGAAGGTGCTGAACGACGCCCGGATCGCCTCCCTCCAGGCGCGGGCGAACGAGAACCTGACGCTGATCGCGCGGGGTGCCGTACTGGCCGCGGACAAGAAGTCCGACAAGTACGACGTGGACTACGAGAAGAACATGAAGCAGCTCGACGCGGGGCTGGCGCGGGCGCTGGAACTGGCCGACGACGCGAGCGGCCGGGACCCGGTGTCGAAGGCGCTCGCGGGTGCGGCGCAGTGGAGGCAGCGGCACGCGGCGGCCCGGGAGGCGGACATGCGGGGCGACTACGAGCTCGCCCTGACCCAGGTGATCGGGGGCAAGGGGCGCAAGGACAGCAGCGGTGCCTCGTTCGACACGGTGGACGCCTCCCTGGAGCAGGCCGTGGCCCATGAGCAGAAGCAGTTCACCCTGGCCGCCCGGGGCGGGCTCGGCGCGCTGGGCGGGCTGGTGACGGGCTCGGCGGCGCTGGCGGTGGTCGGCGCGGGCGCGGCCCTCCTCGGCATCGGTCGCAGGCTTTCGGAGTACAGGTGAGTGCGGTGCGGATACGGCGGACACGGGTGGAGCGGGCCGGCCGGCTGCGGCGTGCGGCGGGGCGGCTGCGCGGCTGGGGCGGGGTGAGCGCGATGGCCGCCGCCTGCGCGATGACGGCCGCCGCCGTGCTGCTGCCGCTGGCGCAGTCGTCGCCGGGCACCGTGCACCACCCGGGCGTGGTGCACGAGCCCGCCTCCATGGCGGCGGCCCCCTTCGTGCCCGCCGACACCTGCCCGGACCCGGAGGCCAGCCTGCGTCCGTCCGCGCTGGACGGGCCGACGATCGAGCGGATCCGCAAGGCGGGCAAGCTGGTCGCGGGCGTGGACCAGAACAGCTTCAAGTGGGGCTACCGCAATCCGGACGGGCACCTCGACGGCTTCGACATCGACCTGGTCAAGGCCATAGCCAAGGACATCCTGGGCAACGAGGAGGCGGTCATCTACCGGGCCATCCCGACCAGCCAGCGCATCCCGGCGCTCCAGGAGGGCCGCGTCGACGTCGTCGTACGGACGATGACGATCAACTGCAAGCGGCTGGAGGACGTGGCCTTCTCCACGGCCTACTTCGAGGCGGGCCAGCAGGTCCTGGCGCCCAAGGGCTCCCCGATCACCGGGTACGACGCCTCGCTGAAGGGCCGGCGGATCTGCACGGCCGCCGGCTCCACCGCGGAGGCGGCCCTCAAGTCCCAGGGGTACGGTGCGGTGCCGGTCTCGGTGCCGAACCAGCTGGACTGCCTGGTGCGGCTCCAGCTGGGCGAGGTCGACGGGATCATCACCGACAACGCGCTGGCCGCCGGCCAGGCGGCTCAGGACCCGTCGGTGCAGCTGGTCGGCGCGCCGTTCACCCGCGAGTTCTACGGTGTGGCGATGAACAAGGACGCCTCGGACCTGGTGCGCCGGGTCAACAAGGTGCTGGAGAACTACCGCGCGGGCGGTGACCGGAGTCCGTGGGCGACGTCCTACCGCAAGCACTTCGAGGACGTGCTGCCGAAGGCCGCGGTGCCGCCCGCGCCCAAGTACCGGGAGGGCTGAGGCCGGTGGTGGGGGTACCGCCCGCTCACGGGGCAGGATCGGAGCCGTACGTGAGCCAGACGGGGCTGATGGACCGGGACGACGTCGACCGCGCGCTGACGCGGCTGGGCGCCGAGCACGAGGCCGTCGAGACCTCGCTGCTCGCGCTCCAGGACCACGCCGGGCGCCGGCTGCTGGAGGGCGCGGCGCTCGGCGGGGTCACCAAGGAGCGCTGGGCCGCCGCCGACGCGGCCGTCACCCGGCTGTGGACGTACTTCGACGCCTACAGCGGGGCGCTGGCGGCCGCGCGGGAGATCCGTGAGCGGCGGCGCTGGCCGAGCCGCGAGGACCTGGCCGAGCTGACGGAGCGGCTGCGCGGGCCGGGTGTGACGATCGCCGGGGCCGGGGCGGAGGGCGCCGCGCTGGCGGAGCGCTTCTCGCTCGCCGAGCTGGTGGCCCGGATGAACGAGCTGTACGCCGCCTCGCTGGACGTGGTGGTCGCCGCCGACGCCGTGTGGTCGGCGCTGCCCGCGCGGATCGACCTGCTCGCCGCCGAACTGCACCGGACGCGCTCGCTGGCGCACTCGGTGGGGGTCCGGCCGGGCGAGCACCCCTCGGGGGACGACCTGGAGGAGATCACCGCCGAGCTGGCGCAGCTGCGGGAGGCGGTGATCGCGGACCCGCTGGCCTTCTGGGTGCCGGCGGCGGGGAGTTCCGCCCCGGGCGGCGGCCGTCCCGACACCGCCCGCTACGACCGGGCGGCCCGTGCCCTGGACGACGTACGCCGTGAGGTCGAGGCGGTCCTGACCGTACGGCAGGACGCGGAGGCCCGGCTGATCGCGCTGCGGGACGTGCTCTCGCGGGCCGACCGGACCCTGGCGGAGGCGCGCACGGCGCGGGGCGAGGTGCTGGCGAAGATCGCGGCGTCGGAGGTCCCGGCGGTCAGCGGCCCGCCGACGGCCCTCCAGGAGCATCTGGCGGCGGCGGCCGAGTACCGGCGGCAGTCCCAGTGGCACCGGCTGTCGCCGCTGCTGGACGCCCTGGAGGACCGGGCCGACGAGGAACTGCGGCGGGCCCGCGAATCGTTGACCGCGGTGACGGCGCCCCTGGCGGTGCGGGCCGAGCTGCGCGGGCGGCTCGACGCCTACCGGGCGAAGGTGGCCCGGCACGGCCTGGCGGAGGATCCGCTGCTGATCGAGCGCTACGACACGGCCCGGCGGATGCTGTGGAGCGCGCCGTGCGACCTGCGGGCGGCGGAGGGGGCGGTGCTGCGCTACCAGCAGGCGGCGGCCGAGGCACTGGCCCCGCCGGAGGACCGACGGCCCGACGGGCCCGGGGAGGAGGAGGCATGAGCCTGATCGGAACGCCCTGCCTGCGCTCCGGCTGCCCGGGCGCGTACGAGGACATGGGCGGCGGCGAGGTGTACTGCGACACCTGCGGGCTGGCCCCGGCGGGTGCGGTCGCGGCGGGCGCGGAGGAGCTGTTGTCCCCGCCGACGGGGATGACGAGCGCCGCCCGGCACGGGGACTCCCGGGGGTCGGCGGGCTCGCGCGGCTCGGGCCGGTCCTCGGCGTCGGCGCGCTCGGCGTCCTCCCGGTCGTCGTCCTCGCGCCGCTCGGTGTCCGGGCGGCTGTCGCGCTCCCTGCCGGGCTCGGGGTCCAGCAGGTCGGTCTCGGTGCGCAGTTCGGGCTCGGCGCCCGGCTCGTCGGGGCGCAGCCGGCTGGGCGCGGGCCTGGTCAGCGTGCCGGAGGTGCCGCGGCCGGATCCTTCGTCGGCGGTGCTGGAGAACCCGGAGGTCCCGGAGCGCAAGCGGTTCTGCTCGCGCTCGGACTGCGGGGCTCCGGTCGGCCGTGCACGGGGGGACCGGCCGGGGCGGACCGAGGGGTTCTGCACCAAGTGCGGGCACCCGTACTCGTTCGTCCCCAAGCTGCGTGCCGGGGACGTGGTGCACGGCCAGTACGAGGTGGCGGGCTGCCTCGCGCACGGCGGGCTGGGCTGGGTCTACCTGGCGGTGGACCGGGCGGTCTCGCACCGGTGGGTGGTGCTCAAGGGCCTCCTGGACACCGGGGACCAGGACGCGATGGAGGCGGCGATCTCCGAGCGGCGCTTCCTCGCGGAGATCGAGCACTCCAACATCGTGCGCATCTACAACTTCGTGGAGCACCTCGACCAGCGGACGGGTTCGCTGGACGGGTACATCGTCATGGAGTACGTCGGCGGCAAGTCGCTGAAGGAGATCGCGAACGAGCGGCGCCGGCCGGACGGGCGGCGCGATCCGCTGCCGGTGGAGCAGGCGTGCGCGTACGGCATCGAGGCCCTGGAGGCCCTCGGCCACCTGCACAGCCGCAACCTGCTCTACTGCGACTTCAAGGTGGACAACGCGATCCAGCAGCAGGACCAGCTGAAGCTGATCGACATGGGCGCGGTGCGGCGGATGGACGACGAGGAGTCGGCCATCTACGGCACGGTGGGCTACCAGGCGCCGGAGGTCGCGGAGCTGGGGCCGTCGGTGGCCTCGGACCTGTACACGGTGGCGCGGACGCTGGCGGTGCTGACGTTCGACTTCCAGGGCTATACGAACGTGTTCGTGGACTCCCTGCCGAATCCGGAGCACATCGAGGTGTTCCAGCGGTACGAGTCCTTCTACCGGCTGCTGGTGCGGGCCACCGACCCCGATCCGGGACGGCGGTTCGCGTCCGCGCAGGAGATGGCGGACCAGCTGACGGGCGTGCTGCGGGAGGTGGTCGCGCTCCAGACGGGCCGGCCGCGGCCGCAGCTGTCGACCCTGTTCGGCCCGGAGCTGCGCGTCCCGGACACCCAGCTGTACGAGGACGCCCCGGACGCGGAGGCCGCGAACCCGGGGCCCGCAGCCGCCGGGGCCGCACCGCCCGGCTCCGCGGCCGGTACGGCCGGGGCGGCCGGGGCGGAGCGCCCCGCCTCCGGCGTCCCGGGCCCCGCGGGCCCCGGGACCGGAGCGGCCGGGTCCGGGACGCCGGAGGCGGCGGGCTTCGGGCCCGGCGCACCGGCATCCGGAGCGGGTGGTCCGGCAGGGACCGGGGCTCCCGGCTCCCGGGCTTCCGGGACGGGTGCGGTGGGCATGGCCGGGGCGGCGCCCGTGGCGTTCGGGCTCGCCGGACCGGGCCCCGTGCCGGGCGGCGGCGTGCCGGTATCCGGCGGGGCCGTGCCGGGCGGCGACGTGCCGACGACCGGAGGCGGCATGCCGGCGACCGGAGGCCCCGTGTCGGGCGGCGGCGCGCCGGTATCCGGCGGGGCCGGGGGCGGCGTGCCGGCGACCGGCGGGGCCGTGGCCGGGGGCGGGGTCTCCGTGCTCGGGACCACCGCCACGCACGTGGGGGGCGCCGGCGTGCCCGGACCCCGGCAGGCGCCGGCGGCACCCGCGGCCGCGGCCGTCTCCGCTCCCTTCACGGCGGCTGCGGGACCGGCACCGGTGGCGGCGGGCGGGCTGGCTCCGCTCGACGCCGCCGACACCGCCCTGGCCCTGCCCGTACCGCTGGTGGACCCGGCCGACCCGAACGCCGGGTTCCTGGCGGGCCTGCTGGCCTCCGCCCCCGCCGACCTGCTCGGCGCCCTCGGCTCGGCCCCCGCCGACTCCGCCGAACTGCGGCTGCGGGAGCTGCGCGCCCGGCTGGAGCTGGGCGAACTGGTCCCGGCCGCACGGGCCCTGGCCGAGCTGGAGGCCAAGTACCCCGACGACTGGCGGGTGGTGTGGGCGCGCGGCATCGCCTCGCTGGCCACCGGGGACGACGAGATAGCGGCCCTGTCCTTCGACGCCGTCTACGACGCCTTCCCGGGGGAGCCCGCGCCGAAGCTGGCGCTCGCGCTGTGCGCGGAGATCCTGGGCCAGCTGGACAACGCGGCCGAGTACTACCGGCTCGTCTGGATCACCGATCCGGGTTTCGTGAGCGCGGCGTTCGGGCTGGCCCGGGTCCAACTGGCCTGCGGGGACCGGGCGGCGGCGGTCCGTACGCTGGAGTCCGTGCCGGAGTCCTCGATCCACTACACGGCCGCACGGGTGGCGGCCGTACGGGCACGCCTGCGCGACCGGTCCCCGCAGGAGGAGCTGCTGGCCGACCTCGGAGCGGCTTCCGACCAGGTCGAGGCGTTGCGGCGGTTCGGGCTGGACCCGGAGCGGCAGGAGCGGCTGGCGACGGAGGTTCTGGGCGCGGCCCTGGACTGGGTACTGTCGGGCAGCCGGGGTGCCGACCCCGGCCGGAGCTCGTTGCTCGGCAGTCAACTGGACGAGCGGGGGCTGCGCTTCGGCCTGGAGCGCTCCTACCGCGTCCTCGCCCGGCTGGCACAGCGGGGCGAGGAGAGGATCGAACTGGTGGAGCGGGCCAACCGTTTCCGTCCCCGGACGTGGGTGTGAGTGATGTCGATGCATCGGCCGTCGGGCTGCCCCAGCTGTGCGGAGCCCCTGGAGGAGGGTGACCGTTTCTGCGGGGTGTGCGGTTACGCCCTCTCCGCCCCGCCCCCGCCCCCGGACCATGCGCCGACCCTGCCCGACCGGGCGCCGGGCGAGGGCTTCGCGGCCGGCCGGGCGGCGGGCGGGGCACCGGGGGCCGCCGTCGGGACGGCAGGCGTCCATGCCGCCGGGCGCGCGTCCGGCGGCCTGCCCGGCCGCTCCGGCGGCCCGGTGGGCGGGAAACCGACGGGCCCCTTCGGTCCCGGTCCCGGGGGCGGTCCCGATCCCACCCCGGGCTTCGGCAGCCCGGCCGGGTCCGCGTACGCGGCCCACGTCCCCGCTCCGGCTCCGGCTCCGGCTCCGGCTCCGGCTCCGGCGAACGGTGTGCCGGGCCCCGGCGCGGCGGCCGCCGGGAACGCCGGCGCCCGCCCCGGCACCCCGGCCCACGGCGGCCACGGCGCACCGGCGGTCGGATACTCCGGCGCCGCCGCACAGCAGGGCGGACCGGGCTCCGGCGCGGCCGTCGGGGTCCCCGCGCCCGGCTGGGAGGGCACGCCCGTGACCCCGGGATCCGCCGTCCCCCCGGCCTCCGCGTCCGCCGACGCCTCCTGGGGCGCCCCGGCAACCGGGTTCCGGGCCCCGGCCGGCGCCCGCGGCCCGGCCGGCGGCACCGCACCCGGGGCGCCGTACGGCGCCGCCCCGCAGGAGGGCCCGTACGACGGCGTCCAGGGCGACCGGCGCGCGACCCCGTACGGCGGCACCCCCCGCCCGGAGGCCCATCCGGACGCCCACGACACCCCGCAACCGGACCCCGGCGGCGCCACCGCGCAGGGAGACCCGCACGAGGACCCGTACGAGGACCCGTACGGCGGCGCCCCGCAGGAGACCCCGCACGAAGGCCCCCGCACCGGCACCCCGCAGGGGAGCGGCGGCGGCCGGACCTGCGTGGCCTGCCGCTCGGGCTACGTGGACACCGACGGGTACTGCGAGCACTGCGGCCACGCCCAGCCTCGCGAGCGGGACCACCTGGAGGAGGAGCTCTGCAGCGTCGCCGCCGTCAGCGACCGGGGCCTGCGCCACCACCGCAACGAGGACTCCTTCGCGGTGGCGGCCACGGCCCTGCCCGACGGATCGGCCGCCACCGTCGCCATCGTCTGCGACGGCGTCTCCTCCGCCAGCCGCCCCGACGACGCGTCGGCGGCCGCCGCCGGCGCCGCCAGCGAGGCGCTGCTCGACGCGCTGCCCCGGGGCGCGCACCCGACGGAGGCCATGCGCGAGGCGATCCTCACGGCGGGCGCCGCCGTGAGCGCCCTCGCCCCGCAGCCGCCCGGCGCGCAGAACGCGCCGGCCTGCACCCTGGTCGGCGCCGTCGTCTGCGGCGGCCTGCTGACCATCGGCTGGGTGGGCGACAGCCGCGCCTACTGGATCCCCGACGACCGCACCACCCTCCCCCGCCGGCTGACCGAGGACGACTCCTGGGCCGCCCAGATGGTCGCGGCGGGCCTGATGGGCGAGGCCGAGGCCTACGCCGACGTCCGGGCCCACGCCATCACCGGCTGGCTCGGCGCCGACGCGTACGAGCTCGACCCTCACACCGCCAGCTTCAGACCCGACCACCCCGGTGTGGTCGTCGTCTGCACCGACGGCCTGTGGAACTACGCCGAGTCCGCGGCCGACATGGCCCGGATCCTTCCGCCGGACGCCGCCGAACGCCCCCTGCACTGCGCACAGGTGCTGGTCGGACACGCCCTCGACGGGGGCGGGCACGACAACGTCACCGTCGCCGTCGTGCCGTTCGCGCCCCCCGCGGCGGAACAGGAGGCGGAGCACGAAGCGGAACCCGAACGCAGACCGGAACCGGAAGCCGCTGGGGAAGCGGGGCCGGGGGCCGGGGCCGAGCGGCCGCGGCCGCCGGCCTGAGCCCGCGCCACCCACCGAGCCGCGCCACGGGCGCCCGGTCCGTCCGCCCCGACAGCCCCCGAGGAGTCACCCCGATGGCGAACTTCGCCAAGCCGCGCGCCCCGCGCTTCAGCGTGGAGGTGTACCAGAACGAGTTCCTCCCCGAGGGCGGGCGGGACGTCCACGCCATCGTGACGGTCACCTCCACCGGCGGCGCCACCGCCACCTCCGCGCGGACGCCCGGCCAGGACGCGGCCGTCGTGATCATGGTCGACTGCTCCGGCTCGATGGAGTACCCGCCGGACAAGATGCGCGGGGCCCGCGAGGCCACCGCCGCCGCGATCGACACCCTGCGCGACGGCACGGCCTTCGCCGTGATCGCCGGGACCCACGAGGCCCGCGAGGTCTACCCCGGCCAGGGCCTCCTCGCCACCGCCGGCCCGGCCACCCGCGCCGGGGCCAAGGAGGCCCTGCGCGGCCTGAGCGCCGGCGGCGGCACCGCCATCGGCACCTGGCTGAGGCTGGCCGACGGCCTGCTGCGCCGGTCCCGGGCCGCCATCCGGCACGGCATCCTGCTCACCGACGGCCGCAACGAGCACGAGGACCCGGTCGCGCTGCGCGCCGTCCTCGACGCCTGCGCGGGCCGCTTCACCTGCGACGCGCGCGGGGTGGGCACCGACTGGGAGGTCAAGGAGGTGACGGGGATCGCGAGCGCCCTGCTCGGCTCCGCCGACATCGTCGCCGACCCGGCCCACCTCGCCGAGGACTTCACGCTCATGATGGAGAAGGTCATGGGCAAGGAGGTCGCGGACGTCGCGCTGCGCGTGTGGACCCCGGTCGGGGCGGAGATCCGGTACGTCAAGCAGGTCTCGCCGTCCGTCCAGGACCTCACGGGCCGCCGTACCGAGGCGGGCCCCCGCGCCGGGGACTACCCGACGGGCTCCTGGGGCGACGAGTCCCGCGACTACCACGTGTGCGTACGGGTGCCGGGCGCCTCGGTGGGCCAGGAGATGCTGGCCGCCCGCGCCTCGCTCGTCCTGCCGGGCCCGGACGGCGGGCCGCGGCCCCCGCTCGCCCAGGGGCTGGTCCGGGCGGTGTGGACGAACGACCTCGCCGCGTCGACCGCGATCAGTCCGCAGGTGGCGCACTACACGGGACAGGCGGAGCTCGCGCAGGCTATCCAACAGGGCCTGGAAGCCCGCAAAATGGGCGATGTCGACGGCGCCACGGCCAAACTCGGGCGTGCCGTGCAGTTGGCGAGCGTCTCCGGGAACGCCGACACCGCCAGGCTGCTGGCCAAGGTGGTGGATGTGGTGGACGCGGCGGCGGGTACTGTGCGCCTGAAAGCCAAGGTCGCCGATGCCGACGAGATGACCCTTGAAACGCGTTCGACACAGACCGTCCGAGTGAAGAAGACCTGAGAAGAAGCCTGCCGCGATGCCGCAGGGAGAAGGGGGAAGCGCCGCGATGCCGACCTGCCCGAACGGGCACCAGTCCGCCTCCGACGACTGGTGCGAGGTCTGCGGCCACCGTATGGCCGCCCCGACGAGCCCCCCTCCGGCGCCCTCCTACGGCTACGGCTTCCCTCCCACCACCGGTGAGCCGACCGCCCAGGCGGAGCTGTGCCCGCAGTGCCGGACCCCGCGCGAGGCCATGGCCCCGTTCTGCGAGGAGTGCCGGTACAACTTCCTGACGCGGGCGGCGACCCCGTACACCCCGCCGCCCGTCCCGGACGCGGGCCCGGCCGGCCCGGGTGCGCAGCCCCTCGCGGGCCCGGCCGGCGGCGGAACCCCGCCGCCCCCGCCGCCGCTCCCCCCGCAGCCGGTGTACTCCCAGGACCACTTCGAGTACCAGGGCTCCCGGCCCTCCCGGGTCAACCGCCCGGCCGAGCCGCTCCAGGCCGAGGACGACTGGCTGCTGCCGCCGCCCGCCGCCCCGGAGCCGCCCGCCCCGCCGGTGGCGGCACCGGCTCCGCCGCCCGTCCTGCCCGAGTACGCCCCGTCGGAGGCCGCAGCCCGGCCCGACCACCCGCCGCACGCCGTTCCCGAGCAGCAGGGCACCGCCTCCTGGACGGCGACGATCGGCCCCGACCGCTCGTACTTCATGGCGATGATGCGGCGCAGCGGCCCCGAGGCGGCCGGGCTCAACCTGCCCGCCTACTCCCCGGAGCTGCACCTTCCGCTCTCCGGCGGCCAGATCACCATCGGCCGGCGCCGCGCCTCGACGGGCGAGTCCCCGGACATCGACCTCTCGGTGCCGCCGGAGGACCCGGGCGTCTCGCACAGCCACGCGGTGCTCGTGCAGCAGCCGGACCTCAGCTGGGCCGTGGTGGACCAGAACTCGACCAACGGCACC
Source organism: Streptomyces sp. NPDC093801 (assembly GCF_040701585.1). Taxonomy (NCBI): domain Bacteria; kingdom Bacillati; phylum Actinomycetota; class Actinomycetes; order Kitasatosporales; family Streptomycetaceae; genus Streptomyces; species Streptomyces sp. NPDC093801. The sequence continues at coordinate 226 of NZ_JBFBDP010000042.1, read as the reverse complement.
ACCGTCAACATGGGCGAGGAGCCGATCCAGCCCTACGTCCCGGTCCCCCTCGCCGACGGCGACCGGGTCCACCTGGGCGCCTGGACCACCATCACCATCCGGCGCGGCTGATCCGGCCTGGTCCGAGGAACACGGCCTAGCTGTATTGCCCGGTGAGGTTGGGGACGCGGCTGGCGGGTGGTTTGCCTGCGAGCGCGGTGTGTCCGCGGTGGTGATTGTAGGTGTG
>NZ_JBFBDP010000041.1:51519-68857 GCF_040701585.1 Streptomyces sp. NPDC093801 | reverse complement strand
CCGGGCGGGACCGCCGCATCCGTGCGCTTCAGGAACGACTCGAGGGCTCGTGCGGGTGCTTCCAGCAGCGCTTCTCCCTCCGGTGTCCTCAGGGCAGTGTCCAGATCTGCCGCGTCACGAGGTAGAAGACGGCCGCCCAGAACACGGTCGCCGCGGCGACGATCCCCAGGCCGATGAGGTTGTTCCTCGCCCGCGGTTCGTCCGGGGCCGGTCGCAGCCACCGCCTGAGCAGCCGGTTCACGTAGTAGGGCATCGTGAGGAAGGTCATGAGGAGGCTGGAGAGCAGGTTGCCGATCAGCAGCCCGATCCAGAGCGGCATGTGCAGCGGCGACAGGGCCAGCGTCAGCAGTACGACGGTGGGGTAGAGGCCGACCCAGACGGCGATGGCCGTCTTCATCTCGGAGGGCGGCGGCACCTGAGTGCCGTTCTCCTCGAAGGCGAACCAGCTGCCGAAGGAGTTGTCGACCGTGCTCAGTTTGAAGTCGCGGAACTCCGCGCCCTCGGCGAGGGCTTCCCGGCGCTCGGCCGAGGTCAGCCAGGCGTCGAGGTGCTGGGCGCTGTCGAAGCGGAACAGCGTTGTCCACTCGTCCTGGAGCCCGTCGACCGGCCGGAACGTCTCGGTGCCGCGGAAGCCCTCGAACCTGCTCTCCGCCTCGGTCATCCGCCGCTGCCACGCGAGGAAGGCGTCCACGCTGTCCGGGCGGACGCGGTGGGTGACCACCACGGTCACCAGCGGATCGGGGGCCTTGGTGTGGCCGGTGACCACCCGCTGCGTCCCCGGGCCGTCGAGGTAGGTGTCGCCGACCGCCAGCAGCCGCTGCCTGGTCGAGCTGTTGATCCACGCCTGGAGGTGGGGTATCGAGTCGTACCGGTAGACGATGACCCACTCGGGCTGCAGGGGCGTCGGCCGGGAGACCTCGACGCCGAGGTACCCGGGGTAGGCGGCCGCCGCGGCGTTGACCTCGTCCTGCCAGGTCTCGTACTCGTGCTCCCGGCCGGGGAGGACCTTCTGGCCGATGATGGCCGTCGCCACGGCGTCCTCCGCCACGGCGTCTTCGTACTCGTGGGTGTCCATGGCTCAGGCCTTGGAGACGGGCTGCTGCGCGTTCAGCCGGCTGTAGATCCGTTCGGGCGTCAGGGGCAGCGCACGGTAGCGCACGCCCGTGGCGTCGTGGAGCGCGTTCGCCAGCGCGGGTGCCACCGGGTTGATGGCGCACTCCGCCATCCCCTTCGAGCGCAGGGGGCCGACGGAGTCCGCCGAGTCCACGAGGAGCACCTCGGTGCGCGGGACGTCGGCGTAGGCGGGGATGCGGTAGTTGCGGAAGTTCGGGTTGACCACGGCCCCGTCCGCGCCGACGAGGAGGTTCTCGGTCAGGGCGAAGCCGATGCCCTGGGCGACGGCGCCCTCCACCTGTCCGCGGACCTGCTGCGGGTTGATGACCACCCCCGCGTCGGTCGCCTGGACGCTGTACAGGATGCGGATCTCACCCGTCACCCGGTGGACGGCGATCCGGAACCCGTGGGTGTTGGACGTGACGCTGCGGGGCGAACCGTAGGCCCTGCGGGCGGCGGTGAACCGGATGCCGCGGGCCCGGGCCAGTGCCACCAGCTCGGCCAGGGTCACGCGCCTGTCCCCGCAGGTGACCCCGTCGTCGTCCATGGAGCAGAGCACGGGGTGGACGCCCGTGTGGGCGGCGGCGAACTCCAGGATGCGGTCGCGCACGGCGTTGGACGCCCGCAGCACCGCGTTGCCCGAGACGAACAGCCCCGCGCTCGCGAAGGCGCCGGTGTCGAAGCCGGTGCGGTCGGTGTCGGACTGCACCAGGCGGATCCGCGACGGTGTGGTCCCCAGCTGGCCGGCCGCGATCTGGACGTGGGCGGTCGAGGTGCCCTCGCCGAACTCCGTGGTGCCGACGGCCACTTCGTAGACGAGGTCGTCGCCGAGCGTGACCCAGGCCTCGGAGATGTGGTCGGTCGGGGGCGCGGTCTCGTGCATCGAGCTCGCGACGCCGGACCCGACGAGCCATCCCGGGCCCGGGTCCGGGGCCTGCGGCGGCCGGGCCATCGCCCGGTCCACCAGGTCGATGCACTTCGCCAGCCCGTCCTCGGTGAACGCCACGTCGTCCGGGCCGTCGTGCAGGGCGACGAGCGGGTCGCCCGGCCGCACGATGTTGCGGCGGCGCAGTTCGAGCGGGTCCATGTGCAGGGCGAGGGCGAGCTCGTGCATCGCGGACTCCATGGCGAAGGCCGGCTGCGTCATCCCGTAGCCCCGCAGCGCCCCGCTCGGCACGGTGTTGGTGTAGACCGAGTACGCGTCGTACCGCTTGTTGGGGCAGCGGTAGATCATGACGGCGGCGCCGCCGGCGTAGAGCGTCTCGCCGCCGTGGTTGCCGTAGGCGCCCGTGTTCGACACGTTGCGGACCTGGACGGCCGTGAGCGTTCCGTCCGCCCTGGCGCCCAGCTTGATCGTCAGCGACATCGGATGCCGCGGCGAGGCGGTGGTGAACTCCTCCTCGCGGGTGTACTCGAAGCAGACGGGCCGTCCGGTGTCCAGGGCGGCGAGCGCCGCCAGGTCCTCCGAGATCACCTCCTGCTTGCCGCCGAATCCGCCGCCCACCCGCTTGCAGAACACCCGGAGCTGGTCGGGGCGGAGCGCGAACAGGTACGCCAGTTTGACCTTCGCGATCGAGGGCGACTGCGAACTGGTGCGGACGTTCAGCCGCCCGTCCTCCATCCAGGCGATCGATCCGTGCGTCTCCAGGTGCGCGTGCTGCACGCGCGGCGAGGAGTACGTGCCCTCGTGGACCACGTCGGCTTCGGCGAAGCCCGCGTCCACGTCCCCGATGTGCGTGTGGAGTTCGACCAGGACGTTGCGGACGGGGTCGCGGACGAACGGGTCGTGCGTGCCGTGGATCTGCGGAGCCCCCTCGGCCATGGCCTCCTCGGGGTCGAACACCGCGGGCAGCGGTTCGTACGCGACGACCACCCTGCGGCAGCCCTCCTCCGCGGCGCCGGGGGTGTCGGCCAGCACCGCGACGACGCGCTGGCCCGCGAACCGGACCGTGTCGTCGAGGATGAAGGTGTCGTCGGGATCGACCAGGTGGTCGGTGTGGATGGCGGTGGTGAAGCGTCTGCGCGGCACGTCCTCCCAGGTGTAGACGCGGTGGACGCCGGGAACCGCGAGTGCGGCGGTCTTGTCGATCGAGACGATGCGGGCGTGCGCGTGGGGGGAGTGCAGCACCTTGAGGTGCAGCATCCCCTCCATGCGGGTGTCCATCGTGAACTCGGCCCGCCCGGTCACCACGTCGTTGGCCGCGGGCGCGCCCACGCTCGTCCCGACGGCCTTCCCCGGCTTCGCCGTCTCCACGCCGACGACGCCGTTCACCGCGTCCTCGATGGCCCGGTAGCCGGTGCAGCGGCAGAGGTTGCCCTTCAACGCCCGGGGCAGGTCCGCCTTCTGGGCCTCGGTGAACGCCGCCGAGGTCATGATCATCCCGGCGGTGCAGAAGCCGCACTGGAACCCGGGCGCGTCCCGGAACCGGCGCTGCACCGGATGCAGGTCGCCGGGCGCCCCCAGCCCCTCGATGGTGGTCACCTCGTGGCCGTCGGCGCGGAACGCGGGGGTGATGCAGCTGTGGACCGGGCTGCCGTCCAGCCACACCGTGCAGGCGCCGCAGTCGCCCGCGTCGCAGCCCTTCTTGACGCCGAAGTGGCCGAGCGCACGCAGGAAGGTGCGCAGGCACTGCCCGGGCTCCGGCTCCTGGTCGAAGGCATGTCCGTTGACGCGGTACGTCATGACGGGCCCCCGTCCTCGAGTTCGTGACGGATCTCCTCGGCGAAGTGCTTCGTCAGATGGCGGCGGTGGTCGGGGGTTCCGTTGGGATCCGCGAACCAGACGTCGCCCGGGATGGCGTCGACGCCCTGCTGGAGGTCCCGGGCGTCGGGCAGGGCGTCGAAGGCCAGGCGGACCGGTCGCGTGGTGCCGGCCGTGACGGTGAGGAGCAGGTCGTTCCCGCCGGGGGTCCGCGTGCCGACGACGAAGACGGTCGAACGGCCGAGACGGGTGAGCGAGAAGCGCCGGTGGGCGGCGCGCTTGCCCAGGGCCCTCGCCGGAATGCGGACGCGCCGCAGGATCTCGCCGGGGGCGAGGACGTTGCGGCCGTCACCGGTGACGAAGTCGAGGGCGTCCACGGTGCGTTTCGATCCGTCGGGGGCCCAGAGCTCGTACACGGCCTCCAGCGCCACCGTCATGGTGATCATGGGGCCGGCCGGCAGCGACATGCAGATGTTCCCGCCGACGGTCGCCGCGTTCCAGACCTTGAACGAGGACAGGAAGGCCTCGCAGCTCGCGGCGAGCAGCGGACCCGCGGTCCAGTCGCGCGGGGGCGTGAAGGCGTACAGGTCGCGGATGGTGCACGTGGCACCGATCTCCAGGCCCTTCTCGTCCGGGACCAGGGGGTCCCAGCGCAGCGCCGTCAGATCGACCAGGCGCCGCAGGTCCGGCTGTTGTGTGGAGAAGAGCCAGGTTCCGCCCGCCAGCCAGGCGTCGCCCTCGCGCCAGTCGGCGGCCGGCTGCTCGGAGGGCCGCCGGACGACTTCGATGATGGTGCTGAGGTCCACGGGAAACCGACCTCCCTCAAGACGGGCACCGTGCGATGGAGGGGCGGTCAGGCGCCGTTCCAGTCTAGATCGCGCCCCTGCCCGGCGCAGGGCGACCGGTGCCGGGCCGCACGGCCCCGGCGCCCGGCACCCGGCGTGGAAGGGGGCGGAAACCGCCCCGCCCCGCCGCCCCTGACCCGCCCCGCCGTCCCCGCCCCGCCCTCAGATGCCCGCCGTCTCCTGCCACAGGCGGGCCAGCGCCGTGTCGCCGGTCACGCCCGGACCCGCCAGCGGCAGCCGGTTCCACAGGGCCGCGTACAGCCAGGCCGCCCGGCCGGTCAGTTCGCAGTCCGCCGGATCGCCCGTGTCCCCCCGCACCGTCCGCGCCGGCTCCTTCGACAGGTGCACCGTCCACACCGCGCCCGTGTCCGCCGCCCGGACCCTGACCAGCTTCGGCTCCTCGGTGCGGACCCGGCTGCGCGGCCGGGCGTGGAAACCGGTCAGCAGCTCGTCCACCCCGTCCTCGGCGAACTCGGGCGCCACCTCGGAGAAGGCCACTCCGCGCGCCGCCTGGGCGTCGAAGCGGTGCACCGCCGTCTCGTGCGCCTGCCGCCGCGCCCAGAAGGCCAGCGGTGAAGGCGCCGCCGTCGGCAGGAAGGTCCAGCAGCGCAGGTCCTCCGGTGCCTCGGCCAGGGCCCGCACCAGCTCCGCGTGCCCCTCCCGGAACCAGGCCAGCAGCTCCGCCCCGGCCAGCTCCGGCGCGTCCGGGAACGGCGCCCCCTCCAGCAGGCCGTCCGTCACGTACCCCGTCGCCCAGCGGTGCACCGCCCCCGTGTGCCGCAGCAGATCGGTCACCCGCCACTCGGGACAGGAGGGCACCAGGGCGTCGGTGCCCGCCCGTTCGGCCTCGTCGGCCAGCAGCCCGCCTTCCCGCGCGAGCGTCTCCACGTACTCGGTGATCTTCATGCCCCGAGTGTGCCAGCCGCCCCCGACAATGGAGGGGTGGACGGTGGACTCTTCCCGCGCGGGCGGACCGAGGTCGCGCCCGGTGCCGCGCACCTGCCCGACTGGCTCGGGCCGCGGCGCCAGCGCGAGCTCCTCGACGCCTGCCGCGCCTGGGCGCGCCCGCCCGCGGGACTGCGCACCGTCCGCACGCCCGGCGGCGGCACGATGACCGCCCGGCAGGTGTGCCTGGGCCTGCACTGGTACCCGTACGGATACGCGCCCACCGCCGTCGACGGCGACGGGGCTCCGGTCAAGCCGATGCCCGCCTGGCTCGCCGAGCTGGGGCGGCGGGCCGTCGCCGACGCCTACGGGACGCCCCCGCCGCCCGCCGGGGCCTACGACATCGCCCTGGTCAACTTCTACGGGGGAGACTCCCGCATGGGCATGCACCGGGACGCGGAGGAGCGCTCGCCCGCCCCGGTCGTCTCGCTCAGCCTGGGCGACTCCTGCCTCTTCCGCTTCGGCAACACCGCCTCGCGCGGGCGCCCATACCGGGACGTCGAGCTGCGCAGCGGGGACCTGTTCGTCTTCGGCGGCCCGAGCCGGCTCGCCTACCACGGGGTGCCCAAGGTGCTCCCCGGCACCGCACCGCCCGCGCTGGGCCTGACCGGGCGGCTCAACATCACGCTGCGGGTCGGCGGCCTCGGTCACCCGTAGCCGCTGCACCCCGCACCACCCGATCATGCGAGGATCCATGCATGAACGGCAACGGCGCCCCGCCCGGGGTGGGGGACGAGACCACGGCGTCGACGGCTTCCGGTTCCACGGCTTCCACGAAGAGCAAGCTGGAGCGGGGCCGCAGCGCCCTGGGCCCCGCGCTGGAGCTCGTCCACACCGGCCGGGCCCCGACGCGCGCGGTGCTGACGGCCGAGCTGGGCGTCACCCGGGCCACCGCCGGGGCCGTCGCCGCCGAACTGGAGGCCCTCGGCCTGATCCGCGTGGACTCCCGGCCCGGCGGCGCCGGCGGCACCCAGGGCCGCCCCTCGCACCGGCTCGCCGTCGACGAGAACGGCCCCGTGGCGCTGGCCGCACAGGTGCACTCGGACGGGTTCCGGGCCGCGCTCGTCGGCCTCGGCGGGCGGATCGTGGCCACCGCGCCCGGCAAGGTCACCGTCTCCGCCGACCCGGCCCAGGTGCTCGGAGCGGTGGTCGGCGCGGGCGCGCGGCTGCTCGCCGAGTCGGGCCGGCGCTGCATCGGCGCGGGCCTCGCGGTGCCGTCGGCGGTCGCCGAGCCCGACGGCACGGCCCTCAACCCGCTGCACCTGGCGTGGCCGGCGGGCTCCCCGGTACGGGCCATCTTCGCCGAGTGCGTGAAGGCGGCCGGGATCGACGGACCGGCCCTGACCGGCAACGACGTGAACCTCGCCGCGCTCGCCGAGCACCGCCACGGCGCGGGCCGCAGCGCGCAGCACCTGCTGTGCGTGGCCACCGGCCACCGCGGCGTCGGCGGCGCGCTGGTGCTGGACGGCCGGCTGCACAGCGGCAGCTCCGGCCTGGCCCTGGAGGTCGGCCACCTCACGGTCAACCCCGAGGGGCGCCCCTGCCACTGCGGCAGCCGGGGCTGCCTGGACGTGGAGGCCGACCCGCTGGCCTTCCTGACCGCGGCGGGCCGCACGCCCGGCCCCGAGGTGTCGCTGCTCCAGCAGGCCCGGGACCTGCTGCGCGCCGAGTACGCGCAGCCCGCGGTACGGGCGGCCGCCGAGGAGCTCATCGACCGGCTCGGCCTGGGCCTGGCGGGCCTGGTCAACATCCTGAACCCGGACCGGATCATCCTGGGCGGGCTCCACCGCGAGCTGCTGTACGCGGACCCGGAGCGGCTGCGCGCCGTGGTCGCGGACCGGAGCCTGTGGGGGCGCAGCGGGGGCGTGCCGATCCTGCCCTGCACCCTCGACCACAACAGCCTCGTCGGGGCGGCGGAGCTGGCCTGGCAGCCGGTGCTGGACGATCCGCTGGGGACGCTGGGCGCGGCGGCCTGAACCGGCCGGTCCCGGCCCCGGGGGGGCGGCCGGGTCCCGGGGAGGCGTCAGCCGGGCCCCGTGCCGGCCGCGACCGGCGCCGGCACGGCCGTCGGTACGGCCCCTGCGTCCACGGTCGTGAGCACCGCCCGGGCGGGCTCCCGTACGGGCTTGTTCACGCCGATACGGACCGTGTGCGGCGGCGCCGCCGGGACGGGGGCGGCCCGCATGGAGAACCAGACCACTTTGCCGGGTCCGTCCGGCTGGGGGCGGGCCCCCCACGCCTCGCTGACCGCCTCCACGAGCGCCAGCCCGCGGCCGCACGTCTCCAGGCCACCGGCCTCGCGCCGGACGGGCAGGCGCGGATCGCTGTCGCGGACGGAGACGGTGAGCCGCCCGAGGCGGAGTTCGATCTCGACGACGCAGACCTTGTCCGGCTGCGCGTGGCGGTGGACGTTGCTGAGCAGCTCCGTCACGCCGAGCGCAGCCCGGTCTATGAGCGGGTCGAGCTGCCAGTGGCGCAGTTGGGCGGAGAGGATCCTGCGGACCTGGCCGATCCGCGCGGGCAGGGCCTGCAGTTCCACGACGCAGTGCCTGCGGGAATGTGTGATCACGGCTGCGACTCCCCGACATCAGTGTTACGGGTGCTGCACCCTCGGTGACGCATTCTCAAGGGTCACCCACCGTCGCGCCGCTTGCAACCGAACGCGACCGAAAGCGATCCGCATGGAAACCCAAAGTGACCGTTTGTGCAGGTGAGGGGGGTACATTTCGAAAGGAGGGGGCCCTGGAACCGACAAAGGAGCAAGGCGCATGAGCACCACCGGCACCACCGGTACGACGGCCTCGAACACGGCCGCGAGTCCGGCCGGACGCGTGGCCGCGAGCACGGTGACGACCACCGTCGACATCGACCGCAGCGACGCCGAATACCGCGCCTGGCTCAAGGAGGCCGTGCGCAAGGTCCAGGCGGACGCCAACCGCAGCGCCGACACGCACCTGCTGCGCTTCCCGCTGCCCGAGTCCTGGGGCATCGACCTCTACCTCAAGGACGAGTCCACGCACCCGACGGGCTCCCTGAAGCACCGCCTCGCGCGCTCGCTGTTCCTGTACGCGCTGTGCAACGGCTGGATCCGCCCCGGCCGCCCGGTCATCGAGGCCTCCAGCGGCTCCACCGCCGTCTCCGAGGCCTACTTCGCCAAGCTGATCGGCGTCCCCTTCATCGCCGTCATGCCGCGGACCACCAGCCCGGAGAAGTGCCGGCTCATCGAATTCCACGGCGGCGCATGCCACTTCGTCGACGACTCCATGAAGATGTACGAGGAGTCGGCCGACCTCGCCGCCCGCACCGGCGGCCACTACATGGACCAGTTCACCTACGCGGAGCGGGCCACCGACTGGCGCGGCAACAACAACATCGCCGAGTCGATGTACCAGCAGCTGCGCCTGGAACGCTACCCCGAGCCCGCCTGGATCGTGGCGACCGCCGGCACCGGGGGCACCTCCGCGACCATCGCCCGCTACGTCCACTACATGCAGCACGACACCCGCATCTGCGTCCCGGACCCGGAGAACTCCTGTTTCTTCGACGGCTGGACGCACCACGACCCGCACGCGAGCAGCGACTGCGGCTCCCGCATCGAGGGCATCGGCCGGCCCCGCATGGAGCCGAGCTTCGTGCCGGGCGCCATCGACCGCATGATGAAGGTCCCCGACGCGGCGAGCGTCGCGGCCTGCCGCGCCCTCGAACAGGCCATAGGGCGCAAGGCCGGCGGCTCCACGGGCACCGGGCTGTGGAGCGCACTGAAGATCGTCTCCGAGATGGTGGCGGAGGGCCGCAAGGGCAGCGTCGTGACCCTGCTCTGCGACCCGGGCGACCGCTACCTCGACAAGTACTACTCGGACGAGTGGCTGGCGGCGCAGGGCCTCGACATCGCCCCCTACGCCAAGACGATCGAGACGCTGCTGGAGACCGGCGACTGGCGCGAGCCGCAGGCCTGACGCCCCTGCGGCGCCCGGCGACTGGCGCGAGCCGCAGGCCTGACGCCCCTGCGGCGCCCGGCGGTTCAGCCGCGGCCCGGGGCCTTCCCGAGCCGGGCGTCGAGGGCGCGCACCGCCGTGCGGAAGGAGTGGCCGAGCCCCGGGCGGGCGGCGGCCAGCGCCAGGCGGAACGGGGCCGGGCCGTCGGCCGCGAAGGTCCAGCGGACGAGGGTGCCGGGGGAGCGGTCGCCGGGGGAGTGCGGTCCGGCGGCCGGGGCCAGCAGCCACTCCTCCAACAGGGCGCGCACGCCCGGCGCGTTGGTCTCGTCGACCCGGTAGGCGTAGCGCCGGGGGGCCTGCGCGGCCACGACCGTCTCCCGGAAGCGGACCCCGCCCCGCAGCCCGATCTCCCGGCCGGCGCCGCCCCCGGTGGGCCGGGCCAGCGACACCGCCCCGAACCAGGCCGGCCAGGCCGTGACCTCCTCGGCGAGCGCCCGGTACAGGTCCGCGGGCGGGGCCGCGGCCCTGGCGGTGAAGACCAGGCGCGTCGGGGCGCGGTCGAGGAAGTCCAGCCCCACGGGGCGGAGTCGGCGGGCCATGGCGTTACCCCCTGGGACGCGAGGACGGCGGGCGCGATGCCGTCCCATTGTCTGGTACGTCGTCAGAGAATGGCAGTGACAGGGGCGTCGTGCGGATGCGTGGGCCGTTCGGGTCGGTGCGGGGACCTGGGCTGCGCGGGGCGGACGGTCCCTCGCGACGGCCCTCGGCGGTCGTGGCGCGCACCGGTTGCGGTCGAGCCCGTTCCGGTTCGGGCTCCGGTTCGGGCTCCGGCTCCCGCTACGGCTCCCCCACCTGCTCGGGCTTCACGCGAACGGAGCCTGGGCAGCGGGGCGTTCGGGCGGGATGCTGGGACCGGCCCGACCCCGCCGCCCGCGTCCGGGCCCCCACCCGCCGCCCTCCCGCGGAGGCCCCCATGCCGCAGTCCGCCGCCCCCGAGGCCGTCCCTCCGGGCGCGCCCCCGCTCGCCCTCGAACTGTTCGTGCACGGAGTCGCCGGAGCCGCCCCCGGCGAGCTGCTCCGCGATCCGCACCCCGTCCGGGTGACGGGCGACTCCACCGCGGCCGTGTTCCGCCGCGCGGAAGACGCCGACGCCGAGGCCCACCCCGAGCGCTACGCCGGGCGGGCCGTCCCCGAGGCCTACTGCTGGTCCCGGCTCACCTCGGGCAACGGCGCCCGCGCGCTGTGGCTGCTGCTCCTCCCGTTCATGGTGGCCAACCTCGCCCACTGGGCCCGGCCCGCCACGGCCCCCGCCGGGCCGCCGCCGTGCGCGGTGCGCGGGTACGGGCTCCTCGTGCGCCTCCTCGCCCTCAGCCTCACCGTGCTGCTCGTCGCGGCCGCCTGCGAGGTGGCGCTCGACCTCCTCGCCTGGCAGTGCGCGGGCGCCCGCGCCTGCACCGGCTCCTGGCCCGCCTTCCTGCGGCCCGGGGCGTGGTGGGCCCAGCCCGGGCGGCGCCTCGCGCTCGGCGCCCTCGTCCCGGCCGCGCTGACCGGGCTGTTGTGGTTCCTGTCGGCCCGGACCTGGAGCGCCTACGAGTCCCAGCCTCCGCCCTCCGGAACCGCCGGCGCGGGGGCGGCCGCCGCCGGCCACGGCGAAGCCCCGCTCGGCCGGCCCGGGTTCTGGTACGGCCGCCGGATAGTGGCCCGGCTGCGCGCCGCGCACACCGCCGCCGGGCTCCTCACCGTGGCGCTCGCCGTCGCCGCCCCCGCCCTGCGCGAGGACCGCGGCTCCACCGCCACCCCGCCCGCCCTGCTGGCCGCCGGCTGGGCGGCGCAGGCGCTCCTCGCGGCCGGGGCGGCGGCCGTGCTGTGGGTCGTCTGCCGGCGCGGCCGCACCGAGGCCCGGCCCGACCACCGGCTGGACCGGGCCGCCATCACCCTGCTGCCCGCCGGCGCCCTCGCCCTGCTGGCCGCCGCGCTCCTCTACGCCGGCTGGTCCCGCCCCGGCTGGACCTCGACGGGCCGGCTCCCGGGCGACGTCGCCTTCGGGGTGCTCATGCTCGGCCAGGGCGGCTGCGTCCTCGCCCTCGCCCTCGTCGCCCGCCGCCTCCACCGCCGCACACCGACCCCCGGAGCCGCCCTCGGAGGCCTCGGCGGGCCGGCCGCCGCCCTGCTCGGCTGCGCCCTCGGCGGGGTCATGTCCGGCGGGGTCGCCCAGCGCGTCGCCGACTGGCTCGACGGGGCCGCAGCCCCCGGCACGCCCGGATCCGCACTGCCCGGACCGCCCGTCCTGCTGTCCTGGCAGGCCTCCGTCCTGCCGCCGCTGCTGCTCGCGCTGGCCCTGGTCGGCGCAGCGGCCGGGGTCCGGGCCGCCGTGACCCGGCGCAGGGCCGCCGCCACCGTCGCCGCCGAATACCCCGGGGCCGTCCCCGACCCCGACCGCAGCCGGCGCATCGCCGGGGCGCGGGCCACGGCGGCGCTGACCGACACCGCGCCCTGGTTCGTGGGCGCCGTCTGCGCGGCCACCCTGCTGCTCGGCGCGGGCGCCCTCGCCGGGGCCTGGATCACCGGCGAGGTCCCGGCCGAGGCCGCCCGGGGCGCCCACCCGCTGCCGGCGGCCGCAGCCCGTGCCGCCCAGGACAGCGGATCCTGGCTGATCGGCTTCGGGATGGCCGCCTTCGTCGCCCTGGGCCGCCGGGCCTACCGGGACCCCGCCTCCCGCCGCACCATCGGCATCCTGTGGGACGTCGGCACCTTCTGGCCGCGCGCCGCCCACCCCTTCGCCCCGCCCTGCTACGCCGAGCGGGCCGTGCCCGACCTGACCTGGCGGATGACCGGCTGGACCGCGCGCACCGGCGGCCGGCTCGTCATCTCCGGCCACTCCCAGGGCAGCGTGCTCGCGGCCGCCGCCGTCTGGCAGCTGCCGCCCGGCACCCGCCGCCGCGTGGGGCTCCTGACGTACGGATCACCGCTGGCCCGGCTCTACGGCCGCTGGTTCCCCGCCTACTTCGGCCCCGGCCCGCTCGCCGCCCTGCACCGCGACCTCGACTGCTGGCGCAACCTGTGGCGGGCCACCGACCCCATCGGCGGACCCGTCGCGGCCGGCGCCGACGGGGACGGACCCGTGGACCGGGGGCCCCTGGCCGACCCGGTCGCCTACGGACGCGACCCCCTGCACCCGCTGCCCGCACCGATCCTGCGGCACGGCGACTACCAGGCCGACCCGGCCTTCGCCGCCGAACGCGACGCGCTCCTCGCCCGCCTGGCCGCCGCCGCGCGGGCCGGGAGGCCGGAGGGCGCGGAGCTGCCCGCCCAGCGGATCAGCACGGCGCGGGAAGAGCCGGCAGATCCGCCGGGAACAGCAGGGTGAGCTCGTCCGTGCCCGCCTCCGCCAGTTGTGCCACCCGGCCCGCGTGCCGCTCCACCATCGACTCGAAGGTCTGGCGCGCGGTCCGGCCGTTGCCGAAGGCCGGGCCCTTGGGCAGCTCCGTGAAGTAGTCCAGCAGCGCCCGGGCGGTTCCCTCGCCCAGGCGGTACTCGTGCTCCTCGGCCTGCTGTTCCACGATCCGCAGCAGCTCCTGCGGGCCGTAGTCCCCGAAGGTGATGGTCCGCGAGAACCGGGACGCCACGCCCGGGTTGACCGTGAGGAACCGCTCCATCTCCTCCGTGTACCCGGCGACGATCACCACCACCGCCTCCCGGTGGTCCTCCATCAGCTTCACCAGCGTGTCGATGGCCTCGCGCCCGAAGTCCCGGCCCGAGTCCTCCGGCGCCAGCGCGTACGCCTCGTCGATGAACAGCACCCCGCCCCGCGCCCGTTCGAAGGCCTCCTGGGTGCGGATGGCCGTCGACCCGATGTGCTCGCCGACCAGGTCCACCCGGGACACCTCCACCAGGTGGCCGCGCTCCAGCACCCCGAGGGAGGCGAGGATCTCCCCGTACAGCCGGGCGACCGTGGTCTTGCCCGTCCCCGGGGAGCCCGTGAAGACCAGGTGCCGGCGCACCGAGGCCGCCTTGAGGCCCGCCTCCCGCCGCCTGCGCCCGACCTCGATCATGTCGGTGAGGGCCCGCACCTCGCGTTTGACGCTGTCCAGCCCCACCAGGGCGTCGAGCTGCCCCAGCACCTCGCCCGCGCCACGGCCCGCCGCCTCCCGGGCCCGGGGCTCGGGCAGTGGCGCCGGTGCCCGCCCGGGCACCTCGCCCGGCCGTCCCGCGAGGTCCTGCGCGGCCGCCGCCGCAGGGCCCGCGGGCCGTGCCCCGCCGGCCGGGGCGCCCGCCGCCGCCCCGGCGGTGAGCCGGGCCGCCGGCCCGTCCCCCGTGCACCCCTCGGCACGCGGGCCGTCCTCCGCGAACTCGTAGCCGCCGCGCGCGCAGCGCTCGGTGTGGCAGCCGGTCAGGACGCTGCGGCAGCCGTCGAGGACGTGGAAGCCGAAGCCGGAACTGCCCGTCACCCGGCAGGCCGTGAAGGTGCCCCGGCCGCCCGCCGACACGTAGAACCCGGCCTCGGCGCAGGAGCTGACGGTGACCCGCTCCAGGGCCGGGTCGGCGCCCTTGCTGACGATCACCCCGGTCTGCACGCCGTCGACGGTGCAGCCGCTGAGGCTGCCGCCGCTGCCGTGGTCGCGGAACCAGGCACCGGTGCCGGCCTCCCGGATCCGGCAGTCCTCCAGCCGGGCGGTGGCCCCGTCGCTCACGGACACTGCGGTGTTGCGCACCTGCGACAGATCGCTGTCGAGCACCTCGGCGAGCGAACCCCGGTCCAGCACGAACAGGGCGTCCGGTACGTCGTGCAGCCGGCAGGAGTCCAGGGAGGCGGTCGCGCCGTCGCTGACCCACACCGCCGGGTAGTCGCCCGTGCTGTCGTGGATCTCGCAGGACTCGGCCTCGACCCGGGTCCCCGGGTCCCACACCGACAGGCCGTTGCGCCCGAACCGGCGGACCGTGGTGCGGCTGAGGCTGAGCACGGAGCGGGACCGCAGGTCGACGGCGTTCTCCGGGATGTCGTGGATGTCGCAGCCGGCGAGCGACAGCACCGCGTCGGTGTCGAGGGTGACCCCGTCGCCGGAGGTGCGGTGCACCGCGCAGTCCGTCAGGCGGGCGGCGGCCCGCGCCGAGACCTGCACCCCGCTGCCCTTGATCTCGTACACCTCGCAGCCCAGCGCCTCCAGCCCCGAGCCCTCGCCGGTGACGGCGATCCCCGCGCCGATGGCGTGGTGGATCCGGCAGCGCTCCAGCCGGGGGTGCCCGCCGCGCACCGAGAACCCGGCCTGCCCGGCGGCGACGACCTCGCACTCCTCGAACACCCCGCCGCCGCCGTCCAGGACGGCGATCCCGACCCCGGCCGGGTTCTCCACCGTGCAGCGGCGCACCAGGGGCCTGGCCCCGCCGCGCACCTCGATGCCGGACGCCGACCGGGTGTGCACCCGCAGATCGCTGAACTCGGGGGAGCCCTCCTCGACGAGCAGCGCGGGCGCCGCCCGGTCCGCCCCCTCCAGGTAGAGGTCCTGGACCACGGCCGAAGCGCGCACGGTCAGCGCGACCCCGTCGAGCGGGGCGATCCGCACCGAGCCCGCCGCCGCGCCCTCGGGCCCGCGCAGGGTGACGGCATGACGCAGGACCAGGTTCTCCCGGTAGGTGCCGGGGGCGACGGACAGCACGTCGCCGTCGCCCGCGACCGCGAGGGCGGCGCCCAGCGTCGGATACTCACCTGAGCGCCGCCGCCACCGCGAGGCCCCGCCGTGCGTCACCTGGACCGTGCCCTGAGCCATCGTGCTGCCGTGCCCCCACCCTCGTACTCGCGCTGCCGGACCGGGCCGGAGCGGCTGAAGCGGCCGCGGCCCTCCCGGGCGCCGAAGCGGCCGGGCGGGCCTGCGGCTCCACCGTAGCGCGCGCGGGGCCCGGGAGTTGCCAGGTCAGCTGCCCGCACCCGCCCGGCCCCAGTCGGGCCCGGCCGCCGCCCACGCGCGGTCCAGACGCACGTACCGCCGATGCATGAGCCTTCGTACGACGAGCCGGCGGAGCGTCTCCGTGAGCGCGGCCGCCGTGAGCGCGGCGGCCAGCCCGGCCATGGCCGCGTGGAAGGAGGCGGCGCCCGGGTCGAGCGGCCGTCCCACGAGCCGGCCCCGGATGTCGGTCCATATCCGGAACCGGTCGCCCGGACGCGGTGGTTCCTCCGCCGCCGGGACCGCGCCCTCGTGGCTGGTGCCGTCGGGCGCGGTCCACGAGGCCACGATCGTGGTCCGCGCCGGAGCGGTCCGCTGCGCCGCGGGCTCGGCGTCCGCGCCGGCCGGCCCGGCCGGCTCGGCCGCGGGCCGCACCACCACGGCCGGGACGAGGTACCGCTCCTGCCGCTGCTCGTGCGCCGCGCGCTGGAGGATCCCGTCCACCCGGAGGCCGGCGGCCCAGCCGACGGCCGGAGCCACCAGCAGGACGCACACCAGCGCGACGCACGCCACCCACGCCTCGACGAGGTCGGTCGGCCTGCGCAGCGGATTGCGCCGCCAGCGCCACACACCCATTGCCGTCCGCACGGTCCGGCTCCCCCTGCCCATGCCAGTCTGCGTCTGTCTGCGCGTCCCAGCCTTCCGCACGCCCGAGGACGCGCGTTCCGGGACGCGCGGGACGTCCGTCACCCGATCCGGTGCTCCTGCCCCGGCGGGTGCCCGTTCGTCCCGCATGCTCCAACGGCCCCGCGCCACCGGTTGGTTCCGGTCCGGCCCGCGAGCCCCTCGAAGGTGTCATTCCCCCCGTACGCCCGCCCGCCGTGGTCAGGGGCGGGCCGGGTCCGGGGTGCGGGGCGGGGTCACTCCAGGACGCGCACCTCGTCGCCCACGCGCACGGTGCCCGGGACGACCGGCACCAGCTGGCGCCCGAAGGCGAGCGACTTGCCGATGCGCCGGTGCCGGGCCAGGGTCTTCAGGGGTTCCCGGCCGCGTTCGGCGGTGGCCTGGTCGGTGGTGGTGACGATGCAGCGCCCGCACTCGCGCACCCCCCGGAAGACGGCGTCGCCGATCGCGATGCGCCGCCAGCCGTCCTCGGCCCAGGCGTCGAGGTCTCCGCCGACCACCACGTTGGGGCGGAACCGGTTCATCGGGAGCGGCCCCTCCTCGGGGTGGTCCCCCTCCGCGATCAGGGCGTTGAGGGCCTCCAGCGAGGCGGTGGAGGCCAGCAGCACCGGGTAGGCGTCGGCGAGGCTGACCGTTTCGCCGGGCAGGGCGTAGTCGGGGTCCACGGGCCGGCGGACCGCCGGGTCGTCGAGGTGGACCAGGCGCGCGGCCTGCCCGAGGAAGGCGCTGAACCATTCGGCCGCGGCCGCCGAGGCGACGACCGTGTCGACCTTCTTGCCGAACAGGACGACCGGCTCCAGCGGGCCGGGCTCCGGCACCTCCACGACCAGGTCCGCCATGCCGGGTGCCGACAGCGCGACCCGGCCGCCGTCCAGCGGACGGGCCGAGGCCAGCGCCAGCCGCGCCTGCTGGCGCTGGGTGATGACCGCGCCCGAGGTGTCGACCACGGCCCAGCGGCGGTCGCCGGCCGGGCCCCAGGGCTCCACGGCCATCTCGTCGGGAGCGGTCCCCGCTACGGATTTGACGGGATGGACGTGGAGGGACCGGACGTACAAGTTCGACATGGGGGCATTTTGCCAGCAGCCCGTGCCGGCACCCCAGCGCGTTTCGCGCAGGGCGCAGTGATCCGGCCGCGGGGTTCGGGCCACGGCCGTGCGGGACGCGGCCCGCGGGCCCCGGCGCAGGGCGGCCGGGCGAAACGGTCAGCCTCGCCGACGCCTACCCGGTGCTGCTGGC
>NZ_JBFBDP010000041.1:0-51509 GCF_040701585.1 Streptomyces sp. NPDC093801 | reverse complement strand
CCCGCAGCCCCAGCCGCAGCAGCAGCCGCGCCCGCTCGCGGCGGCAACCGGGTACGAGGCCATGCGTCCGGCCGCCCTGCGCCGGGTCGGTCAGTAGCCGCGGCCCTGGTACTGGCCCCCGTACGGGTCCTGGTACGCGGGGATCGCCGCGGCGGTCGGCGCGGCCGCGGGCACGGGCGCCGCCATCGGGCGCGGTGCGGCCGGGCGCATGGCCTCGTACCCGGTTGCCGCCGCGAGCGGGCGCGGCTGCTGCTGCGGCTGGGGCTGCGGGACGAACCCGGCCCGGGGCGCGAACTGCTGCTGCGGCACGTACGGGGCGGGCGCGTTCTGAAGCGGAACCGGCATGGGGGCCGGCATCGGGGCCGGTGCGGCCGGCTGCTGGTACCCGTAGCCGTACGCGGGGGCCGGCGTCGGCTGCGGCGACGCGGGCGGGAGCGCGGGCATGGAGGAGGCGAGGGCCGGGAGGTATCCACCGCTCGAGTAACCGGCACTGGGGGAATCGTAGGCGGCCGGAACGCGGATCGGGGCGATCTGCGGAGTCCCGCGTTCTGCGACGAGGGAGTCGTAGATGGGGGTGTCCGGGAAGGAGGGCGCGGAGTAGTAACCGCCGCCATAAGTGGAGCGGGGGGAGGTCATGGGAGACAAGTTAAGCCCACGACTTCACGCGGTCTATAGCCAGGTGGCGCCAACACCGCTCTGACCTGCATATTCCCAGGTCAGGGCCACAGCTTTCACTTAAGGTTCACCTGCACGATTCGCCACATGCACCCCGCCTTGTTACCACTCGTACTCGTCGGTTGGTCCATGCACACATATGCAACTGACCGTCCGTCACAACGCGGTGACCTCGGATGACGTCATGGTGACGCTCCGTCAAGGCGGACTTCCGCCGCCCGGGTGGTTTCAGGCGTCGCCGGGCCGGGCGTAGGTCCGGCCCTTCCAGGCGGCCCCGCGCCCCCGGTAGTGCTGCACGGCCGAGTCGACCGTCATGAGCAGGTACAGCAGCGCGGTGAAGGGCAGCAGCGGCGCGAGCGCCGCGGGCTGGCGGTAGTAGCGCAGCATCGGCAGGTAGGTGCCGGCCATCAGCAGCCAGGCCGCCCCGCCGGCCGCGGCGACGGCCGGACGGCCGGCCGCGAGCCCGGCGAGGAGGGCCGCGGGGGGCACCAGGTAGACCAGGACCAGCCCGGCCACCGTCCCGGCCAGCAGCAGCGGCCGGTGGCGGAGTTGGGCGTACGCGCTGCGCGACACCATCCGCCACAGGTCGGCCAGTGCCGGGTACGGCCGCACGCTGTCCACCCGTTCCGCCAGCCCGAGCCAGATCCGGCCGCCGGAGCGCCGGACCGCCCGGGCGAGCGCGACGTCGTCGATCACGGCCTGCCGGATGGAGTCGGGGATCCCGGCGCGGACGGCCGCCTCCGTCCGCAGCAGGACGCAGCCGCCGGCGGCCGCGGCGGTGCGCGAGGCGGGGCGGTTGATCCGGCGGAACGGGTACAGCTGGGCGAAGAAGTACACGAACGCCGGCACCACGAGCCGCTCCCAGACGCTCTCCACGCGCAGGCGGGCCATCTGGGAGACGAGGTCGAGGCCGCCGGTGGTCGCGGCGGCGACCAGCTCGCGGAGGCTGTCGGGCTCGTGCGCGATGTCGGCGTCGGTGAGCAGCAGGTACTCGGGGGTGTCCGCGGCGCTGCGGGTCGCGTGGGTGATGCCGTGGCGCAGGGCCCAGAGCTTGCCGGTCCAGCCGGGCGGGGGGTCGGAGGGCGTCAGCACGGTCAGGGGGAGGCCGGGCTGCTCGGCGGCGAGGCGGCGGGCCAGGGCGGCGGTCCCGTCGGTGCTGCCGTCGTCGACCAGGACGATGCCGGCCTCGCCCGGATAGTCCTGCGCGAGGAGGGACGCCAGGCTGCGCGGCAGCACCTCGGCCTCGTCCCTGGCCGGGACCACGACGGCGACGGAGGGCCAGCGGGCGGGGGCGGTGCGCGGGGGGAGGCGGGTGTCGGTGCGCCAGAACATGCCCTGGGCGAGGGTGAGCCAGAGCCAGACGGTGAGGGAGGCGCAGGCGGCGATGAGGAGGCCCATGGCGGCAGTGTCGCCGAAGGCGGCGGGGTGTGTCCCGCGTCCGGGCCGATCGCGGCCGGCGCCGTCCTGTTTCCTCCGCGGGCTCCCCAGCGGAGGGCCGCGGCCCCTCGCGGGGGAGCCGTCGCCCCTCCCTCGGATTCGGGGGTTGTTCGGGGTGTTTTGGCGTGGTTCGGGAGGTCGGGGTTCGGGTGGTGGACGGGGGCGTCGACTAAGGTGACAAGGTGAAGATCGCGCTCATGGACTCGGGAATCGGCCTCCTCGCTGCGGCCGCCGCGACGCGTCGGCTGCGGCCCGACGCCGATCTGCTGCTCTCCTCCGACCCCGACGGGATGCCCTGGGGCCCCCGTACCCCCGCCGACCTCACCGAGCGGGCCCGCGGCGTCGCCCGGGCCGCCGCCGAGCTGCGGCCCGACGCGCTGATCGTGGCCTGCAACACCGCCTCCGTGCACTCCCTGGCCACCCTGCGGGCCGATCTGGAGCCCGGCATCCCCGTCATCGGCACCGTCCCGGCGATCAAGCCCGCCGCGGCGGCCGGCCGGCGGGTGGCGATCTGGGCCACCCCCGCCACCACCGGCAGCCCCTACCAGCGCGGACTGATCCGCGACTTCGCCGCCGGCGTCGAGGTCACCGAGGTGCCCTGCCCGGGCCTCGCCGACGCCGTCGAGCACGCCGACGAGGAGGCCGTCGCCCGCACGGTGGCCGCCGCCGCCGGACTGACCCCGGCCGACGTGACGGACGTGGTCCTCGGCTGCACGCACTACGAGCTCGTCGAGGACGCCATCCGGGAGGCCCTCGCCGTGCGCACCGGCGGGGCGGACCTGCGCTACCACGGATCTGCCGAAGCCGTCGCCGTACAGGCCCTGCGCCGGATCGGCGCCGAGCCGGCCCCGGGGCTGCCCCGGACCGGCGGGCTGACCGTCCTGCACAGCGGCCGCCCGTCCGCCCTCTCCGCCGCCGCCCTGGGCTACGCCGAGGGCCGGCTCCTCGCCGGGCTCGAACAGGGCGCGGCCGTCACCCGGTAGGGCGAGAGGCCGTTCCGCGCCGGCCCGCGGGGTGCGGGCCCCGGCCGGAGGGGAGCGGCTGCCGAGCCCCCCCCGGGACGGCGGCCCGTGGCCGGGCGCCGAGCCCGGTGCGACCACCCGCCGCCCGGCCCGGAGGGGTGGCTACGGCGTCTCCTCGCCGCATACGCGGTCGAGCAGGTCGCGTGCGAAGCCGTCCAGATCGTCCAGCCCGGACGCGGCCAGGGTCTGGGGGGAGCCGGCCAGCAGGTGGGGGATCACCCCGTGCAGGGCGAGGGTCAGGGTGCGGGCGTACCCGGCGCCGGACGGCAGGCCCGCGCCGGCCAGCAGGCCGCCGTACACGGCGAAGTCGGCGGCGTCGATGGGGTCCAGCAACCCGGCCAGCCACGGCCGCCGGCCCGCCTCGGCCCGGAGCTCCTGATAGGCCAGCATGCGCGGCCGCCCCGGCCCGGCCACGTCCCGCAGCAGTCCGGCCAGCAGCGCCGCGAGGCCCGCCCGGTCCGAGGGGCCCGAACCGGCTGCCGCCAGGGCGCCGGCGAGTTCCCGGTACCGCTCCAGACAGCGTTCCGCCACGGCACGCAGGAGCGTGTCGCGGCTGGGGAAGTAGTTCTTGGCGGTGCCCGGCGGGACGCCGGCGGCGGCGTCGACGGCCCGGTGCGTCAGCCCCCGCCCGCCCGCCCCGGCCAGTACGGCCACGGCGGCGTCGCGCAGCCGGTCCCTGCGGTCCTGGTTCACATGGCCAGCATAACCACAGCCGTGGTACCACAGATGGGGTACCACGGCTGTGGTGGTTCCGCGGTGTGCCGGGTGTTGACCACGTCCGTTCGACGGCTGGAGGACCTGATGAGCAGTGGAGGAAAGGGCACCGCCCTGGTGGCGGGCGCGGGCGTCGGCGGCCTCGCGACCGCCATCGGGCTGCGCCGCGCGGGTTGGACCGTCCGGGTCCTGGAGCGCCGCACCGCACCCGAGCGCTACGGCACCGCCTTCGGGATCCACCCCACGGCCCAGGCCGCCCTCGACCGGCTCGGCCTCGGCGAGGCCCTCCGGGCGCGGGCGGTCCCCTACCGGGGTGCCCGCATCCGCCGCCCCGACGGCAGGGTGCTCGCCGCCCTCCCCCTCGAACGGGTCGAGCGCAAGGCGGGCCGTCCCGAACTCCTGGTGTCCCGCCCCCACCTGCTCGACGCGCTGCTCACGGAACTCGACCGGCTCGGTGGTGCGGACATCGCGTACGGCCGGCCGCTCACCGACCCGCACGCCCCGGACGCCGACCTCCTCGTCGGCGCCGACGGCATCAACAGCACCGTCCGCACCACCCACTTCGGTACCCGCAGCGGCGTGCGCGCCCTCGGCACCACCGCCTGGATCGGCATCGCGGGCTTCGAGACGGGGGTGTACGGGGAGACCTGGGGCGACGGCCGCTTCTTCGGCATGACCCCCGTCGAGCCGGGCCGCACCAACTGGTACGCCGCCGTCCCCGGGGCCGCCACCGCCGAGGAGGTCCGGGCCGCCTTCGCCGGCTGGCACGACCCGGTCCCGCGCGTCCTGGCCGACACCGACCCGGCCGACTGGATCCGCTACGAGATGCGCCACCTGTACCCGGCGCTCCCGGCCTTCACGGCGGGCGGCCGGACCGCGCTCGTCGGGGACGCCGCCCACGCCATGACCCCCAACCTGGGGCAGGGCGCCTGTACCGCCCTCCTCGACGCCGAGGCCCTCACCCGCGCCGTCGCCGCCCACACGGGCCCGGAGGGCCTGCCCGCCGCTCTGCGCGCGTACGACGCCGAGCGCCGGCGCAGCGCGCAGCGCGTGGCCTTCGCCTCCCGGACCCTGCACCGCTTCGTGACCGGCAGCCGCCCCGCCCTGCGCGACGCCCTGGTCCGGATCCTGCCGGGCTGACGGGGGAGTGTGCACCGGGTGGCGCAGGGGCGGTGGCGTACCCGTGGAACGTGGGTACGCTGCTGCTCATGACGGGTCACCCCCCGGGTCCCCTCTGGACGGGCCGGGCCTCCAACCGTGCGCAGTGGCTGCTCGCCGCGGCCGGTGCGGCCTGTCTCGCGCTGGGCGTCGAGCTGGCCGTCGACAACTCCTGGGCCTCCGGGTACGTTCCGCTGCTGATGTCCGTGATCGGCTGCCTGGCCGCCGGGCTGCTGATCCTCTACGGCACCCTCGCCTTCGTGTACGTGGCCGTCACCGTCGACGCCGAGGCCATGGAGGTGCGCTGCGGCCACATCGGGCTGCCGCGCCGCACGATCCGCCTCGCGGAGGTCGCCGCCGCCGAGTTCGTCCCCCGGGTCACCCCGCGGCAGTGGGGCGGCTGGGGGTACCGCTGGCGGCCGGAGAAGGGCACCGCGGTGATCGTCCGGCGCGGGGAGGGCGTGGAGCTGCGGCTCGGCGACGGCAAGCTGTTCACGGTCACCGTCGACGACGCCGAGAACGCGGTCCGCGTCATCCGCACCCACCTGCGCGCCCGCGCCCGCTGACCGGCTCCCGAACCGGAGCCGCGCCCGCCGGCCGGCTCCCGAACCTCGGAGCCGCGCCCGCCGGCCGGCCCTCCCCGAACCGGAGCCGCGTCCGCGCCGGGAACCGGAACCCGCTTCCGGGCCCGAACCGGAGCGGGGCCGGAGCACCCGCCGGGGCCGGAACCGGAGCCCGGCGCCGCACGCGCGGCCCGGCCGGAACCGCAGCCCCGGTCCCGGCCGGAGCCGGGTGCCCGGCGGGGTGCCGCCTTACCAGCCCTTGGCACAAGGCCACGTACACTCCGCCAGATGAGCAGCAGTGTCACCCGGGCCGCCGAGAGCGAGCCCTCGCAGCCCGCCGGAACAGCCGTAGCGGGCGCCCCGCGCGCAGCCGACGCCGACGCCGCCGCGGGCTCCCCGGGCGCGGGCGGCCGCCGGGCCTCCCGGCTGGCCCGCCCCGTCCTGGCCGCGCTCGCCGGGACGCTGCTCTACCTGAGCTTCCCGCCCCGCCCCCTGTGGTGGCTGGCCCCCTTCGCGCTCGCGCTGCTCGCCGGCTGCCTGTACGGCCGGCGCGCCCGGGCCGGCTTCGGGCTCGGGTTCCTCTTCGGACTCGGCTACCTGCTGCCGCTGCTCGTCTGGACCAGCGAGGGCGTCGGCCCGGTGCCGTGGCTGGCCCTCGTCACCCTGGAGTCGCTCCTCATCGGCCTCGCCGGCCTGGGCATCGCCCTCGTCAGCCGGCTGCCCGCCGCGCCCGTGTGGTCGGCCGCCGTCTGGGTGGCGGTCGAGGCACTGCGCGCCCGGGCCCCCTTCGGCGGCTTCTCCTGGGGCCGGCTCGCCTACGGGCAGGCCGACGGGATCCTGGTACCGCTCGCCGCCGCCGGCGGGACCCCGCTGCTCTCCTTCGCCGTCGCCCTGTGCGGATTCGGCCTGTACGGGGCCGCGCGCACCGCCCGCCGGCAGCCGACCCGCACCGCCGCCGCCCTCGCCGCCCTCACGGTCGCCGCCCCCGTCGGTGCGGCCCTCGCGGCCCGCCCGCTGGTCTCCGACGCAGCCGAGGACGGCACCGCCGTCGCCGCCGTCATCCAGGGCAACGTGCCCCGCGCGGGCTTCGACTTCAACGCCCAGCGCCGCCAGGTCCTCGACAACCACGCGAACCGCACCCTCCAGCTCGCCGACGACGTCAAGGCCGGCCGGGTCCCCAAGCCCGACTTCGTGCTGTGGCCGGAGAACTCCTCCGACATCGACCCCTTCACCCAGCCCGACGCCCACGCCGTCATCGACAACGCCGTCCGGACCATCGGCGCGCCCACCGCCATCGGCTCGGTCCTCGCCCCCGAGACCGGCCCGCTGCGCAACACCATGATCCTGTGGGACCCGGTCAAGGGCCCCGTCGACACCTATGACAAGCGCAAGATCCAGCCCTTCGGCGAGCGCATCCCGATGCGCTCCTTCGTGCGGCTCTTCAGCTCCGACGTCGACCGGGTCCGCCGCGACTTCGGCCCCGGCAAGGAACCCGGCGTCTTCGACATGGCCGGCAGCGGCGTCGGCATGGTCACCTGCTACGAGGCCGCCTTCGACGACGCCGTGCGCTCCACCGTCCAGGCCGGTGCCCAGGTCATCGCCGTCCCCAGCAACAACGCCACCTTCGGCCGGACCGAGATGACCTACCAGCAGCTGGCCATGGACCGGATCCGCGCCGTCGAGCACAGCCGCAGCGTCCTCGTCCCCGTCACCAGCGGCGTCAGCGCGGTCATCCGGCCCGACGGCACGGTCGTCTCGCAGACGAAGATGTTCACCGCCGACGCCCTCGTCGCCGAGGTCCCGCTGCGCTCCACCACGACGCCGGCCACCCGCCTGGGCCCGCTGCCCGAGTACGCGCTGGTCCTGGTCGCCGCCGGCGGCCTCGGCACCGTCCTCGCCCGCCGGATCCGGGCCCGCCGCACCACCCCGTAGGGTCGGCGCATGAGCACACCCGAGTTCATCCGCGAGATCCGGGCCGCCGGCGCCGGCCACCTGCTCCTCCTGCTGCCCGGGGTCACCGCCGTCGTCTTCGACGACGAGGGACGGGTGCTGCTCGGGCGGCGGGCCGACACCGGGCGCTGGTCGGTCGTCGGCGGGATCGCCGAGCCCGGGGAACAGCCCGCCGAGACGGCCGTGCGCGAGGTGTACGAGGAGACGGCGGTGCGGTGCGTCCCCGAGCGGGTCGTCCTGGTCCAGATGCTCGAACCGGTCACCTACGCCAACGGCGACGTCTGCCAGTACCAGGACATCACCTTCCGCTGCCGGGCCACCGGCGGCGAGGCCCGCGCGGCCGACGGGGAGCTGCTGGAGGTGGCCTGGTTCGCCCAGGACGCCCTGCCGCCGCTGGAACCCTTCGCCCTCAACCGGATCCGCCGCTCCCTCGGCGAGGAGCCGACCTGGTTCGAGCCCCTGCTGAACGTCTAGCGGGCCACCCCCGCCGCCTCGCAGTACAGGGCCATCGCCGCGTCGCCCACCACCGCGCTGTACGAGACCTCCGGGACATCGCCGCCGGCCAGGTACCCGCCGAGGACCCCGGCCAGCGCGCCGCCCGCCAGCCAGGGGCTGCCGCTGGTGCCGCCGCTCAGGTCGGGGCAGTCGATCCGGCGCTGGGTCGGCGAGAACAGGCTCGTCGCGTTGGAGCAGCGCAGCGGGGCGTCCAGGACGCTCGGGTAGCCCAGCACGGTCACCGTCACGTCGGCGGGCTGCGCGGCCGCCACCGGGAAGGCGCCGACCACGTCCTCCACGGCCCGGGTCTCCCCGGCGCCGGCGGGCACGACCTTCGCGAAGGCGATGTCGGCGTCGGGGTCCTTGCCGTCCGTCCAGCCCGGGGCCGCGTACACGCGGGTCAGCCGCCACAGCCCGTACGGGGCCGCGCCGTCCCGGTAGCCGGGGGCGAAGACGGTGGTGTCCGGGTGGTCCAGGCAGTGCGCGGCGGTGGCGATCAGGTCGTGGCCGAGGCTGCGCACCACCGACGCGGTGCAGAAGTGCCCGCCGTCGAGCCCGCCCGCGAACAGCGCCCCGACCCGCCCCGCCTCCGCGTCCGCCGGCGCCCCCTCGGTCACCCCGAGCGGGGACGCCGCCCCGGCCTGCGGCAGGTCCAGGCCGAGCAGGGCGCCCATGGCGGTCACCGCGAGCAGGATCCGTGACGCCCGCCGGGCACGGGCGCGGGGGCGGCCGGCGGCCTTGCGGGGGAGGATGCGTTGGATCATGCGACAGAGCCTCCCCGGGGAAACTGTGGCCCCGGCACGGAATTCCGTATGAATCAGCTGTGAATGCCTGGGCCCGGCCGGACCTGTCGGAAGCCATGAAAGGACCCCCCGGCCCGGGGCGGGGGTTCGGCGGAACGCACCGGTCTATGGACGCCGCGGAGGGTTTTCGCACCCGCTGTTGTGCACGGCGGTGCGTGAGCGCCGGGCCCGCCCGCCCCTAGCCTCGCCGCAAGAGCACGAACGAGGGGCGGTACCCGGTGAACTGGCTCATCCACGACTACCGCGAGGGCGATCTCGCGGCGGTGGTCCATCTGATCGACACGACGGCCGAACTCGGCCAGGAGTCGGTCTTCTCGCTCGCCGAGTGCATCAGCGCGCTGACCGACCGGCAGCCCTGCGTGGTCGCCGTCCACCAGGGCGTCCCCATCGGCGCGGCCCTGGCCTGCGTGACCGGCGAGCGGGCCTGGGTGATGCGCATCGCGATCGCCGCCGGATGGCGCGGGCGCGGCCTGGCCAGCGCCCTGCTGGTCGAGCTGGAGCGCCGTCTGATCGCCGCCCGCGTCGGACGGATCGCGTACGTGCTGCCCGAGGAGGACCTGCTCGGCGAGGGCCTCCTCAACGCCGGCTACACCCGCCAGCCCGCCGTCGCCTACTTCGAGAAGACCGAGCCGCTGCACGGGCCGGCGGCCGGACTCCTCGACGACCTCGGCGGCCGGTTCCTGCCGAACGACCTGTGGGCCAAGGTCGCCGGCATGGAGAAGGAGAAGGAGCTCATCGAACGCCGCGTGGTGCTCCCGCTGGCCGAACCCGAGCGGGCCGCCGCGCACGGGGTGCGCCCGCCGCGCGCCATCACCCTCTTCGGCCCGCCCGGCACCGGCAAGACCACCTTCGCCCGGGCCATCGCCTCCCGGCTGGGCTGGCCCTTCGTGGAACTGCTGCCCTCCCGGCTGGCCGACGGCGGGAACCTGGCCGCGGCCCTGCGCCACGCCTTCGCCCGGATCGCCGAGCTGGAACGGGTGCTGGTCTTCATCGACGAGGTCGAGGAGATCGCCCCCGTGCGCACCGAGCCCGCGCAGCCCGGCGGCGCCCACGGCGTGACCAACGAGCTGCTCAAGCTGATACCCGGCTTCCGGGAGGGCGACGAGCGGCTGCTGGTCTGCGCGACGAACTCCATCCGCTCGCTCGACCCGGCCTTCCTGCGGCCCGGCCGCTTCGACTACCTGATCCCGATCGGCACCCCGGACGCCGGGGCCCGCGCCGCGATCTGGTCCCGCTACACGGCCGGGCGCACCGACGTGGACGTGACGGCCCTGGTGGCGGCGACCGAGCTGTTCACGCCGGCCGACATCGAGCACGCGGCGCGGATCGCGGCGCAGGTCTCCTTCGAACGGGACCTGGAGGCCGTCGGGGCGCGCGGCGCGGCGGCCCAGCCCGGCGCGACCACGGCCGACTACCTGGCGGCGGCCGCCCAGTGCAGGCCGACGGTGACCCCCGCGATGACCGGGGAGTTCCAGGCCGACATCACCGCCCACGCGCGGTTCTGAGCCTCCCTCCCCCGGTTGCGGCGGGGGAGGGGAACGCGAAACGGCCCGCGGCCGCTCCCCAAAGCGGCCGCGGGCCTTCCGCGCGGACCCGGCATCCGAGCGGAAACGGCCGTGCTCCCCGAGGGTGTCGCCGGCGGGAACACGGCACGCAAGGGTGCCTGGGGCGTCCTGCACGCCCCGGTCGACACCTCCGAGTGAACCAGCGGTCCCGCCGCCCGCGCCTCGGCCGGACGGCCACACCTGCCCCGGCCGCAAGGAGGGGTCGCGGCGGACCCGTCGGCCGTACGGCCACCGTGGGGCACGGTCGGGCCATGGGCTCCGCGGTCTTCACGGCCCCGGGTCGGCCCCGACGGCGGCCGCGCCGTGAATCAGGCTCCCGCGCTAGCGCGGGCAGCTGTAGGTGAACTCCGTCGCCGCCGTCCGCCGGGTGGGGGAGAGCAGCTGGAGTTCCGCCCGCGCCGGGTAGGTGCCCGTGCCCCTGAAGGTCCACATCAGGTGGAGGGTCGCCTCCGTACGGCCGCTGGGCACCCGTTCCGTCAGCTCCTCCGACCGGGTGCCGTCGCTGCGGACCCAGCGGTACGTCAGGGTCCCGGGGCGCCCGTCGGTCCGTACGGAGGCCACCACGTCGGCCGCCGCGTCACAGCCCGGCCCCTGCGGCGCGGTGGTCACCGCCACCTCGCGCACCTGGACGGCCGGCCCGAACCGCTGCCAGCCCAGGTACGCGAGCACCCCGGCCAGCACCACGGCCGCGAGGGTGTACCTCCGCCAGCCGCCGCCCCGCCGCCGGGGCGGCGCGGGCGCCGGCGCGGGCCCCACGGGGAAGGGCGCGGGCAGGGCCGCCGTCACCCCCGGGCCGAAGCGCAGCACGGCGCCCTCGACCCGGTCGGGAGCGGCATCGGCCGGGGGCGGCGGGCCGCTGAACCAGTGGCTGCCGAGGACGGTGGCGCTGTAGTCCTCGTCCTGCGGGGCGTGCGGATCGCTCATCGGGGGGGCTCCAGGTCCGTGCAGCGCACCAGCGGCTGGGAGTCGGAGGCCGCGGCGCCGGCCGCGGCGGGCTTGGTGGTGACCCGGACGCCGGCGTAGCAGCCGCGACCGCGCGGGAAGGTGTGGGACCGGACGACGGTGGTGGGCGCGCCCGCCTGGACCACGACCGTGTCGGTGCCGTCGGGGACCGCGTAGACGCCCCGCGCGTCCCCCAGGAACCACTGCAGTACGACCGTCACCGGCCCACTGCCCCGGGTCGCCAGGGAGACGGTGGCGTCCGCCCGGTACACCCCGGGCTTGAGGGAGACGCCCAGCCCGGTCACCTGGAGCGTGGGCGAGGGCGTGGGGGTGGGCGTCGGCGTGGGCGACCAGCCGGTCGTCGGGGTCGGGCTCCAGGAGGGGCTGTTGCCGGTGGAGGGCCAGGCCGTGGGCGTGGGCGACCACGAGGCCGTCGGCGTCGGACCGCCCGAGGGCGACGGGGAGGCCGTGGGAGGAGCCGTCGGGGAGGCCGTGGGGGAGGGCCCGGGCGCCGACGGGCCGGCCGTCGGGGTGGAACCGGGCTCGGCCGGGCTCGTGGTGGCGAAGTCGCTCAGCGCCGAGGGCGACGGCGGGGTGCCGGCCGCGTCCGTCGTGAACACCAGCACCGCGCCCAGCACCAGGGCCAGCCCGGTCGCGAACCAGCCCCCGCGCCCCGGGGCCCAGCCCGAGCCGATGGAGGTGGTGGCCACCGCGGTGGTGCCCGCCGCCGCGCCGCCCGCCGACGGGAACAGCAGCGGCAGCAGCGCCGCCAGGGCGGCCAGCTTCCGCTGCCCGCGCTCCTCCCACTGCGGTCCGTACGCGGCCACCGCCACGGCCTCCAGCTCCGCGACGAAGGCCTCGGCGTTCTCCGGCCGCTGCTCCGGCCGCTTGGCCAGGCCCCGTCGGATCAGCGGGCGTACGGCTTCGGGGGCCTCGGTCTCCGGAACCGGCGCCTCGATGTGCTGGACGGCGAGTTCGGCGAAGTTCGCGCCGTCGTAGGGCTTGCGGCCGGTCAGGCACTCGAAGAAGGTCGCGGTGGCCGCGTACACGTCGGCCGTCGGCGAGGCCGGCTGCCCCTGCCACTGCTCGGGGGCCATGTAGGCGGGCGTACCCGCCACCCCGGGGGTGGTGCCGCGGTTCGCGGCGATCCCGAAGTCGACCAGCTTGGACGAGCCGTCCGCCGCCACCAGGACGTTCTCCGGCTTGTAGTCGCGGTGGACGACGCCCGCCCGGTGGGCGGCGGCCAGTCCGAGCAGGGAGCCCTTGAGGACCACCAGCGCGGCCTCGGCGTCCGTCCGCCCCGACTCCAGCAGCACGGAGCGCAGGGAGACCCCGTCGATGAGCTCCATGACGAGGGCGGCCCCGTCCGGCGCCTCGACGTACTCGTAGAACTGCGTCACGTACGGGGAGACCAGGCCGCCCAGCAGCCGGGCCTCTGCCCGGAACTCCCGTACGAAGGCCGGGTCCTCGCGCATCCGGTCGCTGAGGTACTTCACGGCGACCGCCGTGCCGGTGCCGTCGTGGACCGCGAGCACGACCCGGCCGCTGCCGCCCGAGCCGAGCTCGCGGACCTCGGTGTACCCGGGTACCGTCCAGCCGTTGCTCATCCCCGCCCCCCTCCGTGGCGTCACCGGCTCCACCCAGAGCCGGACCGGTCGGTTCCGACCGGCCACACGCATGGACACCATTGAGCCACGGCCGGTTCCCGACCTTCCGTCCCGTCCGGTCCTTGGACGGGCATACGGTCAACAGGGGCCGGGAAACGGCCGCGAAGCGGTCACGAACCGGCAGGAAACGGGCCGGTGGGGGTCAGGCCGCGGCCGACACCGCGCCGATCATGGCGTGCAGCCGGTCCGCCGCCGCCCGTCCGAAGGCGGGGTCGTTGATGTGGGTGTCGTAGTCGTAGAGCCGTGCGGCACTGCCCCGCAGGCCCTCGCGCAGCGCCGAGAACAGCGCCCCGTCCGCGGCCGGGTCGTGGTACGGGCCCCCCGGCGCGCCCAGTGTGGACAGCCCGCGCAAGGGTACGCAGACCGCCGTCGGCCCGGTCGCCGCCCGCAGCTTGGAGGCCACCCGCCGCCCGAGCTCCGCGCACTCGGACTCCGTCGTGCGGATCACCGTGATCGAGGGGCTGTGGACCCGCACCCGCCGGTACCGGGCCCGCTCCGGCAGGGTCTCCAGCGGCCCGAACTTCACCAGGTCCAGCGCCCCGAGGCTCACCACCTGGGGGATCCCGGCCCGCCCGGCCGCGCTGAGGCGGTCGGGGCCGGCGGTCAGGACGCCCTCGCACAGGTCGTCGGCGAGCTCGCTCAGGGTCAGGTCCAGCACGCCCGCGAAGATGCCCTGGCCGGCCAGCTTCTCCAGGGTGCGCCCGCCCGTACCGGTGGAGTGGAAGACCAGCACCTCGTAGCCGAGCTCGGTCAGCCGCTCCCGGGCGGCGTCCACGCCGGCCGTGGTCACCCCCGCCATGCTCGCGGCCACCAGCGGCCGCGCTCCCGAGCCGAGCCGCGCCGGGCGGCTGCGGTCCAGGGCGGAGCGGGCGAAGCCCTTGGCCATCCCGGCGACCGCCTCCGCCGCGTTGGCCAGCACCGGCGCGGAGACGCTGTTGATCCCGGCGATGTCCACCACGCTGTACATCATCGTGATGTCCGAGGAGCCCACGTACGGGGACACGTCCCCCGAGGCCATCGAGGAGACCATCACCTTCGGCACGCCGAGCGGCAGGGCCCGCATCGCCCGGGTGGCGACGGAGGTGCCCCCGCTGCCGCCGAGGGCGAGCACCCCGTGCAGCCGGCCCTCGGCGTGGAGTCTCAGCAGGGTCGCCTCCGCGCCCCTGGCCATCGTGGTCAGGGCCGGGCCCCGGTCGGCCGTGCGTAATCGCGAGAGTTCGGCTCCCGCGGCCCGCGCCACCTCTTCGCGCGGTATGTCCGCGGGGACCCCGGGTTCTCCCATGATCCCCGCGTCGACCAGTACCACCTCGACGCCGGCGCGCAGCAGCCTCTCGCGCAGCCAGCCGTACTCGACACCCTTGGTGTCCAGGGTTCCCACCAGCGCGACGTTCGTCATCTGTGCAATGTCCACGCAGGTGGCGTTTGCTGGCAAGTAAAGGTCAGGTCAATCCACCAGCAGCGCCAGGAGCCGCTCCAGGAACGGCACTTGAGAGGCGATCAGCTTGTTCCGGGCCAGCGGGGGACTGAACCAGGCCACCCGGTCCAGCTCGGGGAACTCGCTCTCGGTCCCGGAGTGCGGCGGCCACTCCATGGTGAAGGTCCCGGGCACCATCAGCGCGGGGTCCAGCTCGCCCTCCACCGCCCAGACGGTCACCAGCTTCCCGCTGCTCAGCCTGACCTCGCCCAGCGGCAGGTACTCGCCCTCCGGCGGCGGCAGGCCCAGCTCCTCGGTGAACTCCCGGCGGGCCGCGTCGCGCGGGGTCTCGTCCGGCCCGTACTCGCCCTTGGGGATCGCCCAGCCCCCGGCGTCCCGGCCCGCCCACAGGGGGCCGCCCATATGGCCGAGCAGCACCTCGATCCCGCCGTCCCCGCCGCCCCGGCCCCTGCGGAACAGCAGGAGGCCGGCGCTCTGCTTGTACCTCTTCGGCTGCGTCACGGTCCATACATGCCCCGCCCCGGCCCCGATCAGTGATCGGAACCGGGGCGGGGCACGGGGCGTCAGTGTGCGTGGGGGCCCTGGCGGTGGACCGGGCCGTGCGCGTCCGCGCAGTGCGGGTCGGCGGCGTCCGGCCCCTCACCCGCCCGGCCGACCGAGAGCAGCTCGTCCTGGGCGTGGTCCACCTGGAGGGTGGTGTGGGTGATGCCGTACTCCTTCGCCAGCAGCGCCTCCAGATCGCGCCGCACGGCGTGGCAGTCGCCCTCCTCCTCCACGAGCACGTGCGCCGACAGGGCCGCTTGCCCCGAGGTGATCGTCCAGATGTGCAGGTCGTGGACCTCCGTCACCGGCGGGTGCCCGACGAGCCGGTCGCCGACCGCGTCCGGGTCCAGGTGCGCCGGAGCGGCCTCCAGGAAGATCCGGCCGGACTCGCGGACCAGCCCGTACCCGGCCTTCACCATCAGGACCACCACCACCAGCGAGGCGATCGCGTCGGCCTGCACGAAACCGGTGGTGAGCACGATCAGACCGGCCACGGCCGTCCCGATGAAGGCGAACAGGTCGTTCAGGATGTGCTGGTAGGCGCCCTCCACCGCGAGCGAGGAGCGGTTCGCCCGGGAGATGCACCAGGCCGCGGCCACGTTCACGACGATCCCGGCCAGCGCCGTCACCAGCACCAGCCCGCCCTCCACCGCAGGCGGGTCGAGCAGCCGCCGCACGGCCTCGTACGCCAGCCAGACCGCCAGCAGCAGCAGGGTCAGGCCGTTGGCCTGGGCGGAGAGTATCTCCGCGCGCTTGAGCCCGAACGTGAACCCGCCGCGCGCCGGGCGCGCCGCCAGCCGCATCGCGATCAGCGCGAGGACGATGGAGACGGCGTCCGTCAGCATGTGCGCGGCGTCGGAGATCAGGGCCAGCGAGTGGGCCACCACGCCGACGACCACCTCGACGGCCATGAAGCCGCCGATCAGGGCGAGCGCGATCGCCAGCCAGCGGCGGTCGGCGTCCGGGTCCACGCCGTGGCTGTGCCCCGCGTGCCCGTGGCCGTGGGAGTGGCCGTGGGAGTGATCGTGATCGTGGTCGTGGCTGTCGCGCCCGGTCATGGCGTCCCCCGTCTGTTCGGTTCCGACGCGTGAAGTGAAGCGCACCCCGGCGCAGAGGGCAAAGGCTGCAACGGGGACCGTTGTCATTACCCATAAGACCCGCTTGACCTGCGCTTATGCCGGGACGGACGGATCGTGCGAAAATCTGGTCATGGTCCAGCGCCCCGGTGTGCCGACCGCGCCCGCACTCGTCCTGGAAACCGCCCGAGGCTCCACGGAAATGAGCCCCGGCAGGACCTACCACGTCGGACGCGACCCCCTCTGCGAGATCTGCCTCGACGACGCCCGCGTCTCCTGGCACCACGCCGTCCTGCGCCCCGACGGGGACCACTGGACGGTCGAGGACGAGAACAGCACCAACGGAACCTGGGCCCCCGACGGCCACCGCGTCCGCGCGGAGAGCGTCGGCCCGGGCACCGAGCTGCGCTTCGGCAACGCCGTCGACGGCCCCCGGGCCGTCCTCGTCGGCCGCACGCCGCCCCCCGCCCCCGCGGCCCGCCCCTCCTCCGTCACCAACCCGGCCATGACCGGCACCTTCCGCCGCCCCACCAGCGTCCGGCAGCTGCCCGCGCGGACCGCCCTGCGCATCGGCCGGGACCCCGCCAACGACCTGGTCATCGACAACCTCGTCGTCTCCCGCCGGCACGCCGAGCTGCGCGCCCTCGCCGACGGCACCTACGAGATCGTCGACCTCGGCAGCCACAACGGCACCTACCTCAACGGCGCCCCCGTCACCCGGTCCGTGATCGCCGAGGGCGACATCGTCGGCATCGGCCACTCGGCCTTCTGCCTCGTCGGCGACCAGCTCCAGGAGTACACCGACACCGGCGAGGTCTCCCTCGACGTCCAGGACCTCGCGGTCACCGTCGACCACGGCCGCAAGACCCTCATGGAGGGGGTCAGCTTCCCCGTGGGCGCCAAATGCCTGCTCGCCGTCGTGGGCCCCAGCGGCGCCGGCAAGTCCACCCTCCTCGGCGCCCTCACGGGCCTGCGCCCCGCCGACACCGGCAGCGTCCTCTACGACGGCCGCGACCTCTACCGCGACTACGCCGAGCTGCGCAGCCGCATCGGCCTCGTCCCCCAGGACGACATCCTGCACGCCCAGCTCACCGTCCGCCGCGCCCTCGTGTACGCCGCCGAACTGCGCTTCCCGCAGGACACCAGCCGGGCCGAACGCGAGGCCCGCGTCGACGAGGTGATCCGCGAACTCGGCCTCGTCCAGCGGGCCGACCAGCCCATCCACAGCCTCTCCGGCGGCCAGCGCAAGCGGGTCTCCGTCGCCCTCGAACTGCTCACCAAGCCCTCGCTGCTCTTCCTCGACGAACCCACCTCCGGCCTCGACCCCGGCATGGACCGCTCGGTGATGAACATGCTGCGCGGCCTCGCCGACGACGGCCGCACCGTCATCGTCGTCACCCACAGCGTGCTCAGCCTCGACGTCTGCGACCGGCTGCTGTTCCTGGCCCCCGGAGGGCGCGTCGCCTACTTCGGCCCGCCCCAGGAGGCCCTCGGCTTCTTCGGCTTCGCGGAGTGGCCCGAGGCCTTCGAGGTCTTCGAGAACGACCGGGAGCGCGACTGGGCGGGGGCCTTCCGGGGCTCGCCCGCCCACCGGCGCTACGTCGATCTCACCGCCCGCGGGCCCGGCCCCGCGGCGGAGGCCGCACGCAGGGCCGCCGCCGCCCCGCCGGCGCCGCCGCCCAAGGCGCAGAGCTGGAGCGCCCAGCTGTCCACCCTGGTCCGCCGGTACGCCGCCGTGCTCGGCGCCGACCGCACCTTCCTCGTCATCATGGTCGCGCTGCCGTTCATGATGGGCGTCATGGCCCGCGCACTCGCCGGGAGCACCCTCACCGCCGAGACCGTGCTCAACGCCCTGCTCATCCTCACCATCGGCGGGGTGCTCACCGGCGCCGCCAACGCGGTCCGCGAACTGGTCAAGGAACGCGTCATCTACCAGCGGGAACGCGCCGTCGGGCTGTCGCGCACCGCCTACCTGATGTCGAAGGTGGTGGTGCTCGGCACCATCACCATCGCCCAGGCCGTCGTGCTGACCCTGATCGCCCTCGCCGGAGTGAACCTCAACGCCCCGCAGGGCAAGGGCGTGCTGATGCCTCCGCTGCTGGAGATCACCATCGCCGTCGCCCTGCTGTCCTTCACCGCCATGATGCTCGGCCTGCTGATCTCCGCCCTGGTCCGCAAGGAGGAGGTCACCATGCCGCTTCTGGTCCTCCTGGCCATCATCCAGGTCGTCTTCTGCGGCAGTCTGCTGAAGCTCTACGGCGTCCCCTTCCTCGAACAGGTGGCGTGGCTGGCGCCCTCCCGGTGGGCGATGGGCGCGATGGGCGCCACCCTCCAGCTCGGCAGGATCATGCCGGGCAAGATCACCCAGGACCCGCTCTTCCACCACGAGGCCCGGGTCTGGCTGTTCTGCATCGCCGTGATGATCGTCCAGGCCGTGGTCTTCGGCCTGGTGGTGGCCCGGCTGCTGCGCATGCAGGAGCCGGCCGTCATGAGGAAGCAGCCGCGGCGATGACCTTCCCCGAACCGATCCCGGACTTCCACCCGACCCACGTCGTGCCGCAGGAGGGGCTGCCCGCCTGGGAGGCCCCCGACGTGACCCGGCCGACCGCGCCCCTGGACCCGTTCCTGCCCGTGCAGCTGCTCACCCGGCGCGGCGAGTGGACGGAGATCCTCTGCGCCAACGGCTGGTCCGCCTGGGTCGACGGACGGCTGCTGGTGGCGGTGCCGCAGCCGCCGCCCACGGCGGGCCGGCCCCTCGCGCGGACCGAGGACCCCGGGCCGCTGCTCGGCCGCGCCGCCGAGGCCCTGGAACGCTACCGGCGGGCCGTGCGCGACCAGGCCGGGGGCGGGGCCGCCGGCGAGGACTTCGGGCGGGCCGTACGGGGACTGCGGGTCGGGATCGTGATCGACGGGGAGTCCGCGTGGCTCTACGACGAGACCTCGCGCCGGTGGATGTACGCCGACGGGAGCCGCCTGGCGACCTACGCGGTGGTCTCGGGGCCGGGTGCCTCGTCCGCGGCGGAGCCGGAGCCGGAGCCGGAGGCGCCCCCGGCGCCGCCGCCGGCGGAGGCCGAGACCGCGGCGGGTTCCCCCGTACCGCCCGAGCCGGGGCACGAGCCGACCCGCGTCGTCGACGCGCCCGGGGACGGAGGGCGCTGATGGGGGCCGCCGACTCCCTGGGCGGCCGGCCCTCCGGGCTGCTGGGCAAGAAGATCGCCGGGTACCTCGTGGAGAGCGAGATCGGGCGCGGCGGGATGGCGGTCGTCTACCGGGCCCGCGACCTGCGGCTGGACCGGACGGTGGCGCTGAAGCTGCTGGCCCCCGAACTCGCCCGCAACGACACCTTCCGCAAGCGCTTCGCCCACGAGTCGAAGGCGGCGGCGGCCATCGACCACCCGCACATCGTGCCCGTCTTCGAGGCGGGGGAGACCGAAGGGCTCCTCTACATCGCCATGCGCTTCGTCGCCGGGCAGGACCTGCGGGCCCTGCTCGACCGGACGGGTCCGCTGCCGGTGGACACGGTCGCCCGGATCGCCGGCCAGGTCGCCTCCGCGCTCGACGCGGCCCACGACCACGACCTCGTCCACCGGGACGTCAAGCCCGGCAACATCCTCGTCGCGGACGGCACGGACAGCGAACACCCCGAGCACGTCTACCTGACGGACTTCGGGCTGACGAAGAAGTCGCTGTCGCTGACCGGGTTCACCAGCGTCGGGCAGTTCGTCGGGACCCTGGACTACGTGGCTCCGGAGCAGATCGCCGGGAAGCCGGTGGACGGCCGCTGCGACGTGTACAGCCTGGGGTGCGTGGTCCACGAGATGCTCACCGGCGGGCCGCCGTTCCAGCGCGACGACGACATGGCCCTGCTGTGGGCCCACCAGTTCGACCCGCCGCCCGCGCCGTCCTCCCGGCGGCCGTACCTGACGGCGGCGGTGGACGAGGTGCTGGCCCGGGCCCTGGCGAAGTCGCCGGAGGACCGCTGGGGGAGCTGCCTGGAGTTCACCGGGGCCCTGCGGCGGGCGGGAGCGGCACCGGCCGCCGCCCCGGTGGCCGGTGCCGTCTCCGGAGCCGTGGCGGACGACGGGGTCCTCGCGCGGGCCGCCGGACCGCCGCCCCCGCCTCCGCCGCCCCGGTGGGCGCTTCCGGTGTTCCGCGGCCGGGCCTGACCCGGCGCGGCCTGACCCACCGGCAGCGGGCCGGTGCCGGAGGGGTGGTTACGGGGTCCGGCGGGCGGGGGCGGGTTCGTCCACGCGGCCGGGGTGGTGCAGGGGGCGGGCCAGGAGGGCGCCGAGGAAGCCGGCCACCGCGCCCCAGAGCAGGCCGAGGCCGGTCGTGCGCCACAGCGAGGCGGTCAGCTCGACCGTGCCGCCGAGCCCGGAGTCGTCCCCGATGCCCAGCAGCGAGAGCCCGAACCGGGCCTGGATCCGGCACAGCAGACAGACCGCCAGGGTGGCCAGCGCGAGCGCCACCGCCAGGTGCAGGGCGTGCTGCCAGGGCCGCACCCCCGCCGGGGAGCGCACGGCGGCCAGCACGCCCGTGGCGAGCAGGGCGACGACGGCCACCGCGACCAGCCACCAGGCCCGGCCGTCGTGCTCGGCCAGCGAGGACACGTCGAGGGTGGACAGGTCGGGGCCGCGCAGCACCTGGTCCAGCAGCTGCGGCACCGGCAGGCCGAACGGGCCCTCGACGCGGCCCTGCCAGGCCCCTCCGAAGCCCAGGGTCAGGCCGATCCAGACGAGGTTGGGCAGGCCGAGGAGGAGCACGGCCAGGGTCCGCGCGGCGTGCCCCTGCGTGGCGGCCGCCACCAGGCCGACCACCAGGCCGAGGACCACGTACCCGACGAGCAGCACGGCGGTGGCGAAGGCGGCCGGACGCACCGCGGTGTGGAAGCGGAGCAGGCCGCCCGGCAGCGGCGCCCGGCGGGAGACGAGCAGGGCGATCAGCAACAGGCCCAGGATCCACAGCAGTCCGAACAGGAGGGTGGCGGGCAGGTCCGCCCGGAAGCCCACCGTCGGGCTGGAGTCGAGGAGGTTGCCCAGGTCCTCCAGCGGGGAGCCGTTGCCCAGCACGTGGAAGGTGTGGTCGGCGAGGAGCGCGAAGAGGGTGAGCAGGACCAGCCAGAGCAGCGCCGACCGCGCTCCCCGGGCGAGCAGTTCGCGGGGGCCGGCCACCGCGCGGTGCCGCAGCGGGCGCAGGAACAGGTACCCGGTGGCCAGCGCGCCGGCCAGGCTCACCGACAGCGGGAGCACCGACAGGCTCGCGTCGGCGCCGCCCAGCAGTCCGGCGTCGCCCGTGACGCCGATGTCGCCGCCGGCCGCCATCACGACGACGGCCGCGACCACATGGGGGAACGCCCCGCCCGGCAGATCGGCGGCCCCGGCGCAGGCGAGGCCGGCCGCGGCCACCACGGTCATCACCGCGAAGCCCGCCACGACGGCGGCGAGGGCGTCGCGCCACGCCTTCGGGGAAGTGCTGTT
Organism: Streptomyces sp. NPDC093801; assembly: GCF_040701585.1. NCBI lineage: Bacteria > Bacillati > Actinomycetota > Actinomycetes > Kitasatosporales > Streptomycetaceae > Streptomyces > Streptomyces sp. NPDC093801. The sequence continues at coordinate 29,987 of NZ_JBFBDP010000041.1, read as the reverse complement.
CACCCTGCAACCGTGGCATCCCCGGCTTGCGGCCACCACTCGGACCACGCACACAATGGGCGGCAGGAGTGTCAGAAATACGGACAACTCCGGTTTTTTTCATTCGGTGCTTGGGAGGAAGGGCCCGTGACCACTCAGCCGTCCGGTGGGCAGCCGCCGCCGTTCTCCTCGCAGCCGCCGGGGTCGTCGCAGCCGCCGGGGTCGGAGCGTCCCACCGGCCCCCCTTCCGGCCCCCTCTCGGGCGGGGACCGGGGGTCCACGCCCCCGCCGCCCGCGCCGCCCGGAGGATCCTCGGGCGGTGGCGGGGAGCCGCCCGGGCGGCCCTGGTGGCGGTCCGTGCCCCGGCTGGCCGCCGCGGCCGTGGCGGTGGCGGCCGTCGCCGCCCTGGCCGTGGTGCTGACCCGGCCCGGCGGGTCCTCCGGGCAGGCCGGGGGCGAGCTGTTCCTCCAGCCGGCCGCGGCCTCCGGGCCGGACCCCTTCACGGAGTCCACCGCCGCCCGGCAGGCCACCCCGCCGCCGCAGAGCGCGGCGCCCAGCACGGCCACGGCCACGGCCACCGCCACGGCGGGGGCGGCCACCCGCAGCGTCAGCGGCTCCGCGCCCGGCCTCTACGGCGGCACGAAGGACGTCGCCAGCTGCGACGTGGAGAAGCAGATCGCGGCGCTGTCGGCGGACCCCGCCAAGAACGCCGCCTTCGCCGGCGCCCTGGGCATCGAAGCGGGCGCCGTACCCGGGTACCTGCGCGGGCTCACCTCCCTGCAGCTGCGCCTCGACACCCGCGTCACCAACCACGGTTACAGCAACGGCGCCGCCTACCCCTTCCAGGCGGTGCTCCAGGCCGGCACGGCCGTGCTCGTGGACGACCGGGGGATGCCGAGGGTGCGCTGCGCCTGCGGCAACCCGCTGGGCCCGCCGGTGCCGCTGCAGGCCAACCCGAAGCGGTCCGGGGCGCCGTGGGGCGCCTACGAGCCGGCGAAGGTGGTGGCCGTGGCGCCGGCGGACGCCACCGTGAGCGGTTTCGTCATCTACGACCACCAGTACCACCGCTGGCTCGAACGCGGACGCGGCGCCAGCCCCAAGCCCGACAAGCCCGTCCCGCCCCCGCCGACGCCGACCCCGGTGCCCACGACCCCGCCCGCCTCGCCCTCGGCCCCCTCGCCGAAGCCGTCCCCGTCCGCCGCGACGCACACCGCGACCCCGGCCGGGACGGCGACCGCGACGGCCGGGCCCACGGGCCCGGCGACGGAGACCGCCACCGCGGCCCCCTCGGCGGCCACTCCGCAGGCGCCCTCCGAGACCGCCACGGAGCCCTACCCGCCGGAGGACACCGGCACCCCCGCCGCCCCGCCCACCACGGCCCCCGCCCCGCCGCCCACCACGGCCCCCGCCCCCGCCGCCACGACGGCCTACCCCCAGGAGAACCCCTACTAGCCCGTGGGCCCGGGCCCGCCCGGCACCGGCGTGGAGCCGGGCGGGTCCGCGCACACCGTCCCGGTCTCGTAGACGGTGCCGATGGCGTCCGGTTCGGGCAGCGCGGTCGGCGGCTCCGACGGGAGCGCGGAGGGCTCGGCCGGGATGGCGACCTCCACCGCCGCGCAGTAGGCGGTGTCCGGGCGGATGCCCGCGTCCAGCCTCTTGACGACGGTCTTCCCCACGCCGGGGATCTCGTCGGCCAGGATCACCCGCAGCGTCTCCCCGCCGCCCTGGGGCCGCAGGACGAGCACGTTGCTCTTGTCGTGGGGCTCGGTGTCGAGGAACGAGACCGTCACGTAAGGGGCGTTCAGCTTCAGGCTCACCAGTCTCGACATCGCCGACGAGGGCGTGGCCGGCCCCACGGCCAGTCCGCACGCCAGCACCGACCCGACCGAGGCCCGGTACGTCCAGCTCAGGTGCCTCATGGGTGATTCCCTTCGCAGGCAGAGGGGACGCTCCGATCGTCTGCCCCGGCGCCGGCCCCGGCAAATCGCCGGCCCGCCCGCCGGGCGGGGGAGCCGGGCGTGCTGCCGGGGGCGGGGAAGAGTGAGACCCTGGCTGCATGGACCAGCGGGGACCGACCCCGGCGGTCGACTGGCCCGCGCGGCCCGACCTGAGCCTCGCGCTCAACCGCATGGGCACCTTCGACTGGGACCTCGACAGCGGCCGCCTGCACCTGGACGCCACCGCCCTCGAGGTCCTCGACCTGCCCCCGGAACAGTTCGACGGAACCCCCGCGGGGCTGCGCACCCGGATCGTCCCCGGCGACGAGGCGCGCCTGGACCACCGCGTCCAGCAGGCCCTGCGCGACGGCCGCAGCCACTACGGCGCCTACTTCCGCACCTTCCGCCAGGCCGGCGGCACCTCCTGGACCCACCTCCAGGGCCATGTCGTGCGCGACCGGGCCGGCCGCCCGTACCGGATCATCGGGATCCTCCGCGACGCCGACCAGGACCCCGCCGAGCCCGGCGCGGCGGGGGAGCGCGACGAGGGCCGGCGCCGGATGACCGGGGTCGTCGAGCGGACCGCCGCGATCCTCGCCCACGCCCGCACCGTCAACGACGTCACCGACATCCTCAAAGACCCCGAGGGCCTCGGCCATCTCGGTGCCGTCAGCGTCATGCTGGGCATCGTCGACGGCGGCCGGATCCACCTGGTCGCGGAGGGGCAGCTCGGCGCGTACGTCCCCGAGATCGAGTACACCCGCATCGACGCGCAGCTGCCGATGAGCGAGGCGGTCCGTACCCTCCAGGCCGTCTACCTCTCCTCACGGGACGAGTTCCGGCGCCGCTACCCGCAGCTGTGGCCGTACATCGAGCCGCTGTCCGTGCGCAGCGGCGTCTACCTGCCCCTCATCGCCCAGGGCCGGCCCATCGGCGCGCTCGGGCTGCTCTACGCCCGCGACGGCGACTTCACCGCCGAGGAGCGCAACCTGCTGGTCGCGCTCGGCAGCGGCATCGCGCAGAGCCTGCAGCGGGCCATCCTCTTCGAGCAGGAGCACGACCTCGCCGAGGGCCTCCAGCGGGCCATGCTGCCGCGCCACATCCCGGAGGTGGCCGGCGCCCGGATCGCCGTACGGTACCGGGCGGCCCGGATCGGGCGGGACATCGGCGGCGACTGGTACGACGTCGTCCCGCTCGCCGGCGGCCGCGTCGGGGTGATGATCGGCGACGTCGAGGGCCACGACACGGACGCGGCGGCCGTCATGGGCCAGCTGCGCATCGTGCTGCGCGCGTACGTCATGGAGGGCCACACCCCCGGGACGGTCATGGCCCGGGCCTCCGCCTTCCTGCGCGACCTCGCCACCGAGCGCTTCGCCACCTGCACCTACGCCGAGGTGGACCTGAACACCGGGATGCTGCACCTGGTCCGGGCCGGCCACCTCGATCCGGTGGTCCGGCGCGGGGACGGCACCTGCCACCGCGTCCAGGTGGCGGGCGGGCTCCCGCTGGGACTGCCCCCGCGCGACCCGCCCGACGCCGGCTGCGGCTATCCCGTCACCAGCATGGAGCTGCACCCGGGGGACACCCTGCTGCTCTGCACCGACGGCCTGGTCGAACGGCCCGGCGGGGACGTCGAGACCGGCCTGCGGGAGTTCATGGAAGCGGCCTGCGAAGGCCCGGCCGACGTCGAGGAACTCGCCGACGTGCTGTGCGACCTCGTCGGGGACGCGGGCGGCGGGGACGACATGGCCCTCCTCGTCCTGCGCCGGCGCGGCACCCCCGCCCCGCCCGACGGCGGCCCGCTGCGCCAGCACCTGGCCCCGGGGGACCCGGACGGCCCCGCCCTGGCCCGGCACCTGATCCGTGCGGCGGCCGCCGCCTGGGGCGCCCGCGAACGGGCCGACGAGATCGAACTGGCCGCCGACGAGCTGATGACCAACGCCCTCGTGCACACCGACGGCGGCGGGCAGGTCGGCATGCGGCTGACCGCGCAGGGCCGGATCCGGATCGAGGTCGAGGACTCCAGCAGCGCCCTGCCGCACCGCCGCGAGGCGGACGACTGGGCGGTGTCGGGCCGGGGCCTGATGCTGGTGGACCGCCTCGCGGACGGCTGGGGCGTGGAGCCCCGGGGGAGCGGGAAGTGCGTCTGGTGCGAGTTCGCCGTCCCGGAGGCGGGCCCCCCGGCGGGGTGAGGTGCGCCGGACCGGGAGCCGGGCGGGCCCGGGGCCACGCGGTGCTGAGGAGCCGTCAGCGGCCGCACGGCGGTTCTGCGGGTGCGAACGGATGAACCTGCCGGTCCACGCGGTGCGGCTCGGAACCGATGGTCGTACAGTATGGCGATCCTGCCGGGGTGATGAGTTTCCGTCCGCTGCTGCCCGCCCTGCTGAGCGCCGCCCTCCTGGCCCCCGGTTCCGCGTACGCCGCGGCCGGCGGCACCGGCGAGGGCATCGAGACCGCCCGGACCGGCCGGCAGCTCGCCCCCGGGATCCGCCTGGAGTCGTACGACCGGCTGGAGGCCGACCGCTGGCTGCGGATCGACGAGCTGGTGGCCGACCTCGACCCGCGCGGCGGCGTACGGGCCGAGTACCTGGGCACCGGCGGCGCCGCCGGCCCGGTCACCCTCGCCGAGGCCGTCGCCCGCCACCGGGCCGGGCCCGGACGGCGCGTGGTCGCCGCCGTCAACGGCGACTTCTTCGACATCCGCTCCACCGGCGCCCCCCTCGGCCCCGGCATCGGCGCCGGCCGGCTCCTGCACTCCGCCTCGCCCGGGCCCGGCGGCGGCGCGGCCGTCGGCTTCGGCCCGGACGGAGCGGGCCGCCTGCTGCGCCTGGGCCTCGACGGGACGGTGACCCTGCCCGGCGGGAAGGTCCACCCCCTGGCCGGATACAACGCCGCCAAGCCGCCCGCGGAGGGCTTCGCCGCCTACACCGCCGACTGGGGCGGCAAGCGGCTCCCGGCCCTGGGGCCCGGGCCGGCCGTGGTGCTGCGCGACGGGCGGGTGGCCTCCACCGGTCCCGCCCCGGCGGCGCGGCCCGCCCCCGGCACCGTCCTGCTGACCGCCCGCGGCACCGCCCGGGCGGCCGCGCTCGCCGCGCTGCGCCCGGGGGACGCGGTGGAGGTCACCGCCCGGCCGCTGCCCGCGACCGGTCCGGCCCCCGTGACGGCGCTCGGCGGGCGCGGGACCCTGGTCGCCGCCGGAACCCCGGTCGGCCACGACGGCGAGGCCAACGACGCGGCCGCCCCGCGCACCGCCGTCGGGCTCTCACGGGACGGCCGGCGGCTGACCCTGGTCACCGTCGACGGCCGCCAGCGCGACAGCGGCGGGCTCACCCTCACCCGGCTCGGCGCGCTCATGCACCGGCTCGGCGCCTACGAGGCCCTCAACCTCGACGGCGGAGGCTCCTCCACCCTGCTCGCCACCCACCCCGGGGCGGGCGCCCCCACCCTGGAGAACTCCCCGTCCGACGGCCGGCCGCGCCCCGTGCCCAACGGCCTCGTCCTGACCGCCCCGGCGGGCCCCGGCACGCCCGCCGGGTTCCGGGTCGAGCCCGCGGGAGGCGCCACCCGGCTCTTCCCGGGACTGACCCGCACCCTCACCGCCACCGCCTACGACACCGCGCTCGCCCCGGCCGCCGCGACCCCGCGCTGGAGCGCCGACCGCGGCCGGATCGGCCCCGACGGCGTCTACCGCGCCGACCGCCCGGGCCAGGCCACGGTCCGGGCCTCGGCCGCGGGACGGACCGGCGGGGGCGGGTCGAGGGGCCGGGCCGGCGCGACCGCGCCGGGAGCGGAGGCGGGGATGGGCGCCTCCGGCGGCGGGGCGCCCGCGGGGACGGGCACGGGCGCGCCCGAGGGCGCCGTGCGGCTCGACGTGCTCGGGCCGCTCGCCGGGATCCGGGCCGTGCCCGCCCGGATCGGCCTCGAAGGGCGCGGGCGGAGCGCCGGGTTCAGCCTGCGCGGGTACGACGCCCAGGGCGCCGCCGCACCCGTCGAACCCCGGGACCTGACCCTGAGCTACGACCGCACCCGCTGGCGGGTCGCCGAGGACGGCCGGGGCGGCTTCACCGTCACGGCCCTCGCCGCCCAGGCCGCCGGGCGGCTGTCCGCCACCGTCAGGACCACCGGCGCCACCGCCGAACTCGCCCTCGGCGCAGGCTCGGCGGCCGCCCCCGTGACGGGCTTCGAGGACGCGGCCGCCTGGACCGGACCCGGCGCCGCCCCCGCCGAGGGACACCCGGGCCCGGGGCTGGCCCTGGAGGCGCGCGCCGGCGCGGCCGCGGTCCCGCCCCGCCCGCTCCCCGTACCGGAGTTGACCCGGGCCCTGTCCCTGTGGGTCGGCGGGGACGCCTCGGGGGCCCGGCCCGCCGTGGAGCTGGCCGGGGCCGACGGGGTGCCCGTGACCCTGCGCGGGCCCGCCGTCGACTGGACCGGCTGGCGGGAGGTCCGGCTGCCGGTCCCGGCCGCCGCCGAACAGCCCCTGCGCGTCACCCGCCTCTCGGCGGCCCCCGGCGCCCGCCCCGGCCGGCTGCTGCTGGACACCCTGACCGCGACGCTCCCGCCCACCGGACCCGCCGTCCCCGCCGCCGCCCGGCCCGACCCGGTGGTGGCGACCGCCGCCCAGGTCCGGGCGCGGCCCTGGCGGTTCGCCGCGGGCGGGGGACCGGCCGGGGACGGCGCCGAACTGGCGCTGACCGGCACGGAGAAGGCGCCCTTCCTGCACCGCGGGGTGCGCTTCGTCCCGCTCGACACCCGCCGCCGCACCCTCGACCGCGGCGCCGGCCTGGCCCGGATGCGGGCCCTGCGCCAGGCCCTGGACACCGCCGCCCGGGAGCCGGGCACGGCCGCGCTGGCCGTCGTCCTGCCCTACACGCCGGACACCCTGGACGCCAAGGAGTCCGCCCTGCTGGCACTGCGCCTCGCGGAGTTCCGCCGTACGACCGGGAAGAGGGCCGCGGTCCTCACCCTCGGCGCGCCCCGCTTCACCGCCGCACGGGACGAGGGCGTGCTGACCGTCGCGGCGCCCCGCGGCGGCCGGACCCTGTTCGGAGCCGACGCCTTCGCCGCGCCCGGCCGCGACTGGCTGTCCGTGGCACCGCCTACAGGCGCACGAGGGTGACCTCGGTGGCCTTCACGCTCGTCCAGACCGCGGCGCCGTCGGCCACCCCCAGTTCGGCGGCCGCCTCCGGGGTGATCTCCGCGACCAGGTCGGGGGCCTCGGCCGAGCCGACGAGCACCCGCAGCCGGCTGCCGACCGCGGTGACCTCCCGCACGGTGCCGGGCCAGACGTTGCGGGGGCTGCCTCCGGGCCGCTCCCGGTGCACCGACACGGCCTCCGGGGCGATGATCGCGAGGGCCCGGTCCCCCTCCGGGAGCGCCTCGGCCACCACCAGCCGCCCGCCGCCCGCCAGCGCGAGCCCCTCGGCGGAGGCCGTGCCCGGCCAGGCGTTGCGGCCCAGCATCCGGGCCACCCACGGCGACCGCGGATGCCGGGTGACCTCGGAGGGCGGCGCGTCCTGGAGGGTCCGGCCGTCGGCCAGGACGAGGACCCGGTCGGCCAGCGACACCGCCTCGACGGGGTCGTGCGTGACGATCAGGCACACCCCGCCGAAGCCCGCGAGGTGGCTGCGCAGGGTGTGCCGCACGTGCGCCCGGGTGGTCTGGTCGAGGGCGGCGAGGGGTTCGTCGAGCAGCAGCAGCCGGGGACGGGCGGCCAGCGCCCGGGCCAGGGCCACGCGCTGCGCCTGCCCGCCGGACAGCTGACCGGGCCGCCGCTGGGCGAGGTGCCCGACGCCGAGCCGGTCCAGCCAGGCCTGCGCCTCCCGGCGGGCCTCGGCGCGCGGCACCCGGCGGGCGCGCAGTCCGTACGCGGTGTTGGCGAGGGCGCTCAGGTGCGGGAACAGCGCCCCGTCCTGCGGGACCCAGGCCACCTGGCGGCGGTGCGGGGGCAGGGCGGTGACGTCGGTGTCGCCGAGCCGCAGCGCGGCGTGGGCGCGGGGGGTCAGGCCGAGCAGGGCGCGCAGGAGCGTGGTCTTGCCCGCGCCGTTCTCGCCCACCACGGCGATGGTGGTGCCCGGACCGGCGTCGAGGGTCAGCCGGTTGAAGCCGGTGACCTCGGCGTGCAGGGGCCAGCGGCCGTCGTCGGGGGCGGCCGGCCCGGCGTCGTCCCGCGGGCCGCCGTCCCGTTCGGCGGGGGGCTCCTCGGCCGCCGCGGGAAGGCTCCGGGGCGCCGTGCGGACGGCCGGGGTGCCGGTCCAGCGGCCGCGCAGGGCGATGAGGACGCCCATGGCGATGGCGAGCAGCAGCAGCGACACCGAGGTGGCCGCCTCGGGGCGGTCCTGGAGCAGCAGGTAGACCTGGAGCGGCAGGGTCTGGGTGGTGCCGGGCAGGTTACCGGCGAAGGTGATGGTCGCCCCGAACTCGCCCAGCGCCCGCGCCCAGGTCAGGGCCGCGCCCGCGATCAGGCCGGGGGCCACCATGGGCAGGGTCACCGTGAAGAACACCCGGACCGGCGGGGCGCCGAGGGAGGCGGCGGTCTCCTCGTAGCTCTGCTTGAGTCCGCCGAGGGCCCCCTCCAGGCTGATCACCAGGAAGGGCATGGCGACGAACGTGGCCGCGACGACGGCGCCCGAGGTGTGGAAGGGCAGCGTGATGCCGAAGGTCTCCTCCAGCCAGGGCCCGAGCAGCCCGCGCCGCCCGAAGCCCAGCAGCAGCGCGACACCGCCGACGGTCGGCGGCAGCACCATCGGCAGCAGCACCAGCGAGCGGACGAAGGCCTTGCCCCTGAACTCGACCCGGGCCAGCAGCCAGGCGAGCGGCACCCCGAGCAGCAGGGACAGGCCCAGCGCCCAGGCGGAGACCAGCAGCGACAGCCGCAGGGCCTCGACCACACCGGGGCTGGTGAGGTGTTCGGCGAGGTCGCCCCACTGGGTGCGGGTCAGGATGCCGATCAGCGGCAGCAGCAGGAACGCGACGGCCAGCAGCGCGGGGAGCGCCAGCGTCACGGGGGGCCGGGTACGGGTGCGGAGTCTGCTCATGGGGTTCCTGCTCGGGAGCTGCTGCGGCGGGCGGGAGGGGGGCGTAGGGAGCCTACGGCGGCGGGGTGCCGGCGTTCGGGGGCATGCCGAAGGGGGCTGCCCGTCCCCCCGGACCGGGCAGCCCCCCGGGGGCCGTGGTGCTACGGCTTCTGGAAACCGGCGTCCTGGAGGATCTTCTGCGCCTCCGGGGTGCTCAGCCAGGCCACGAACGCGGCCGCGGCCTCGGAGTTCTTGGACTGCTTGAGCGTGGCGGCCGGGTAGGAGGCGACCGCGTTCTGGTCGTCCGGGATGTCGACGGTGACGACCTTGTCGCCGGACTTGGCCGAGTCCGTCTTGTAGACGAGGCCGGCGTCGGCCTCGCCCAGCTCGACCTTGCTCAGGACGGCGCGGACGTTGGGCTCCTGGGAGACCGGCTTCACCTCGATCTTCTGGGCGTCGAGGATCTGCTTGCTGTAGCGGCCGACCGGGACCTCGGGCGCCGCGAGAACGACCTTGATCTTGGAGTCGGCGAGGTCCTTGAGCTCGTCGATCTTGAACGGGTTGTCCTTGCCGGCGGCGATGACCAGGCGGTTCTTCGCGATGATCGTCGGGTCGTTGGTCTCGCCCCTGAGGCCGTCCATCGTCTTGGTGTCGGCGGTGACCAGCGCGTCGGCGGGGGAGCCCTGCTTGACCTGGGCGGCGAGCTCCTGCGAGCCGGCGAAGGAGAACTTCACCTTGGTGCCCGGGTGGGACTTCTCGTAGGCCTCGCCGGCCGTCTTGAAGACGTCGGTGAGGGAGGACGCGGCGAGCACGGTGAGCTCGGCGGCCTTCGTACCGGCGGAGGCGGGGGCCGAGGCGGACGGGCCGCCGGCGGCGTCGGCCTTCTTGTCGTCGTTGCCGCCGCAGGCGGACAGCGGGACGAGCAGGGCGGCGGTCAGTGCGGCGGCGGCCGCGCGGCGGCCGTTCAGGATCGCGTGCACGGGAGGGGGCTCCTCGGATCGGGTCGGCGGCCGGCCGGGTGCCGGGCCGCGCGGGGTGACCCGCGCCGTGACGGGCGGAGCGGGTGGGGACGGGCGGGTGCGCACGGGACGCGCGGTGAGCGGGGGCGGCCGGACGCCGCGCCGGACCGGGATCAGGTGCGGTCGATGTGCACGCTGGTCGACTTCACGCGGGCGGTGGCCTGCATGCCGACCTCCAGTCCGAGTTCCTCGACGGCCTCGCGGGTCAGCAGGGAGACGAGGCGGTGGGGACCCGCCTGGATCTCGACCTGGGCGGCCACGTCGCCGAGCGTGACGGCCGTGACGATGCCGGGGAAGGCGTTGCGCGCCGAGGTGTACGGCTCCCCGTCCTCGGTGTGGGCGCCCTGCCCCACCTCGACGGAGAAGGCCGCGAGGTCACGGCCGTTGATCAGGCGACGGCCCGCCTCGTCGCGATGGGTCGCGACCCGGCCGGCGTCGGCCCAGCGGCGCGCGGTGTCCGGGCTGACGCCCAGGAGACGCGCCGCCTGTCCGATGGTGTAGGACTGCATGGGCGACAAGTTAGGGGCATTCCGAGCGCATGTGCAATTCGTTTGGCGCGTTCTCTATCGCAGATGCCATGGTCCTTGTGGTATCCGCCAAAAAGCCTTCCGTTTCCGGGCCGCCGGATCGATAGGCTCGGGGCATGGCTGACACGAAGAGCACGGGAGCGGCCGGTCCGGCTCCGCTGGAGGCGGGTACCGCGCGGGTGGACGCCTGGATCTGGTCGGTACGGCTCACCAAGACCCGGTCCGTCGCGGCGACCGCCTGCCGGGCGGGGCACGTGAAGGTCAACGGGGAGCGGGCGAAGCCGGCCCAGCAGGTGCGGGCGGGCGACGAGGTCCGGCTGTTCCACGCGGGACGGGAGCGCGTGGTGGTGGTACGCAGGCCCGTGACGAAGCGGGTGGGGCCGCCGGTGGCGGTGGAGTGCTTCGTCGACAACAGTCCGCCGGTGCCGACGGCGGTGGAGGCCGCGGCGGTCGGCCTCCGGGAACGGGGTGCCGGGCGGCCGACCAAGCGCGAGCGGCGCGAGTTCGACAGCCTGCGGGGGCGCTGACCCGCGGCGACGGGGGCGGGTGCGGTGCACCGCCGCGCGGGCGGGTGCGGTGCACCGCCGCGCGGTGCACCCCGATCCCGCCCCGGCGCCGGGCGCCCGGATCCCGGATCCCGGACGCCGGGCGTCGGACGCCGGGCGTCAGCGCTTGCGGTAGCCGTAGGCCTCCGTGGCGGCCACGGCCACGGCCTCCAGCGGGGCGCCCGTCGAGGCCGCCACGACCGCCGCCACCGCGCCCTCCAGGAACGGCGCGTCCAGGAGGCGGGAGTCCGGCGGGAGGTCGCCGTCCTCCAGGAGTGCCTTGACCGTCAGGACCGCGCTGCCGAGGTCCGCCAGCAGCGCGACCCCGGCTCCCCGGTCCACCGACGCCGCCGCCGCGAGGACGAGCTCCGCGCTCGTGCCGAGGCCGCCGTCGGGCCGTCCGCCGGCGGGGGCCACCAGGGCCGCCGCGCCGCCCGCCGCCAGGGCCCGGGCCAGCTGCGCCACCGATTCCGCGACCTGGGCGCTGTGCGACACCAGGACGATGCCCACCGCGTTCACCGGACCCCCTCGGCCGTGTCCGCCAGGGCCGCCAGGAGGAGCGCCGAGGAGGTGGCGCCCGGGTCCTGGTGGCCGATGCTGCGTTCGCCGAGGTAGCTGGCGCGGCCCTTGCGGGCCAGTATCGGCACCGTCGCCAGGGCGCCGGCCTCCGCCGCGTCCCGGGCCGCCGGGTAGGACGTGCCCAGTGCGGCCACCCCGGGGACCAGGGCGTCCAGCATCGTCTTGTCGCCCGGCGCCGCCCCGCCCAGCCGGGCCACCGCGTCCACCCCCGCCTGCAGGGCCTGTTGCAGGGCGGCGTCCGAGACCTCGGGGTCCTCGCCGAGCTCCTTGCCCGTGCGGCGCAGCAGCGTCCCGTACAGGGGGCCGGAGGCGCCGCCGACCGTGGAGATCAGGGTGCGGCCCGCCAGTTGGAGCAGTGCGCCGGGCCCGGCCGCCGGATCGGCCCCCGCCAGCCCGGCGCGGACGGCCGTGAAGCCCCGCAGCAGGTTGGCGCCGTGGTCGGCGTCGCCAATGGGGGAGTCGAGCTCGGTCAGCCGGTCCGCTTCCCGTTCCACCGCCGCCGTGGCGGCCTCCAGCCAGCGCCGGAAGAACTCCGCGTCGCGCACCGCAATCCCTTCGTCCATGACCGTGTGCCCCGCTTCCTCAGCGGCCCCAGCGCAGCGCCGGGGTCTGCACCGGCGCGTCCCAGAGCCTCAGCAGTTCGTCGTCGGCCCGGCACAGCGTCACCGAACAGCCCGCCATGTCGAGGGAGGTGACGTAGTTCCCGACCAGGCTGCGGGCCACCGGGACGCCGCGCGCCTCCAGGATCCGCGCGACCTCCGCGTGGAACCCGTACAGCTCCAGCAACGGGGTCGCGCCCATCCCGTTGACCAGGGCCAGGACGGGGCCGGCCGCCGGGCCGCCCGTCTCCGCGAGGCCGTCCAGTACGGCGCCCACGGCCACCTCCGCGATCTCCCGCGAGGTCATCATGGCCCGCCGCTCGCGCCCCGGTTCGCCGTGGATGCCGATCCCCAGCTCCAGCTCCCCGTCGGGGAGCTCGAAGGTGGGGCTGCCCTTGGCGGGGGTGGTGCAGGCGCTGAGGGCGACGCCGAAGCTGCGCGAGCTCTCGTTGACCTGCCGGGCGAGGGCCGCGACCCGCTCCAGCGGCGCCCCCTCCTCCGCGGCCGCCCCGGCGATCTTCTCCACGAACAGGGTGGCGCCCGTACCGCGGCGCCCGGCCGTGTAGAGGCTGTCCGTGACGGCGACGTCGTCGTTGACGAGCACGCGCTCCACCCGCAGGCCGTCCTCCTCGGCGAGTTCGGCCGCCATCTGGAAGTTGAGCACGTCGCCGGTGTAGTTCTTGACGACGAACAGGACGCCCTGTCCGGAGTCCACGCTGCCCGCCGCGTGGAGCATCTGCTCCGGGACGGGGGAGGTGAACACCTCTCCGGGGCAGGCCGCCGAGAGCATCCCGTGCCCCACGAACCCGCCGTGCAGGGGCTCGTGTCCCGAGCCGCCGCCGGAGACCAGGCCGACCCGGCCGCCGGTCTTCGCGCCGCGCCGTACGACCACCCGCCGCTCCACGTCCACGTCGAGGTCGGGATGCGCGGCCGCCATCCCGCGCAGCGCGTCGGCGACTACGGTGTCCGCGGAGTTGATGAGCATCCTCAAAGCTGCCTCCCAGGTGGCGCGGCCGTCCGGCCCCGTTCGCGGCCGGGTTTCGAAGTCAACCACGACCGGCTGCCGGATCAGGGGAGGAACGGCCAAGAGGACGGGAGGTCAGCCGCCCTGCTCCCGCAGCCGGCGGCTGACCTCGCCGAGGCCGTCGGCCAGCGCGTCCAGCTGGGCGGGGGTGAGCACGTCGACGAGGGCCTCCCGGACGGCCGTCACGTGGCCGGGCGCGGCCGCCTCCAGCCGGGCCCGGCCGGCGTCGGTGAGGACGGCGAAGACACCGCGCACGTCGGAGGGGCAGCTGCGGCGCCGGACCAGGCCGGCCTTCTCCATCTGGGTGACCTGGTAGGTCAGACCGCTCTTGGAGTTGATCAGCCCGTTGGCGAGTTCCGTCATCCGCAGTTCGCCGTCGGGCGCCGCGGCGAGCCGCACGAGGATCTCGTACTGGGGGTGGGAGAGTCCGGAGTCGTCCTTCAGCTGCTGGTCGAGATGCCGGTTCACCAGGGCGGAAGCGGCCAGGAAGCCCCTCCAGGCCCGCATCTCGCGCTCGTCCAGCCATCTCGTTCCGTCCATGGCGCCAGGGTACACGAGTTGTTCGAATTTGAATCAGTGGTTAGTCTCGGCGTCGGCGGTTCGAATTTGAACAACCTGCTCCGTGCACGACGAACGACTCCTCGGGCCGCCCCGACCGGAAGGAATCCCCCATGACCAGCGCCTCCGCCACCGCGACGAAGGCCCCGGCCACGGCACCGGCCGTATCCGCCACCCCCGCCCCCTCCACCGCCTCCTACGACACCGGCCTGCTGCTCCTGCGCGTCGTCCTCGGCCTGACCGTGGCCGCCCACGGCGTCCAGAAGCTCTTCGGGTGGTTCGGCGGCGGCGGGATCAGCGGCACCGGCCGGTTCTTCACCTCCGTCGGCTACCCGGCGGGCGACACCATGGCCGCCCTCGCCGGCCTGACCGAGACCCTGGGCGGCCTCGGGCTCGCCGCGGGCCTGCTCACCCCGCTCGCCGGCGCCGCCGTCACCGGCACGATGATCAACGCCCTCGCCGTCCACGGCGCAGGGGCCTTCTTCGCCCCCAAGGGCATGGAGTACGAACTGCTCCTCGCGGCGGCCGCGGCCGCCCTCACCCTGACCGGCCCCGGCCGCTACGCCCTGGACCGCGCCCTGCCGCTCCCCGCTCTGCGCACCCACCGCCTGTCGCTCGGCGCGTCCGCCCTGGCCCTCGGCGTGGTCCTCGCCGGAGCCACCCTCCTCGTGCGCGGCTGACCCCTCGCCCCGCGCGACCGGCCCCGACGGGCCACTTCGCCCTCCGGCCCCCCGGGGCCGGAGGGCGACACCCTGATTGGCCCGGGGAAATCGGGGGAACAGCGGATAAATGACACAACCCATCGAAGACTACGCACTCATCGGCGACCTCATGACCAGCGCACTGGTGGGCCGCGACGGGTCCATCGACTGGCTGTGCCTGCCCCGCTTCGACTCCGCCGCCTGCTTCGCGGCCCTCCTCGGCGACCGGGAGAACGGCCACTGGACGATCGCCCCGGCCGCGGCCGCCGAGGGCGAGCGGTGCACCCGCAGGGCCTACGCCGACGGTTCGCTGGTCCTCGAGTCCTACTGGGAGACCGGCGACGGCACCGTCAAGGTCACCGACTTCATGCCGCAGCGCGACACCGCCCCCGACGTCATGCGCGTCGTCGAGGGGATCTCCGGCCGGGTCACCGTCCGCAGCACCCTGCGCCTGCGCTTCGACTACGGCCACGTCGTCCCCTGGGTCCGGCGCAGCGAGGGCGACCGGGTCGCCGTCGCCGGGCCCGACTCGGTCTGGTTCCGCAGCGAGCCCCCCGTCCACACCTGGGGCGTGGACCGCAGCACCCGCTCCGAGTTCACCGTCGGCCCCGGCGAGAAGGTCGCCTTCGTCCTGTCCTGGCACCCCTCGCACGAACCGCGCCCCCCGCGCGTCGACCCGTACGAGGCACTGGAGCAGAGCCTCGCCGACTGGCGGGACTGGTCCGCCCAGTGCCGCTACCAGGGCCCCTACGAGGAGGCCGTCACCCGCTCCCTGATCACCCTCAAGGCCCTGACCTACGCCCCCACCGGCGGGATCGCCGCCGCCGCCACCACCTCCCTGCCGGAGGAGCTCGGCGGCGTCCGCAACTGGGACTACCGCTACTGCTGGCTGCGCGACTCCACCCTGACCCTCGGCGCGCTCCTGACCACCGGCTTCCTCGACGAGGCCCGGGCCTGGCGCGGCTGGCTGCTGCGCGCCGTCGCGGGCGACCCGGCCGACCTCCAGATCATGTACGGGATCGCAGGCGAGCGCCGCATCCCCGAGGCGGAGCTGCCGTGGCTGCGCGGGTACGCCGACTCCGCGCCCGTGCGCGTCGGCAACGCCGCCGTGGACCAGCTCCAGCTGGACGTCTACGGCGAGGTCCTCGACTCCCTGTACCTGGCCCGCTCCACCGGCCTGGCCTCGGAGCGGCACGCCTGGCAGATCCAGCTGGCCCTGCTCGACTTCCTGGAGCGCAACTGGCACCGGCCCGACGAGGGCCTGTGGGAGGTGCGCGGCCCCCGCCGCCACTTCACCCACTCCAAGGTGATGGCCTGGGTCGCCGCCGACCGCGCCGTACGCACCCTGGAGGCCGCCCCCCACATGCCGGGCGACATCGAGCGCTGGCGGACCATGCGCGACGAGGTCCACCGCGACGTCTGCGAGCACGGCTACGACCCCGAACGGGGCACCTTCACCCAGTACTACGGCTCCCGCGAACTGGACGCGGCGACGCTCCTCATCCCCCGCGTCGGCTTCCTGCCGCCCGACGACCCGCGCGTGATCGGCACCGTCGACGCCGTCCGGGCGGAGCTGGGCCACGACGGCCTAGTCCGCCGCTACAGCACCGAAGGCCCCTCGGTCGACGGACTGCCCGGCGACGAAGGGGCCTTCCTGGCCTGCTCGTTCTGGCTGGCGGACGCCCTGTACCTGACCGGCCGGCCCAAGGAGGCCCGCGAGCTCTTCGAACGCCTGCTGGCCGTGCGCAACGACGTCGGCCTGCTGGCCGAGGAGTACGACCCGTCGAGAGGGCGCCAGCTCGGCAACTTCCCCCAGGCCTTCAGCCACATCGGCCTGGTGAACACCGCCCTCACCCTCGGAGCGGCCGACGGCCGCCCCTGACCGGCGGGAGCGGGAACGCCCGTGGGGCCGCCGCGGCGTGCG
Organism: Streptomyces sp. NPDC093801; assembly: GCF_040701585.1. Lineage (NCBI taxonomy): Bacteria > Bacillati > Actinomycetota > Actinomycetes > Kitasatosporales > Streptomycetaceae > Streptomyces > Streptomyces sp. NPDC093801. The sequence continues at coordinate 13,582 of NZ_JBFBDP010000041.1, read as the reverse complement.
GCGGCCCCACGGGCCCGGGAGGGACGGGCCGGGCGGCTACGCCCCGGCCGGCTCCTCGGTGTCCGGAATGCTGACCAGCCAGCGCGTGTCCTTGCGCGGCCGCAGGTACAGGGCCCAGTACAGGGTGGCGACGGCGGTGATGCCGCCGGTCCACAGCAGGTACTGGGTCTCCTGCTGGGTCAGGATGTACGCCAGGACGGCGATCAGCGCGATCGGCACGGCCGGCCACAGCGGCATCCGCCAGGCGGCGGCCTCGCGGTGCGCCCCGCGCCGGCTGAACAGCGCGGCCACCGCGACCAGCAGGTACATGCCGGTCACCGACACGCCGGTCACCCCGTACAGGGTGTCCAGGTTGACGAAGCACATCGCCGCGCCCGGCAGGCCGACCAGCAGGGTGGCCACCCACGGGGAGCCGAAGCGGCCCAGGCGGGACAGGCCGCGGTTGACCGGCTCGGGCCAGGCCTTGTCGCGGGCGGAGGCGAAGAGCACCCGGGAGTTCTGGATGACCATGACGATGCCGGCGTTGACGATGGCCAGGGCCACGCAGAGGCTGACGAAGGTGCCGACGGCCGAGTTCGACCAGGCGGTCACCATCGCGCCGAGGTCCCCGGAGGCCAGCGCGTCCAGGTCCGGGGCGCCCATGGTGATCGCGACGACGGGCACCAGGATGACGGCGGTGGAGATGGCCAGCGTCGCGAGCACGGTCCGCGGGACGTTGCGGCGCGGCTTCTCCAGCTCCTCCGAGAGGTACACGGCCGTCGAGAAGCCCTGGGTGATGAACAGCGCGATCGCCAGGCCGGAGACCACCATCATCGCCGTCACCGTGGAGGTGCCGCCGCCCTCGGCGGCCACCGTGCCGTGCACCAGCGCGCCGGCGCCCCGCTCGCTGTGCGCGAAGCCCAGCACGGCGACCAGCGCCGCCGCGACCACCTCGAGGACCAGGAAGATGCCCGTGATCCAGGCGTTGGCCCGCAGGTCCAGCAGACCGGCGAGGGTCGCGAGCAGCATCACCGCGCCGCCGGCGACCGGGGCCGGTATGTGCACCACCGGGGCGAGGTAGTCGGCGGTCCCCATGGCGATCACGGGAGGCACGATCATCACCACGAGCAGGGACAGCACGAACACCAGCCAGCCGGCGAGGCGGCCCGCCAGCGTGGAGACCATGGCGTACTCGCCGCCCGCGCTCGGGATGAGCGTGCCCAGCTCCGAGTAGCAGAACGCGACGCCGATGCAGAGCAGCGAGCCGATCGCGATGGTGAGCGCGGTCCAGGTGCCGAGACTGGAGAAGAGATCGGGAACGACGACGAACAGGGTCGAGGCGGGCGTCACGCACGACAGCGTGAGCAGGGTCCCGCCGACGACGCCGATGGAGCGCTTGAGCTTCTGGGGGGTGGGCCCGGTGGCGGGGGCGAGCGCCTGGGGCGCGCTGATCGTTTCAGTCATCGGTGCGGGATTCCGATCGGCAGGTGCGAAGAAGGGGGTGCCGGTGCCGCTATCGCCTCCGGGGCGGTGGTGGGCACTTCCGTTTGTGTGGCTCCGGTGGCCGTTATGGAAGCTCGACGACATCCGCAGGTCAAGAGCTGTCCACCTGCGGATTCCATCGTGCCGATGGTTCCGTTTCCGCCGATCCGGGTGTTAAGGCCGCGTAAACACTGGCCGGTGCGACATACGGGAACCGAAGGGAGATCCAATGAATTTCCCTCCGCTTTGCCCGATGTCAAGGGGTCCCGCGGGTGGAGGTGTGTCTGGTCCTGAGGGCGTATGCGTCAAGCGCCGGGATCGTCCGCCCGAAGGACGAGGAACGTGCCTGCGGCCGACAGAATCGAGTCCACAAGATCATTTGGCGGCCCCCGGCCGGCCGCCCGGACCCGGGGGAGACCCGCGTGGAGCTCGCACAGCAGGACCGCAACCGACGCTTACGGGGAGCGGCGGCCGCAGCCGCCGTCGTCCTGGCCCTCCTCGCCGGGGCCGCTCCGGCACAGGCCGCGGCCGCGCCCCCCGCCGGGCCCGCCGCGGCCGCCGACGCCCTCGACCGCGCCGCCCTCACCCGGGCGCTGGACGCCGTGCACGAGGCCGGGGTCTACGGCGCGTACGCCTCCGTCCGCGACGGCCGCACCCACTGGAGCGGGGCCACCGGCCTCGCCGACCGGGACACCGGCCGGCCCACCGCCCCCGGGATGCGCCACCGGGTCGGCAGCGTCACCAAGTCCTTCACCGCCGTCGCCGTGCTCCAGCAGAGCGCCAGGGGCCGCATCGGGCTCGACCGGCCCGTCGCCGACTACGTCCCCGACCTGCTGCCGGGGGAGCGCGGCCGCAAGGTCACCGTGCGCATGCTGATGAACCACACCAGCGGGATCGCCGACTACATCGGCGGGGCCTTCCCGTCCCTCATGCAGAACTCCACGGCGAGCCTGGACGAGTTCCGCCACCGCACCCTCACCCCCGGCCGGCTCATCGCCCTGGGGACGGTTCAGCCGCAGCTGTTCGAGCCGGGCTCCGACTGGTCGTACTCGAACACCAACTACGTGCTGCTGGGCGAGGTGCTGCGCAAGGCCACCGGAGAGGACCCCGAGAAGGTCATCACCCGGGACGTGATCCGCCGGGCCGGGCTGCGGGACACCTACTTCCCAGGCACCACGGAGCGGATCAAGGGCCCCCACGCCGGGATGTACGAGAACTGGTACGGGCTGATCGACCCGCCGCGCGACTACGCCGACTACAACATGACCTGGGGCGGAACGGCCGGGGCGCTGGTCTCCACCACCGACGACCTCACCGCCTTCTACCGGGCCCTCTTCCAGGGCCGGCTGCTGCCCGCCGAGCAGGTGCGCCAGATGCGCACCACCGTGCCGGTCAAGGACCCCGGCGGCACCGTCGTCATGCGCTACGGCCTGGGCCTGCTCTCCCTGGACACGCCCTGCGGCCCGGTCTGGGGCCACGACGGGGCCGTCTTCGGCGCCGGCACCTCCGCCATGACCACCGCCGACGGCGCTCGCCAGTACGCCGTCGGGTACAACCTGATGAAGTACCAGCGCTTCGACGCCGGGGGGAAGCCGGTCCCGCACCCCGCCGACGCGGCCCTGGGCGCCTTCGCGCTCCGCGCCCTGTGCCCGGCCTCCGACGGCGCCCGCTCGGCCGCCGCCCCGAAGCCGCTTCCCGAGCCCCTGGACTCCCTCCCCGTCAAGGGGCTCACCCGGTAGCCGCGCCCGGCCCGGACTCAGGCATCCGCGCGGGACGCCAGGAGCAGCGCGATGTCGTCCGGCCGGTCGGCCCGTTCGTCCGCCTCCGCCACCAGCCGGTCCGCCGTCTCCGTCAGCGGGGCCGGGCGGGCGGCGGCGGCCAGGACGGACCGCAGCCGCTCCACGCCCTCGTCGATGTCCGCGCCCGGCACCTCCACCAGCCCGTCGGTGTACAGGGCCAGCACCGCGCCCGGCTCCAGCAGCAGCTCCGTCTCCGGGTACGAGGCCCCCGGGTCGACCCCCAGGACCACCCCGCCCGCCAGGTCCAGCACCTCGGTACGGCCGTCGGCGTGGCGCAGCAGCGGCTGCGGATGCCCGGCGCGGGCGGCCACGGCGCGGCCGGACGCCGGGTCGAGCAGGACGTAGCAGCAGCTGGCGAACTGGCCCGGGTCCAGGTCGATCAGGAGCTGGTTGGTGCCCCGCACCACCTGCTCCGGACTGTTCCCGCTGAGCGCGAACGCCCGTACGGCGCTGCGCAGCTGGCCCATGGTCGCGGCGGCCGCCACCCCGTGGCCCTGGACGTCACCGATGACCAGGGCCAGCCGGTCCGGGCCCGTCTCGACGACGTCGTACCAGTCGCCGCCGACGTCCATCCCGGCCGAGCCGGGCAGGTACCGGCCCACCGTGGCCACCCGCCCCGTCACCGGCAGCCGGTGCGGCAGCAGCGCCGCCTGGAGCCCCCGGGCCAGCGCAGCCTCGCTGTCGTAGCGCCGCGCCCGCGCCAGGGCCTGCGCGATCAGCCCGGCCAGCGCGGTGAGCACCGTGCGCTCCTCCCGGCTGAACCCGCGCGGCGCGTCGAAGCCGAGGATGCAGGAGCCCACGGGGCGGCCCGAGGCGATCAGCGGCAGGAAGGCGCGGGCGCCGACGTCGGCGTCCAGCGGGATCCCCGGATAGGCCGACGCCAGGTGCTGCATCGACTCGAAGAACAGCGGCCGCCCCGAGGTCAGCGTCTCCACGCCCGGCAGCCGCGCGTCCAGGGAGACCCCGTCGAACCGGTCCAGGAACCCCCGCGGGAATCCCGTCTCCCAGGCGAGGTACAGGTGGCGCTCGTCCAAGAGGTAGATCGCCAGCTGCCGGCCGCCGAACGCGGGCAGCAGCTCCTCGGTGACCACCGCCGAGACCTGCCGGGCCGTCATCGCCTCGGTCAGCGCGATCGCCAGGGCCACCGGCCGGTACAGGGCCGAGGCCCGGGAGGCCGCCGCCGCACCGGATCCCGGGCCCGCCCGGGCCGCCGCACCGGGCGCGTACACGGGCCGCCCGCCCGCCTCCAGGGTCACCGTCAGCCCCGAGGGCGCCGGGTAGAGCCCCACCGACACCGCCGCCGGATCGGCGTCCTTCCCCCGCCGGGCCTCGAAGCAGACCGCCTCCCCCGACAGGTACGCCCCCCGGAAGTGGTCCTCGAACGCGGGGTGCCCCAGCCACGGCAGGGCCTCCCACAGCCCGCGCCCCGCCAGCCGCGCCGCCGGCATCCCGGACAGCTCCCCGGCGGCGGCGTTGGCGAAGCCGATGACGCCCTGCCGGTCCACGGACAGCACCCCCACGGGCAGCCGGTCCGCGGCCTCGCCGGCGCTCCCGCCGGCCTGGGGCCACGGCACGCCCAGCGGGTCCCGGTCCCAGTGCACCGGATCCCCGGCGGCCGCCAGCTCGGCCAGGTCCCGCCCCAGCCGGTCGGCGGCCTCCCGCATCCGCCGCCGGTCGTCGGCGTCGACCGGAACCCCGGGGGTCGCCGGCCGCACCACCAGCAGCACCCCGAACCGCCGCCCCCCTGCGGCCACCGGCTCGTACAGCGACCCGAACGGGAACGGCAGCCCCGCCATCAGCTGCGGGAAGCGCCGCACCGCGGTCTCCCCGTCCGGCAGGTGCACCGCCTGGCCGCTGCGGAACGCCTCCGCCACCGGGTACGGGCGGTTCACCTGGATCCGCCACCAGGGCCGGAACAGCACCCCCGGCAGGCCCGTCACCGCCGCCATCCGCAGCAGCCCCTCGGTATCCGAGCGCAGGTAGACCCCGCCCGCACAGCCCCCGACGGCCCGCACGGCACCCACCGCCGCCCGCGCGAGCACCCGGCCCGCGGCGTCGGACGCCGGGCCGTCGCCGTCCGGTCTCGCCGTCACACAGTCAGGATGCTCCCTGGCCCCCGGCCGCTGCACTCCGGCGCCCCCCGCGCTCCCGGAAACCGGACACCACCGCCGCCGACGCGACCAGCAGCGCCGCCGCCACCGTGCGCAGCGCCACCCCCATGGCGTCCGTGAAGGCCGCCGCCTGCGCCGGGTCCGCCGCCGGGTTCCCGTGGAACCGGGAGGCCAGCACCGTGCCGACCACCGCCACGCCCAGCGCCGCCCCGATCTCCCGGGCGGCCGTGTTGAGCCCCGAACCCAGCCCCGCCTGGTGCGGCGGCAGGGCCGTGACCACCGTCATGGTCAGCGAGGGCGCGCACAGCCCCGTCCCCACGGACAGCACCAGCAGATAGCCGGCGTACACCGCGTACGGGGTCCCCGCGTCGACCGTGGACACCAGCAGCAGGCCCCCCGCGATCAGCACGAGCCCGAGGCCCACCGGCAGCCGGGGCCCGGTCCGCTGCTGGAGGCGGGCGCCGAAGCGCGGCACCAGCGCCATGCCGACGGTCAGCGGGACGATCGCGAAACCGGTCTGGGCGGGCGAGAAGCCCTTCGCGTACTGGAGGTACTGGGCGTTGACGAAGAACAGGGAGAAGAGCCCGAAGAACGCGGCGCCGATGCCCAGCGTCCCGGCGCGCAGCCGGCGGGAGGCGAAGATCCGCGGATCCAGCAGCGGGCGGGCGGCGCGCAGGGCGCGGAGGACGAACCCGGCCAGCAGGGCCGCCCCGGCCGCGAAGGCCGTCAGGACCCGGCCCGAGGCCCAGCCGTACGAGGGTCCCTCGATGATCCCGTAGACGACGGAGCACAGCGCCGCCGCCAGGACCAGGGCGCCGAGCGGGTCGACGGCCGCGTCCGGACGCGAGGGCGTGCGCGGCACCGCGCGGGCCACCGCGAGGGCGAGCAGCGCGGCCAGCGGGACGACCGCCCAGAACAGCGCCCGCCAGGTGAGGAACTCCGCCGCCAGACCGCCGCCGACGTTGCCCGCCAGGCCCCCGAGGCCGGCGGAGAGCGTCCAGGTGGCCAGCGCCTGGGGGCGCCGCTCGGGCGGGGTCAGGCGGACCAGGACGGACATGGTCGCAGGCATGATCAGGGCGGCTCCCGCCCCGCACAGCCCGCGTCCGGCGATCAGCACCGCCGGGTCCCCGGCGAGCGCGCTGAGCACCGCGCCCGCGGCGAACAGCCCGAGCCCGGCCAGCAGGGCGCCCTTGCGGCCGTAGCGGTCGCCGAGGGCCCCGGCCGGGATCAGCAGGGCGGCGAAGACGATCACGTAGGCGTCGACGGCCCAGAGCAGCTCGCCGGGGCTCGGGTGCAGGGTGGAGGCGGCCAGCTGCGGGATCAGCAGGTTGACCGCGGCCACCATGCCCTGCGCGACGAGCACGCAGGCGTACAGCGCGAGCAGGGCGGCACGGGACAGCCCCGGGGCGGCCGGGCCGCCGGGCCGGGCGCCGCCGGTATCGGAGGGTGAGGGTGAAGACGGGGCTGCGGCGCCGGGTTCGGGCGCGGCCGGTGTGCGGGCATGGCGGAGCACGGCTCCTCCTGGGAGTCGGTCGACGGTGATGGAGTCCGGGGGAGATCAACCCCCGCCGAACCACCGTAGAGTTGGCGCGACCTGCTTTCCAGTGCAACTTCCGCAAGGGATGAATGCGTGTGACGCAATCCGGATCCGTCGGGCTGGACCTGAACCTGCTCGTCGCCCTCGACGTCCTGCTCGAGGAATCGAGCGTCTCCGGCGCCGCCGCCCGCCTCCACCTCTCCGAACCCGCCATGAGCCGCACCCTCGGCCGGATCCGCAAGGCCCTCGGCGACCCCGTCCTCGTCCGGGCCGGCCGGACCATGGTCCCCACCCCCCACGCCCTCTCCCTCCAGGGCGAGGTCCGCTCCGTGGTCGAACGGGCCAGGGCCCTGTTCCTCACCGGCGGCGAGGTCGACCTCCGGACCCTGGAACGCACCTTCACCGTCATGGCCCACGACTCCTTCGCCGCCACCTTCGGCGCCACCCTCTTCCAGCGGATCGGCCGCGAGGCCCCCCGGGTGCGGCTGCGGTTCCTGTCGGAGAGCCACATCGACGTGCCGGCCCTGCGCGAGGGGGTCGCGGACCTGGAACTCGGGGTCATCGACAGCCGTTCCCCCGAGGTCCGCAGCGAGCACCTCGTCGACGAGCGCATGCTGGGCGTCGTCCGGGCCGGCCATCCGCTGCTGCGCGGCCGCCTCACCGCGCGCCGCTTCGCCGCCGGAGAGCACCTGAACGTCTCCCGGCGCGGCAGGCTGGAGGGGCCGGTGGACACCGCCCTCGCCGAACAGGGACTCTCCCGGCGGGTCGTGGGCAGCATCGGCTCCACGCCGGCCTCCCTCTTCGTCCTGCGCGAGACCGACCTCATCGGCCTCATCCCCACCCGAACCACCAGCCAGGCCGAAGCCCTCGGCCTGGTCACCTTTGAGGTCCCCCTGGAGCTCCCGCCGCTCCCCTTCGGCCTCGCCTGGCACCCCCGCCACGACGCCGACCCCGCGCACGCCTGGCTGCGCGCCTGCGCCCGCGAACTCGTCGCCGGCGCAGCGCCCACGGCCCCGCCCGGCCCCGTCCGCCGCACGGACTGACCCGAACGCCTCCCTCGTACGGGGGACGCACCCGCCGCACCCGCCGCCCCCCGCGCCCCCGCCGGGGAGGCATGCCGGCATGCACGACGACACCTCCAGCCACCCCGCGCCCCGGGCCGCCTTCACCGCGGCCGACGCCTTCACCCTCCGCACCGCCCTCGACGCCCTCGGCGGGGTCCGCGACCTCGACACCCTCGACGTGGCCTGCGGACACGGCGGCACCGCCGCGCTGCTCGCGAGCGGCGGCGCCCGCCGGACCGTCGGCGTCGACAGCTGCCCGCACCGCGTCCGCCGGGCCCGCGAGCGGCAGGCCGACGGCCGGGACGGGCACCCGGCCCCCGTCGAGTACGTCGTCGCCGACGCCGCGGACATGCCCCAGCTCGGCCCCTTCGACCTGGCCACCGCCGTCTACCTGTTCAGCCACGCCCCCGACCGCGCCGCCCTGCACGCCATGTTCCGCGGCATCCGCGCCAACCTGCGCCCCGGCGGCCGACTGCTCTCCCTCGTCCGCAACCCCGGCGCCTACCCGCGCGTCGACTGGTCCCCGTACGGGATGCGCATCCTCGACCGGGTGCCGGACGGCGACGCGCCCCTGCTCAAGGCCCAGTTCCTGACCGAGCCCCCGCTCCACTTCGAGTACCGGGAATGGGCGCACGCCGACTTCGCCGAGGCCGCCGTCGACGCCGGCTTCTCGACCGTCGCCTGGCAGCCCAGCCGCACCCCGCCCGCCGACACCGCGCGCGACGAGGCCTACTGGACGGCCTACCGCGCCGCACCCGTCAGCTCCCTGCTGACCTGCACGGCGTAGGAGGCCCCCGTGGCCCGGGGCTACTCCTCGTCGGCCGTCGCCCGGACCAGCTCCACGATCCGGTCCCTCGCCGCCCGCCCCTCCGGCACCGGCAGCAGCGGGTACCCGTGCGGCAGACCCGGCTCCTCGTGCCACTCCACCTCCGCACCGGCCGCCCGCGCCCGGCGCAGCAGCTCCCGGCTGTCGGTGGTCAGCACGTCCCGGGTCCCGGTGAACACCGTCAGCGGCGCCAGCCCCGCGAAGGACCCGTGCAGCGGGCTCACCCTCGGGTCGTCCGCCGTCAGCGTCCCCGCGTACAGCCGCCCCGCCTCCGCCAGCCCCGGCCGGGCCAGCACCGGATCCGCCGCCTCGATCGCCGCCTGCCCGGGATGGCTCATGCTCACGTCCAGCCAAGGCGAGATCAGCACGATCCGGGACGGCTGCGCCCCGGTCCGCTCCCGCAGCCGCTGCGCGGCCGCCAGCGCCATCCCGGCCCCGGCCGAGTCCCCGATCAGCACCGTCCCGCCCGCGCCGCCGCTCTCGATCAGGCCGCTCAGCAGGTCCGCCGCGACCGGCACGGTCCGGTCGGCGGTCCCGCGCGGCGCCAGCACGTACGCCGGCACGACCACCCGGGCGCGGGCCTGCGTGACCAGGGTCCGGATCAGCGACCAGTGCGGCCGCACCAGCTCGTTGATGTACGCCCCGCCGTGCACGTACAGCACCCGCGCCACCGGCTCCTCCCCGAGCGGGGAGACGTCGTACACGGGCCACGCGCCGACGAAGGTCCGCGACACCTCGGCGACCCGCCCCAGCGAACGCGGCGGCAGGTGCGAGGCGGGCCTGCGGGCCGCCTGCGCCACCGTCGCCCGTACCGCCTCCGCGGTGGCGAACCGTCTTCGCCGGCCCGTCGCGACCAGTGCGGCCGACAGCGCCCTGCTGCGCAGACTCGGCACGCCCCTCACCTCCCCTTTCACCCCGGCCCCGGACCGCACGGGCGATCCCGGTCCGGGCCCTACCCCGTTCCAGGGAGGAGCATAGGCGTGAAGCTGCGCTGTCGACCCGCTTAAGAAAGTCTCGATGGACTGATCACCGCGCCGATCGGCAGATTGGTGCCCGTCACCACGCCGCTCGCGCACCAGCGGGCCCGGCGGCCCCACCTTCCGCACGCCTGGAGCCACCCCCATGAAGGCACTCGTCAAGCACAAAGCCGAACCCGGGCTGTGGCTCATGGACGTCCCCGAGCCGGAATACGGCCCCGGCGACGTGCTGATCAAGGTGCTGCGCACCGGTATCTGCGGCACCGACCTCCACATCCGCGCCTGGGACGGCTGGGCGCAGGGCGCGGTCAAGACCCCGCTCGTCCTCGGCCACGAGTTCGTCGGTGAGGTCGCCGCGCTCGGCTCCGACGTCCGCGACATCGAGGTCGGCGCCCTGGTCAGCGGCGAGGGCCACCTGGTGTGCGGCAAGTGCCGCAACTGCCTGGCCGGCCGCCGCCACCTGTGCCGCTCCACCATCGGGCTCGGCGTCGGCCGCGACGGGGCCTTCGCCGAGTACGTCGTCCTGCCCGCGCAGAACGTCTGGGTCCACCGCACGCCCGTCGACCTGGACGTGGCCGCCATCTTCGACCCCTTCGGCAACGCCGTGCACACCGCGCTGTCCTTCCCGCTGGTCGGCGAGGACGTGCTGATCACCGGCGCCGGCCCGATCGGCATCATGGCCGCCGCCGTCGCCAAGCACGCCGGCGCGCGCAACGTGGTCATCACCGACGTCAGCCCCGAGCGCCTGGAGATCGCCCGCAAGGCGGGCGCCACGCTCGCGGTGAACGTCGCCGAGTCCTCCATCGCCGAGGCGCAGACGCGCCTGGGCCTGCGCGAGGGCTTCGACGTCGGCCTGGAGATGTCCGGCCGCGCCGAGGCGATGCGCGACATGATCGACAACATGACGCACGGCGGCAGGATCGCGATGCTGGGCCTGCCGGCCCAGGAGTTCCCGGTCGACTGGGCCAAGGTGGTCACCTCGATGATCACCATCAAGGGCATCTACGGCCGCGAGATGTTCGAGACCTGGTACGCGATGACCGTGCTGCTGGAGGGCGGCCTCGACCTGACCCCGGTCATCACCGGCCGCTACTCGCACACCGACTTCCAGGCCGCCTTCGACGAGGCCTCCACGGCCCGCAGCGGCAAGATCATCCTGGACTGGACGAAGTAGCCCCCGGCGGCGGGCGGCCCGCACCGGCCACCGGCCGGCGCCCGCCCGCCCCTCGGGCCGGGCCCGGACGTCCGGCAGGACCCGCCCCCGCCCCGACCGGCCGCCGCCGGTCGTCCGTCAGCCCGTCCGCGTGTCGCGGCCGCGACCGCCGGGCAGCCACAAGACCATCTCCCCCGGGCCGGGCCCCGCACACCCTCCCCCCTCCGCGGGGCCCGGCCCCCTCCTCCCGTCCGCCCGCCGGACGGCACACCGCACAAGGAGAACCGACCATGTTCGAGTCCGTCCGCGAGGACCTCCGCGCCACCCTCGCCGAGATCCGCGCCGCCGGCCTGCACAAGCCCGAGCGCGTCATCGGCACCCCGCAGAGCGCCGCCGTCGCGGTGACCGCGGGCGGCGCCCCCGGCGAGGTCCTGAACTTCTGCGCCAACAACTACCTCGGCCTGGCCGACCACCCCGAGGTCGTCGCCGCCGCGAAGGACGCCCTGGACCGCTGGGGCTACGGCATGGCCTCGGTCCGCTTCATCTGCGGCACCCAGGAGGTGCACAAGGAGCTCGAGGCGCGCCTGTCGGCCTTCCTCGGCCAGGAGGACACGATCCTCTACTCCTCCTGCTTCGACGCCAACGGCGGCGTCTTCGAGACCCTCCTCGGCGCCGAGGACGCGGTGATCTCCGACGCCCTCAACCACGCCTCCATCATCGACGGCATCCGCCTCTCCAAGGCCCGCCGCTTCCGCTACGCCAACCGCGACATGGCGGACCTGGAAGCCCAGCTCAAGACCGCCACCGAGGGCGGGGCCCGCCGCAAGCTCATCGTCACCGACGGCGTCTTCTCCATGGACGGCTACGTCGCCCCGCTCACCGAGATCTGCGACCTCGCCGACCGCTACGACGCCATGGTCATGGTCGACGACTCCCACGCCGTCGGCTTCGTCGGCCCCGGCGGCCGCGGCACCCCCGAGCTGCACGGCGTCATGGACCGGATCGACATCATCACCGGCACCCTCGGCAAGGCCCTCGGCGGCGCCTCCGGCGGCTACGTCGCCGCCCGCGCCGAGATCGTCGAGCTGCTCCGCCAGCGCTCGCGCCCGTACCTCTTCTCCAACTCCCTCGCCCCGGTCATCGCCGCCGCCTCCCTCAAGGTCCTCGACCTGCTGGAGTCCGCCGGCGACCTGCGCGACCAGCTCGCGGCCAACACCAAGCTCTTCCGCACGAAGATGACCGAGGCGGGCTTCGAGATCCTGCCCGGCGACCACGCCATCGCCCCCGTCATGATCGGCGACGCCGCCGAGGCGGCCCGGATGGCGGAGCTCCTCCTGGAGCGCGGGGTGTACGTGATCGGCTTCTCGTACCCCGTGGTCCCGATGGGCCAGGCCCGCATCCGCGTCCAGCTCTCAGCGGCCCACTCCACGGCCGACGTGGAGCGCGCGGTGGCCGCCTTCGTGGACGCCCGCGCGGCGCTTTCCGCTGCTCAGGGCTGACATCATGGAGGGGTGATCGACCCCCGCCGGCTGCGCATCCTGCGGGCCGTGGCGGACCACCGTACGGTGACCGCCGCGGCCGCAGCCCTGTACCTCACCCCCTCCGCCGTCTCCCAGCAGCTCGCCGCGCTGGAGCAGGAGACCGGCCACACGCTGCTCACCCGCAGCGGCCGCGGGGTACGGCTCACCGCGGCCGGGGAGATCCTGCTGGCCCACGCCCACGAGGTGCTCGCCCAGCTGGAGCGCGCCGAGGCGGAACTCGCCGCGTACGCGGGCGGAGCGGCCGGCGAGGTCACCGTCGCCGCCTTCGCGACCGGCATCGCCGAGGTGCTGGCCCCCGCCCTGGCCCGCCTCGCGCGGGAGCACCCGGGGATCCGGCTCCGCGTCCGGGACGCCGAGGGCGACCAGAGCCTGTTGCAGCTGCTCGACGGGGAGGCCGACCTGGCCCTCGCGGTCGAGTACCGGGGCGCGCCGGGCGCCGACGACGGCCGCCTGTCGGTCATCCCGCTGTACGCGGAGCCCTTCGACGCGGTCCTGCCGACGGGACACCCCCTCGCCGACCTCCCCGCCGTCGCCCTGGCGGACCTCTCCGACGCGGAATGGGTGGGGCAGTACCCGGGCAACCCGTGTCATGACGTGACCCTGCTGGCCTGCGAACTGGCTGGCTTCCAGCCCCGTTTCGTGCACTCCTCCGACGACTTCCGCGCGGTGACCGCCCTGGTCGGCGCGGGGGCCGGGGTGGCCCTGGTCCCGCGCTCGGCGCTGCGGGGCATGGACCTCAAGGAGGTCTGCGTCCGCCCGGTCTCGGGCCCGTCCGCCACCCGCCGCGTCTTCGCCGCCACCCGCCGCGGCGCCGAGTCCCACCCCCTGATCGCCCCGGTCCTGGCGGCTCTGTCCCGGGAGGGGGAACGGGTGCCGGGGTGCTAGGGGCACGCCACCGCCCCCGCGAGGGGCCGGGGGCCGGGCGGTGGTTGCCCACCCGCCTCGCGGCGGCACCGAACGGACGCGGAACGGGGACCGCGGAGCGGCACCGGGGTGGGCGGGACCTCGGCGGGGCGGCACGGGGAGGGCTTGGGGGTTTCCCGTCAGTCTCATCGTCCTTCCGCGTCGGGACGGCCTGTCAAGGGCGCTCCCTTCGGTCGCGTCGCTGCGCGA